>JAQUCU010000026.1 GCA_028686055.1 Desulfuromonadaceae bacterium
CGGGCTGTGTGTCGATTGTAGCCTCGCATAGCAGGCTGCCGTGGCGATCAACAAAGCCGAAGCAGGTGGTCGTTCCTCCTATGTCTATTCCGATGGCACACTCGGCTGTCTGCATGGCTGCTCCTTAGGAAGCTTGCTGAGGGACGTGAATCAGGCTAGACTACTGTCAGGCTGTATCCCTTCCCCTGCAGATACGCGACAATATCCCTGATATGATCATAGCCGCGAGTCTCAAGTTCGAGAGATACATCCGTTCTGCCGATGGCCAGTGACTTCGAGCGCCGGTCATGGGTGATGTGGAAAATATTGGCCCGGGTGGCGGCGATATTATCAGCAAGAGTCGCCAGCGCCCCGGGATGGTCGTCCAGTTCAACAATCAGTCTGAGATAGCGGCCACCGGCAATCAGCCCCCGCTCTACAACCTGTGCAATGGTCTTGACATCGATGTTCCCGCCTGACAGCAGGCAGACGGTCTTTCCTTCAAGATCAGCTATCCGCCTGTTCAGTACCGCCGCCAGAGTCACCGCTCCGGCACCCTCGACGAGCATCTTGGTTTTCTCCAACAGCGAAACTATTGCCAGGGCGATATCCTCTTCCTCTACCTGGACAATTTCATCTACCAGGGCGCAGATAACGGGAACCGTCTTTGACCCGGGGAGTTTGACGGCGATACCGTCGGCCAGGGTTATGCTTACCGGCTGCTCAACCGGCTTTCCGGCGGCAAAGGAGGCAGACATTGATGGTGCTGCGGTCGATTCGACACCGATAATACGGACATGCGGCGCCCTTTCACGCAGCGCTGTCGCAATACCGGCAATGAGACCGCCGCCACCGACCGGTATGATGATGTTGCGCAGGTCTGGCAGCTCCTCCAGTATCTCCAGGGCGATGGTACCCTGTCCCGCCATAACCAGCTCGTCATCGAAGGGGTGTACGAATAGCGCCCCGTTCTTCTGCTGCGCAGCCACTGCTGCGGCGTAGGCCTCATCGAAATTTCGTCCTGTCAATACAACTTCGGCTCCGTAGTCACGGGTGGCCTGAACCTTCTGAGGCGGCGTTATCTCGGGCATATAAACGGTTGCGGCAACACTGAGCAGATCGGCGGAAAAAGCAACCCCCTGGGCATGATTGCCGGCTGATGCCGTAATGACGCCATTATTCAACTTCTCCCGTGGCTGGGAGGTCATGAAATTGAGCGCTCCCCTGATCTTGAAGGAGCCGGTTCTCTGCAGGTTTTCACACTTGAAATGGAGCGGTATTCCAAGCTGTTCGCTGTAGTAGTGCGAATAGATAAGTTCGCTGTGCCGTACGCGTTTTTTTAAGCGATCATACGCATCGGATATAAGGTCGGCAAGCTGCATGCGATAACTCCTCATGGATATTGCTGTAATACTAGCAGATGGGTTGGCACCGGTCAAACATACTTGGCAAGCGGACGGTTTGCTGTTAAAGTTCGTCAAACAATTTTTGGAGGAACCATGGATCCGATTCATCACCGACTTATTATTATAGGCGCCGGCCCGGCCGGCTATACTGCCGCCATCTATGCTGCACGCGCTAACCTGAATCCTGTACTGATCACCGGACTGCAGCCGGGTGGGCAGTTGACAACGACCACTGAAGTGGATAACTGGCCGGGTGACCACGAGGGGATTGAGGGACCGGAACTCATGGAGCGTATGCGGCTGCATGCCGAACGCTTCAACACGCAGATGATTTCCGATGTTATCACACGGGCCGATCTGAAGCAGCGACCGTTCCTGCTGCAGGGCGATTCAGCCAGCTACAGCTGCGACGCCCTGATCATCGCTACCGGCGCATCGGCCAGGTATCTCGGACTCCCCTCTGAAACCGCTTTCAAGGGGAAAGGTGTTTCGGGCTGTGCAACCTGTGACGGGTTCTTTTACCGGGGGAAGGATGTTGCCGTGGTTGGCGGCGGCAGTACGGCGGTCGAGGAAGCGCTCTACCTCTCAAACATCGCCCGGCATGTTACCGTTGTGCATCGCCGCGAAGAATTCCGCGCCGAAAAAGTTATGGCTGACCGCCTGATTGAGAAGACCAAGGGGGGGAATGTCACCATCGAATGGAACCATCAGCTCGATGAAGTCCTGGGGGATGCGAGCGGCGTAACCGGCATGCGCATCCGCCATCGGAGCGGGTCCACCAAGGAAGTTGCGCTGCACGGTATATTCATCGCCATCGGGCATTCGCCGAACACGGCTGTCTTTAACGGCCAGCTTGATATGCTGGACGGTTACATCCGCACTAAATGCGGAGGGCTTGAGGGAAATCTGACCGCCACCAGTGTCAATGGGGTTTTTGCCGCCGGTGACGTGCAGGACTTTACCTATCGCCAGGCCATTACTTCGGCCGGCAGCGGCTGCATGGCCGCCAAGGATGCCGAGCGGTATCTGGATGTGCTTTCTGCCATCTGAAGCTATGGTTATGGAACCTACCGGGAACATAGAGCTGGATAAGTTGCTGCAGGATGTGAAGCGCACGATCAAGGAAAACCGTGTCTTTCTGGAAAACCTCAAGCAGGAGCCGCTTTCTGAAGGATCTGAGGTTGAAGAGCTGGCTGCTGATGTGATCAATGTTGAGGCGTTTGAAGAGCTATAATCCTCACTGTTGCAGGCTGGTTTGTGCGCAATTATTCTGGCCCAAAAAAAGGCGCCCCCTGATACGGGAGGCGCCTTTTTACGTTGTTGCCTTTGAAGCAGCATAATAATGTTTACCTGGAACGCGGTATCATGGTTTTTCCTTTGCTGTTAAGCTTTTGATGAGAAAAGCATTGGTTCTGTTCCTGACAAGCCGGAGAAAAAGAACCCCCATGACAGATAAACACAGCCCGACGCAAAGGAAGAGGTAGCCGATACCCCTGGCCTCCCCCCATCCCCAAAGGTCCTGATTGCCCATCAGGAATATGAGAATAATCCCGGCGAACACTCCGAAACCTCCTGCTATATATAAGACAAATGCGATGATCGAAAGTAAAAGGTCTGGTGTCCTGCTTGCCATAATGGGACTCCTTACTGGTTGTCTTTGCCGCCTCCGGCAATATCGTGACCTCCGGCAGCATGGCATTCGCTGCAGTTGGTTTTGTGGAGTTCGTCACCGATGTCAACCGGGTGAACGAATTCCGTCACGCGAGTCCCTGCCGGAATGTTCTCCTGGGTCTGGCCGAGAACATTGTGACAGATATTACAGTCTTTGGAAATGATCCTGCCGTCGGAGGTCTTGTGCTTGTTGTCGTGACAGCGGAAACAACCGGGAGTATAGAAGTGACCGATGTAGTTCGGGTACGTGCTCCACTTGACCTTCATCTCCGGGAAATAGTTTTGTCCGTAAATGTCTTTTATACGGTCAACGGCCTGGTTGATTGCCGCACTCTTCTCCTGCAAAACTTTAGGATAGTTTTTGGTATAATAGGCAGGAACTTCTTTAGTAATTGCTGCAATTGCTTCTTCTTTGTTCTTGTATGGTCGTTCAAGTATTTCGACAGCCACTTTTTTGATGAACGGAAGTGAACGGTCAATTTTGTTTGAGACGAAATTCAAGTCCATTTCTTCACTTGGTGAGTGATAGATGTGGGTCGGACGGTTGTGGCAGTCGGTGCAGTCCATCAACCGCTTGTTACCTTTTGCTATCTCATCCCTGGTGAGCGGGTTTTCTATGTTTGAATATTCGGTCACCTTGCCGTCCTTGTCCTTGACGGCAACATAGGGGATATCAAGTCTCTTCTTGTCGCGGGCGATAAAGGTGACCTCTTGACCAATGTGCCAATGGATACCTTTGGAGTTTGGCGCCTTAGGGTTGCTGCCGACGTGAATCAGCATATCGATGCTGCGTGGAGTATTCTCCTCGTTGGGAGCATAATGGTTAAAAACTTTCTGGCGCCCCATGTAAAACTTTTCCGGCCAGTGGCAATGTTCGCAGGTTTCCCGTGCCGGACGAAGATTCTCAATAGGGGTTTCTATGGGTGTCGGATAGGTGTGGAACGCTACAGCATACAGCTGCCGCAAACCGGAAATTTTGGCCTTTACATACCAGGCGGCACCAGGACCAACGTGGCATTCAACACATTTTACCTTGGCGTGTGGTGAATTACTCCAGGCGGTGTGTTCCGGCTCCATTACCGTATGACAAACCTCACCGCAAAAAACGGTCGATTCGGTGAACTCAAAACCTTTGATGGAGGCAACTGCTACAACAACAACGAAAAGAACGCTTGCCAGAATGAAGAAGATGAACAGGTGGCGCCGATGCGGTTCATTCAGGTCAAGCCGGGGGTACTGCGGTATCTCCTCATCGAGTGAGGCCATCCCCTCAATGATGGCTTTACGCCTTTCGTTACGTACCCGCCAGGCACCGAACGGGACCAGCAGCAGTCCGAAGATCAGCATGCCTGGAAATATAAAGTAGGTCATGAGCCCCAGATAGGCACGCTCAACACCGGTGATCGCCTCGAAAGCGAAAAAAACTATGATGAGCGCGGTTGCGGTCACAGCCAGTAGCATTCCGATAAGGCTGATCAAGTTCCAGGCGTACCCGGCTGTTTTACGAATTGCCATGGTGTACAGCTCCTTCTTTGCGATAATATGGGGTATGCCCATCAATTAGTTGATAAAACAGCATGTAAGCTTTCTTTATTACTATACTAAAGTTCTTATTGTCAAACATTTTAGGCTGGCCGGACAAAACATTTCACAGGTGGGGGTGAGCCGCAGCATGGATGATTCTTTTGTTGACAAAAACAGTTAAAGTGTTAATTTAAACACTGTTATAATAACAACATATTTCCTTGCTGTGCGGACTTTCTGTTGCCGGCACAACACTTTTAACAGAACACACGGAGGTGCACAACTTGAAAAATCATGTCTGGCGACCGCTCTATATTGTTATCGTGATAGTTGGTGTTATCCTGCTTGCTAGAACGCTGTTAGTGCCAGAGGACTTTGGTATTCATGAGCGCGGCTACATGTATGGCTGGCACCGCAAATCCAACGAGGCTGAATGGAAAAAGGTCAGGGTGAAGTACAAAACTGCCAAGGTCTGTGCCGAATGCCATGTTGATGAATATAATTACATTAAGGCTTCTGGTCATGCCTCCATTAGTTGTGAAAACTGCCATGGTCCCGCCTACGATCATCCACAGGACCCGGTTGGCCTGACCATTGACCGCAGCCGCGCCCTGTGTATCCGCTGCCACTCCTTTATGCCTTACAAGGGTAACATCCGCAGCAGCATTCCGGGTATTGATCCTGAAAAACATTACCCTCAGGCTCAGTGCGTGATGTGTCACATCCCTCACAATCCGAAACCGATGAACCAGAAACGGGAGGCGAAGTCATGATAAATCGTCGTGAATTTTGCAAGAAGGCAATGATTGTTGCAGGCGGTGTTGTTCTGCCGCTTACGCTTCTGGAAGTCTTCAATCCGAAGAGGTTGCGAGCCGAAAGAGACGGCCAGGGTAAGATACGCTGGGTTTTTCTGGTCGATATTAACAAATGTGTCGGCTGCGGTTTCTGTGTAAAGGCCTGTAAGATTGAAAATGAGGTGCCATACGATGCAAACGTAACCCGTACGTGGGTTGAGCGTTATGTGGTTACAGAGGATGGCCAGACATTTATTGACTCTCCCAAAGGTGCACGTGATGGTTTCACGACGCAGAAAATCGACCAGGCCCATCAAGGCATGAAGGAAATTAATCCGGAAGAGATTGGCAAGGCATTTTTCGTTCCAAAGCTCTGTAACCAGTGTGAAAATCCGGCCTGTGTTCAGGTTTGTCCGGTAGGAGCGACCTACCAGACTCAGGATGGGATTGTGCTCGTAGACCGCTCGTGGTGTATCGGGTGTGGCTACTGTGTTATGGGCTGCCCATACGGTGTGCGTTTTTTCCATCCTGTCTACCACGTAGCTGAAAAATGCAACTTCTGTTATCACCGCATTTCCAAGGGAATGAAAACCGCTTGCGTTGATGCCTGTCCATTCGGGGCGCGAAGGATCGGCAATATCAGGGACCCTGAAGATCCCGTCACAAAGATTATTACATCAGAACAGGTCAATGTTCTTAAGGAAGAGTTCGGCACCAAGCCGCAGGTTTTTTATCTGGGACTCTCAAGGGAGGTAAAATAGCTATGGTACATGGCGAGGCTTGGACATTAAAGGAATTCTTCGTTTATCCCAATGAATACATTTACTGGTCAATCCAGATTGTTATGTATCCCTTCATGACCGGTCTGGTGGCGGGAGCCTTCGTGTTGTCGTCGCTCTATCATGTATTCGGTGTTAAACAATTAAAAGAGATAGCACGGTTTGCACTTGTATTCTCCCTGGCACTGCTTCCGGTTGCCATGTTGCCGTTGTTGCTGCACCTGCAACAGCCTCAGAGGGGGATCTATGTAATGATGACCCCTCACTTTACGTCAGCCATTGCAGCTTTTGGTATAGTGTTTACTACCTACGCAATGATCGTGCTTTCGGAAATATGGTTCGTTTATCGGCAATTTATTGTGCAGACAGTCCTGGAGCTACGATCAAAGCAGCGCCGCAACAAAATAGAGTCGGCACAACTGGCTCTCTATTCGATGCTTGCGATGGGAGCGATGGATCTCAGTCCGGAAGCTCTGCAAAAGGACGAACGCGCCGTGAAAATCATGGCTGCCATTGGCATACCTGTGGCCTGTTTTCTGCACGGCTATGCCGGCTTCATTTTCGGGTCCGTGAAAGCAAACGCGTTATGGATGACGCCTCTCATGCCGGTCATATTCATCTGTTCGGCAGTTGTATCCGGCATCGCGCTCTGCATTGCAACCTACATTGTCACCATGGAGCTTCGTAAGCTCATATACTCCTGGAAAAGGAAGAATAATCCGCGTCTGCCATCCAGTGATGAGCTTAAAAGCGCTGAGGTTGTTACGGTTACCATGACGTCAAAGTATCTGCTTATGTTTATGGTCTTGGCGATTACCCTGGAATTGCTTGACTTGATTTTTCGTAATTACACTGCAGTCAAATCATGGGATATCCTTCGCAGCGTTATTTATGAAAAAGATTTCGTAAATATATTTGTCCTCCAGTATGGTTTGGGAAATTTACTCCCTTTCATCATATTCCTGCTCCCGGGCCTGACTATCAGAAGGGCGCTGGTTGGCTCTCTGCTGGTCCTGATGGGGGTCTTCATGATGCGCTGGAATGTTGTTATCGGAGGTCAGGCCTTCTCCGCATCTTTCTCCGGGTTCATGGAATATAAGATGCCCATCTGGCCGAGCAGCGTTGAGCTGTTCAAAGAGGGGCTGTTTGGGGCGCTTACGGTCATTGTAACCCCCTTTGTACTATTCTACCTGGTTACCAGAGTGCTGCCTGTGTTCGGGGTGAAGGATTCGCACTGATCACAGATAGTATACCGGATACCATGCGCCGTTGCGCGGGAGTTCGGGAGTGAGTCCGGTGAAGCAGATGTCTGTAGCGGGGGAGGAATACGGATGCCGACACCAGATGAGACCGTTGAGAAACGGGAAAAGGAGCTTGAAAACCGCATACAGATGCTTGAGAGCCAACTTGACCGCCTGACCTCCCACATGGGCGGCGGTGCTGGTACTCCGTCTCCCACGGTTCCGGTTTCCAAGCCGGAGACATCAAAGTCAATGGCCTACGCCGATGAGGAAATGCCTGAACTGACGGAAGAGGTGCTTGGCTGGGCCAGCCGGAATGCAGTACTGCCTCGCCTCGCCACTGTCTGCTTCCTGATGGTTATTGCGCTCGTCCTGCGGACCATCACCGATAGCGGCCTGGTCACCAAGCTGGTCGGGTCAGGCCTCGGCATGGGTTACGCCTCGGCGCTGATGGCTTTCGGCTGGTACAAATACTCCAGGGAAAGCCTTCTTGCCCCGGTCTTTGCCGCCTGCGGCGTCGTACTAATGTCGACGATCGTGGTTGAAACGCATATGCACTTCAAATCACTGCCGCTCGTCCCGGCGTACCTCACGCTGATGGCGACCGGTTTTTGCATGGCACTTATGAGCCGCCGGTTCAATGCTTTCACCCCCATCTCAGTCGGGGTTCTCGGCATGTGCTTTGCCGGTGCGGCTATCGACTATCCCCATCCGTTCTTCCCCTATCTCTCTCTGGTGCTCTTCACCGCCAACGTGCTTGGCTATGCAGCCGCACGGCTGAAAAGCTGTTCATGGCTGCGCTGGTCGGTCCTCGTAGTTACGATGCTCATGCTCCAGCTCTGGGGAATCAGGCTGGGAATAATTATGGGCAGGGGAGAGGCGATTCCGCCTGAGCTGGCCCCGGTCTGGTACCTGCCGGTGCTGGCGGTTTTCTTCCTTACATTCATCTTCCTGTCCCTGCTCGGAATCACCAATGCCGGCAACCGGAAAATATCCAGGTTCGATTTCAGTCTGCCGACTCTTAGCGTGATATGGGCTTTTACACTGGCACGCCATATGGCCGAAGTCTGGCAGATGAACATGAATCTTCTTGGTGTAATCGGCCTGCTCGGTGCCGCAAGCCTCTTGGGAATAACGTTCTGGTTTGCCGGCCGCGGCATGGAAGGAGCGCCAGGGACCAATACATTCGCATTTGCCGGGGCCGTTCTGCTCGTCCTGGCACTGCCAGCAGCAACAGGTGGATTTATCATGTCATTGCCGGTGGTCTCGCTGGTGGCCATAACCATGGCGATTGTTTCCCGTATCTGGGAGAATGGCGGTATACGGGGTACTACGTATCTGATGAACATTTACGCCTGTGTGGCACTTGTCATTGCACTGCGCGGTGAAGGAACAGGGGGCACTGACCCCGTCAATATGCTGCCTGCCGGACTTCTGGCAGTCATATCGATATATCATTATCAATGGTGCAGACAGTGGCCGGTTCCTTTTAATTCGGCCTTTTTCGATACTTTTGACCGTAATGACCGGAGTGCAGTTCTGTTGCTGCTGGGTGGCCTGGCCTGTGGTTTCTTCATGATCAGTGTCGGGATTTATCAGACAGTACAGTTTGTCCCGGCCGAAATGCAGCGTGATACCTTCCGCTGCGGACAGTCCGTACTCATTAATGCATCGGCCATTATACTGATCGTGTGGGCATATCTTCGGCAGAACAGGGAAATCCGTAATGTAGCAATTCTCGTTACTGTTATCGGGGCAATAAAGGTGTTTCTCTACGATCTACTCGGGACCCACGGTCTGCCGCTTGTTTTTAGCATATTTTCATTCGGTATGGCGGCTGCCGTTGAGTCACTTGCTTTAAGCAAATGGCAGAAGAAGTCTGTCGGTCACTCTCAAGATGGAGCAGTTACTGACATATGACCATGCAACATCCCAGAGGTCATCTCTGTCTCACTAGTTCAGTCCTCCCGCGAGTTGTCACAAATCATTTCTGCCGGGACAGCGTAACAAACAACAGGTTTGATGTGCATAAAAAAAGGGGGGCTGATTTGCCCCCCGATTCATCTTATTAAATTAAAATTAAATGTATCAGTGCCCGCCGCCTCCCATGATGGCAACGATCATCAGCAGCAAAAGGCTGATGCCGATGAAAAGGGCGGTGAATCCAAAGCCCTTGACAAGGAAGTCATACACAACACCGCTGGTTTTCTTGCAGGCGAATTGTTCGGTAATCCCCTCTTCCTCATAACGTTTCCATTGGTCCCCGCGCTCGTCGAGCATTTCTTCTTTGCCGATCTGACCATTGAAAATGACGAAGTCCATCGGGAACTTCTCGGGGCGTCCGTGGGTGTTGAAGAAGTGGACGGAGAAGATAAAGCCGGTTGCCAGCAGCGCTTCATCGGAGTGGACGATAGTCGCGATGTTGAACGCCCATCCCGGGAGGAACATCCCGAAAAACTCCGGGAACCAGAGCATCAGGCCTGATCCGCCGATGGCGAACATACCCCAGAAGACTGCAACAAAGTCGAATTTCTCCCAGTACGTCCAGCGCTCGAAAGTAGGCTTCGAACCCTTGAAGAAGAACCATCTGACCATGTTATATACATCCTTGATATCGCGTAGATTGAAACAGAGTGAATCCGGTCCGAACAGACGCTGTATCCAATTGCCCTTGATATCTTTACGGATGAAAAGGAAGTTGATGCTCATTGCAAGAGCAGAACCGAAATAGACGAATGTGATTGCGGCACCAATGCGGTGGAGAATTGCAGCATTTGCTGCACCGCCGTACAGATTCATGAGTGTATGTGCCCATGCCTGCGTATTGAACTTGAGTGGCAGGCCGGTCAAGGACAGCAGCAGAAAGCTGGTAATAACCAGGAGATGCAGGAAGATGTGCAGCCGGTTGAAGCGGCGGTACTGTTTGTGTGCATCTGGAATAACATGATGGTGCGTACCTGCGGCCAGACTGTCAGCTTTCTCACGGTTTTCAACAAAACCGCGGAACATCCAGAGCAGGGTGTGAATCCAGAACACGCCAAAGGTGGACACTAAAAGGCCGGTCATGGCGACAAAGGTGTAGAACAGGATCGGGTAGTTTTTGCGGTCGGTCATCTCGCCATGGGCATAGAACTGGGCGAAGAGCGGTGTTGCTTTTGAATGGCACTGGGCACATTGCTTAACAACATTTGCAGGGTTAACACTGGATAGCGGGTCTGATTTTGGCAATACCGAGTGAGCGGTATGGCAATCTGCACAACCTGCAACTTTTTCAGGGAATCCAAGGCGATAGTTTTTGCCGTGGTAGCTCTCCATGTATGATTTGACTGCGACATTAGTGACATTGTTCCGCGCCATCATCTTCTCGTCGCTGTGGCACTTCAGGCAGACTTTGGTGTGGAATTCCCGTCCATTGTGGTCCTTGCCCACTTTCTGGATGGCGTGAAGATTATGGCAGTCCTCACAGGCAGCTGAATCCATGTTGCCGGCCGCAACACCCTTGCCATGGATAGATTTCTGGTAGATAGCTTCCTTATCATGACATTTAATGCACGTCGCAACAGCAATGCGCTTGTCGTTTTTCCAGTACTTATGGGTATGGATGTCGGTGTGACACTCGGCACAGGTTACGCCTTTTTCAGCGTGAATACTTGAATAGTGCTCGGCATTCTGTTTCTTGTGGCACCGTTCGCACTGTACCTTCTGGACTTTGATCTCCTTTCTCATGTGTTTGGCGAGATCAGTGATGTCCACGTGGCAGCTGGTACAGGCATTTTTGCCATGGACAGACGCCGCAAAATCATGAGCGGACATTTTATTGCTGTGGCAGCCCAGGCAGGTGGCTGGGTCAATGGCCATGCCCTGCTCTGCAGCCGCCGGGAAAGCAATCGCTACGAACAGGAGCAGAAAAGGGATAAAACGACAAAGCTTGCTCAACATTAATGAATCCTCCATGCGTTAATATTTTGAATATGCTGTAAATCTGAGCAGTTGAATGGATAGATTGATTATATAAAAGGTAAGCTGTATAAATAATGTATACATCAAACGGAGTGTCTATACACTACGCAGGTGACAAAATCAACGAATTTATTGGATACTTGTACAGATCGTATACGAGAATCATTCTTAGTATTCATTCCCGCTCAAACATCCATGTACGGATAAAGGACCGGTTTTGTGGCTCTGCCGCATGCTGTAACCGGCGCTAATCACACAGTTAAAGGGATTAACCGGAAGGGCATAATCGCAGCAAAAAAACGGGGCGACAAACTGCTGTCTGTCACCCCGTATAGAAAACCTGGACTATCTGCTTTGCATCGGTGCTCTCTCTGCTAGGATTATTTGCTGTGGCACTTCAAACAGTCTCCCTTTACAGAGAAGGCAGTATTTCCGTCGTGGCAGGCACCGCATGCGCTGCCGTTTTCCATCACCTTCATTGTGAAGCGCTTGGTACTGCTATAG
This sequence comes from Desulfuromonadaceae bacterium, assembly GCA_028686055.1. Classification (GTDB taxonomy): domain Bacteria; phylum Desulfobacterota; class Desulfuromonadia; order Geobacterales; family Pseudopelobacteraceae; genus JACRCG01. Next base: position 11,859 of record JAQUCU010000026.1, read on the forward strand.
GGAAAAATTTTGGTGTGGCAATCGCTGCACTTGTACATTTCGGTATGGAACGCATGGCTGAAGTAACCGGTAATGGTGCCATCCTTGCTTCTGAACGTCAATTTGCCCGGTTTCATACCTTTGTGACATTTGTTACAATCACCGGATGATGCAAACGCATCCTTGCCGTTGTGGCAGACACCGCAGGACTTGCCTTTGGCCATGCTGTCCATGGTGGCTTTGCCGACAACAGATTTGTATGGGAATGTTTTTGTGTGACAGTCTTTGCAGCTGTAAATCCCGGTATGGAGTGTATGGCTGAACGTAGCCGGTGTCACCCCTTTAATATTAAAGGTGATCTCTTTGGGCTTGAGTGTTTTATGGCAGCGGTCGCAGTTTGCTGTTACGGCAAAAGTGCGTTTTCCGTTGTGGCAGGCACCGCAGGTGCGTCCTTTTTCCATTTGTGCCATCGTTACCGCTTTTTCACGGCCGGTAATGACTTTACCGTTATGGCATCCTCTGCAAGCGCCGCCTGTTTTGGCGATGTGGAGCGAATGGCTGAATGTAACAGTGCCGAGGCCTTTAACTGCATATGGGACATCTCGCGGCTTGCCGGTGTGGCAGCGGGAACAGTCCTTGTCGCTGGCGACACTGAAAGCCTTGATGCCGCTATGGCATGCGCCGCAGGATTTGGTCTTTTCCATTTCAGCCATCGTATAGTGCTTCTTGCTTCTCAGATTGAAGATTGCATCGTGGCACATTTTACAATTGTTATTGTATTTTTTCAGGTGCAGTTCGTGACTGAACACGACTGGACCGGCGTTTTTAAAATTGAATTTGATGTCCTTGGTTTCGGCTGCGCCTGCGCATATGGCAGACAATACAACTATTGAGACTGCAATGGATAACAATAAAACTCGCTTCTGCATTGGTACGACTCCTTTGTACTCAAAAAGGTTAAAATGTCACATAACCGCGCGACTATACAGCCAGAGATTTCTGCCGTCAATTGCAAATTGGCATCATTGTGCAGCTGCAGGCCCGTTCTTTTTGTGCCAACTTCGCTGAATCTTGACTTTATCCACTGCATTTGGTAGCCTCGCAAGTTGTTGGCTAACCACTATTTTCCAGCACTGGAGTTATGTACAATGCACAAAAAATTATTTATCCCAGGACCAGTTGAGGTCCACCCGGATATTTTGAAAGCAATGGCTTCGCCCATGATAGGGCATCGCACGAAGGAGTACGCTGAGCTGCATGGCCGGGTAACATCCGGTTTGAAAAAACTGCTGTTCACAGATGACAGAGTTTTTCTTGCAACTTCGAGTGCTTTCGGCGTCATGGAGGGAGCAATCCGCAATCTGGTCGGAAAGCGCTGCGCCAATTTCTGCAACGGCGCCTTTTCAGACAAGTGGCATGATGTCACGCTGCGCTGCGGCAAACAGGCCGACGCCATCCGTTTTGACTGGGGCACTCCGGTTACCGCCGAGGCTGTTGACCAGGCTCTGGCTACCGGAAAATACGACAGCATGACCATGATCCACAATGAGACATCCACGGGAGTGATGTCGCCTCTAGCGGAGATTGCCGAAGTCATGCATAAATATCCGGAGGTAATGTTCATTGTCGATACTGTTTCTTCGATGAGCGCACTCAAGATTCCGGTTGCCGAGCTCGGCATCGACAGCTGCATCTTCGGAGTGCAGAAGGCTTTTGCCCTGCCGCCCGGTCTGGCTGTCTTTACGGCCAGCGAAAAGGCGCTCCAACGGGCTGCCGGCATGGAAGGGCGTGGCTATTATTTTGATTTTGTCGAGTTTGCCGCCAGCGATGCCAAGAACAATACCCCTTCAACCCCATGTATCTCGTTGATTTATGCGCTGGATTGTCAGCTGCAGCGGATTTTTGCCGAAGGGCTGGAAAGCCGCTGGGCGCGCCACAGTGATCTTGCCGGTTATGTTCGCGGCTGGCTGACTGATCGTGGTTTTGAATCTTTTCCGGCGGCTGCTTACCGTTCGCAGACTTTGACCTGCAGCCGAAACAGCCGCGGAATTGACCTGGCCGCTCTGAAAAAGAATCTGGGTGAAGCCGGTTTTGCATTTGATGACGGGTACGGCAGAATCAAGGGAGAAACCTTCCGTATCGCCCACATGGGTGATATGACCAGAGCTGATCTGGATGGCCTGTTTAGCGCGATTACAACTATTTTACCGGAACTGGCTTGATTCAATTCGAAGAGAATGAACGGGAGGTGGAACCATGAAATGCCCGAACTGTGGCAACCGGACAGAAGTTGGTCTCGACATGCATTCAAGCGGTTTTTCGGCCGAAGATTCTCCGATTAAAGAGTGCGGGGCGTGTGGTCTTGTATGGCGGATAAAGATTGTAGACGGAAAAACGTTGGTCGATATTATAAAGCCGGCTGATAAAAAGTAAGGAGAAATGCGGGGCGAACGTCACAGCCCGCCCCGGTTTCTTTATTCTTTTTCGAAAGCATCCTTGCCGGCACCGCATAACGGGCAGCTCCAGTCTTCAGGAAGGTCCTCGAATGAGGTCCCCGGGGCAATCCCGCGATCCGGGTCGCCAACGGCGGGGTCGTAAACATACTGGCAGATTGTACAGATCCAACGTTCCATAGTTCATAGCTCCTTGTATTTAGATTTACATCCAGCGGATACACTGGACGGGACAGCCGTCAATTGCGCTTTGAATTTCGGCTTCAGTGGCTCCGGCAGGATCAAAGCACTCAGAGCGACCAGTGGTGTCAAATCTGAAGACAGTAGGGCAGATTGAAATGCACAGACCGCAACTGATGCAGTTCTCTGTTTCTACAATAGCTATTTTCATCTGTCTCTCTCCATGTGTCAGCTCCTGGCAACGCTGTGCCAGTTTAGCATGTCCACCATGGATGTCAACAACACTGAATTGTCGTATTTACCCAGAATTCAGCACCTCCCGGGATTGTATGAAACGAGAGAACAATTATGATATTTGAATCAATAATCGTCGGTCCACTGTCAGTAAACTGTTATATCGTTGCATGTGAACAGAGCCGTGAGGGTATTGTGGTTGATCCGGGAGGGGACGCGGATCTGATCATCAAACTGGTAAAACAGCACGATCTGAAGATAAATACGATAATAAATACGCATGGTCATTTTGACCATCTGGGGGGGAACCGTCAAATCCTGTCTGCTTTTGGCGCACGACTCCTGATCCACCAGGCTGATGCAGCTATGTTGAGCCGGTCGGTTGAGGTTGCCCGCACATACGGCCTGCAGGGTGAAAAATCGCCGGAAGCGGATGGTTATCTGGTTGATGGCATGAATATTTTCTTTGGTTCGTGCCGCGCTAAGGTGCTGCATACACCTGGCCACTCCCAAGGAGGATGCTGCCTTTATTTTGAGGAAGAACGGAAAGTCATTACCGGCGACACGCTCTTTGCCGATTCAATCGGGCGTACAGACCTGCCTGGCGGGTCACACGAACAGCTGCTGGAATCAATCCGCACCAAGCTGTTTACCCTCCCTGATGAAGTTGTCGCCTATCCGGGCCATGGACCGCACACGACCATCGGGCACGAAAAACGCTGTAATCCGTATTTCTGAGGTGGGCCTTTCATATGCTTAGGAATAAAAAAATAATTCTCGGGGTTTGCGGAGGCATCGCTGCTTACAAGGCTGTTGAGCTGCTGCGCCTCCTGACTAAAGCTGGAGCAGAAGTTCATGTTATTATGACACGTGCAGCCGAGGAGTTCATAGCTCCGCTTACATTTCAAACACTCTCGTCAAATCCGGTTCATACAGGTCTCTTTGACCTGATTGCGGAAATGGAAATCGGACATATCTCACTGGCTGACCGGGCCGATCTGTTTATTGTCGCCCCGGCAACGGCCAATGTTATCGGCAAAATTGCTGCCGGAATTGCCGATGATATGCTCACCACAACCGTCATGGCAACAAAAGCACCGGTGCTTTTTGCTCCTGCCATGAACGTCAATATGTACAGCAACCCTATATATAAGGATAACGAACAGAAGCTCCGCCGTCTGGGCTACCTGTTTGAATCGCCGGTCAGCGGCACTCTGGCATGCGGTTGGGAAGGTGAAGGAAAACTGGCCGCGCCGGAAGCTATTTTTGAGGGCGCTGTCGCTGCTTTGGCCGAAAAGGATCTGGCCGGCCTGACCGTAATGATTACTGCCGGACCAACCCGTGAGGAGATTGATCCGGTCCGTTATATCAGTAACCACTCGTCCGGCAAGATGGGCTATGCTCTTGCTCGTGCAGCGCGCAGTCGTGGCGCTCAGGTAATTCTGGTCAGTGGACCGACAGCGCTCTCCGAACCGGAAGGGGTGACGCTCATCAGGGTTACAAGCGCCATTGAGATGCAGAGTGAAGTCATGGCACATGTGGCTGCATGTGATGTGGTCATCAAGGCTGCGGCTGTCGCTGACTACCGTCCGCTGATAAGAAACAGTACGAAGATTAAGAAAAACGCTCATTCAGTTACAATCGAACTGGTTAAGAATCCCGATATTCTGGCCGGCCTGGGCGCGATGGATTACCGGTTGAAGCCACGTCCGTTTCTGGTCGGTTTTGCCGCAGAGACCGATGCTCTGGCTGAAAATGCAGCAAAGAAACTCAATGAAAAAAAACTGGATATGATCGTTGCAAATGACGTAACCCAGTCCGACGCCGGTTTTAATGTTGATACTAACCGGGCGTTGCTGTTTTTCAGGGATGGCAGCAGCAGTGACTGTGGGCTGATGTCAAAGGACAAACTGGCTGGAACAATTCTTGACCACGTTGTCGCGAGGCTTGTTAAATAGTGGAAAAACCGGATCGGCTGCATCTGTTTTGTCTTGACTTGGCAGACTGAACGTACTAGCTTTTTTTGCTCATAACCAATGGGGAGGTATTATTCGTGGCCATAATCACTGGAGCCGGCATCGTTGTAAAGCTTGTCCTGCTACTGTTGCTTTCATTTTCGGTTGTTTCCTGGGGCATCATTCTGTTCAAGTTTTTTCAGGTCCAACGCGCAAAGAGCGTATCGGAACGTTTCATGGACTTCTTTTGGAAATCAAAGAGTTTCGACGCGATTGCATCTCAAGTCGACCGTTTTGATCACTCCCCGCTGACAGTCTTATTCAACGAGGGGTACAATGAGCTGAAAAAAGTTGTCGAGAACGATGGCAAGTCAGATGGCAGTTCTCTCAGTACTGATCTGGGGGGGGTCGAGAATGTCTCCCGCTCCTTGCGCCGGGCAACCAACTCAGAGATAACCCGGCTTGAAAAATACCTGACCTTTCTCGCAACAACCGGCTCCACATCACCCTTCATAGGTTTGTTCGGCACCGTATGGGGCATCATGACCGCCTTTGAGGGGATCGGCAAAACCGGTTCCGCCTCGCTGGCAGTTGTCGCTCCGGGTATTGCCGAAGCATTGATCGCAACCGCAATCGGCCTGGTGGCGGCGATCCCGGCTGTCATGGCCTACAACCACTTTCAACACAAAATCCGCGTACTGATAAATGAGATGGATAGCTTTTCCACTGAATTTCTCAACATCGTACAGCGTAACATCGCGGGGAAATAGATCATGGCAATGGGAGGAAATAACAACAACCGTGCCGTGATGGCCGAAATAAACGTCACTCCGCTGGTGGACGTCATGCTGGTGCTATTGGTCATTTTTATGGTGACCGCACCGATGATGCAGCAGGGGGTGCAGGTCAACCTTCCTAAAGCCGATACAAAGGCGATGGCTCCTGCCGAGGAGTCAGTTGTTGTCTCCGTTGACAAGGGTGGCAAAGTCTTTATCAACAGTGAAGCGGTTTCCGCCGGAGACCTGCGCAACCGCCTTTCAGCCATGTTTGCCACCCGGGTAAAAAAAGAGGTTTTTTTGAAAGCCGATGCTGGTGTCCCGTACGGTGAGGTGGTGCGGACGATGGCCGATATCAAAGGGGCCGGTATCGAGCGTCTCGGTATGGTAACGGAACCGGCGGGGAAATAATGAGCCCCCGCATCCGGAGAATTGACCCCGGTGTGGGGGTCAGTCTTATCGCATCAGCCGTCATTCACCTGGCGGTTTTTTTGTTACTGGTGTGGTACGGCAGTCTGTTGCCGAAGCAGATGGCAATTCAGGAAACATATTATGTGGATGTGGTGAATCTGCCGGTGGCTTCTCCTGCTCCCGGCAGCTCAGCCCAAAAGCCGGGTAGATCAGGATCGGTGACACTACCAGAACCGGAGTTGCCAATGCCGGAGCCATCGCACGCTTCCATGGCCGTTCCGAAAACGCCTGTTCAGGCGCTAAAACCGGCACCCGCACAAAAAACTGAGACAACTGATTCCTATTTTGCTGAACGGATGGCTAAACTGGAGAGAAATACCGAGGCCCGCCACGAAGAAGCTGTTCTTGAAAAGCTGCGGAGCAGGGTGAAAACCGGTGGTAATTCCAAAACAGGTATGCCCGGAGCAGTGGGTGTAATGGCCGGAAGCCGCTATGGGGATTACATCAAGTCCCGGCTGGAAGATGCTTTGAAGTTGACGAGCAGCTACACCACCAGAAATCCGGAAGTTGCCGTGCGCTTAACAATCGCTCCGGATGGCAAACTTTCGCGGATGAAGATTGAGCACAGTAGTGGTGATGCGGCTTTTGAACTGGCGGTCAGGCGGGCAATCGAACTGGCCAGCGAAAAGTTTACCGCACCTCCCAACCACGCAGTTTTTGAAAACGGTTTTGTTTTCAGGCCCAAGAGTATCTCTAATGGTACCTCACGATAAAACACCGGATATACTATGAAAATATTTCTGTTGATCCTGTTTCTGTTTGTTTTTCCATCAATCCTCTCTGCCCAGTCCGGTTATATCGAAGTTACCGCACCCGTCAATCGCCAGCTGAAGCTGGCAGTCGACTCTCCGCGTCCGCTTGGTGCATCCACCGGTTCTGAATCCTCCACGCAGGTCGCTGATGTAATAACATTTGATATGAATATGTCGGGCGCTGTTGCTGCGGAAAGCCGTTCACTGCAGACGGCAGCCAAGGGAATGTCACTGGCCGATGCCGATTTTGTGCCGTGGCAGACCGCCGGTTTCGACATGCTGGTCCGGAGCGAGTACAGCCTGAATGGCAACCAGCTGACAATTGAGTTTCATCTGTTTGACGTTATCAATCGCAAGCTGATTACCGCAAAGCGTTACCTTGGTAAAGCAAAGGATCTGCGGCGCTTCAGCCATTCGTTTGCCGATGAAATACTGCTTGCAATGACTGGCGAAAGGGGTGCTTTTGCTACCAGGATTGCATATGTATCAGCTCAAACAGGCAACAAGGAAATATATGTGATGGACTGGGATGGTCACAACCCGCTGCCATTGACGAAGAACCGTTCCATCAACATGAATCCGGATTTTTCTCCTGATGGGCGCGAGATCATCTTCACTTCATACAAACGGGGCAACCCTGATCTGTACCGGCGCGCCCTGTCCAGCACTGCTGAAATTGCCGTCTCTGCTCGTAAGTGGCTTAATATCACCGGTAACTGGTCACCGGACGGCAGCAGAATTGCCCTTGCGCTAAGCAAGGATGGCGATGCAGAAATATATACCCTGGCCAGGGATGGGAGCCATCCGCGGCGCTTGACGGTTAATCCGGCTCTCGATCTCTACCCCGCCTGGTCACCGGATGGGAAACAAATCGCTTTTGTCTCGGATCGTCTGGGGAAACCGCAGATATTTATTATGAATGCCGACGGAGGCGCCGTCAGGCGGCTTACAACGTCCGGCAGCTACAACGTTAATCCGCGCTGGTCTCCAAAAGGGGACAAAATTGCATATTCGAGGATGACAGCAGGTGGCTTCAATATATTTACCATCGCTACTGACGGCACTTCGGATAATCAACTTACGTCGGTTGGGAACAATGAAAATCCCTCATGGTCTGAAGATGGACGATTCATCTGTTTCAGTTCAAAGAGGAGTGGCAGCAGCGGGATTTATGTCATGCGCGCCGACGGGAGCGGGCAGACAAAAGTTTCTAAGGGCAACAGAGTGTACTTTCAACCTTCCTGGTCAGCGCGCTGACGCATGGGAAGAGTTGGTCACGTTATACGGCGCTTTATTTTTTAGATATTACCTGTTGCAATAAAGACGCTGCGATGTATAATTTTACTGTATCTGATTTTAAAGGCATTTTGCCTCAATTTTGCTTAACTGGAGCGTATTATGAGAAAGAACACGGTTATGTTGTTGTCTGTTATTAGTATGGCTGCATTGCTTGCCGGCGGCTGTGCAAACAAGGAAGCGGTAAAAAAGGAAGAGGCCGTTGTGCCTGTTGTTTCGGCCCCAAAGGCTGAAGAGGCAAAGCCGGTTGAACAGGCTAAAACGGCTGAACCGGTTAAGGAAGTACAGCCCGCCCAGAGTGAGGTCGTGAGTGCATCAACCGCCCAGACTCCGGTTCAGGCACCTGCTGAATCCATGTTTGAAACGATTTATTTCGATTTCGACAAGTCTGATCTTCGTCAGGATGCTCGCGATGTCCTCTCTAAAAATGCTGAAGCCATTCTTAAATCAATGCCAGGTGCAAAAATTCAAATCGCAGGGCATTGCGATGAGCGCGGTTCGGCCGAGTATAACCTGGCACTTGGTGAGCGTCGCGCCAAATCCGCCCAGAAATATCTGATAACTCTCGGTGTCAAGGCAGAGGACCTCTCCGTGATCAGCTATGGCAAAGAAAAACCTGCTGTTCTCGGGGATGATGAAGCAGCCTGGGCAAAAAACAGACGCGACGAGTTTGTAGTCGTTAAATAAAAACCAGATTTCTGCAGCGACCTCAGGCCACACCGGAAGCCATATATGGCACGACCGGTGTGGCCTTTTTGCATATTCGTTCCCAGTCGTTCCAAACGATTTGCAGCCGATGATACAAAACCCGCTAGAGCGTCTCTCTGATGGTGTCCCGTTATAAATAAAGGGCTGCGCATCAGGAGCTGTCGGCCATAACTGCCGCGGGCCAGGTAGAGTCCGTCTTATACAGAGCTTGACAAAACGTACATTTTCTGTGATAGTTTGCCGCCATTTTTTAAGGATAACACTACTACTATCCAGTACGCGGAGATAATACATTATGGCTACAATAACAAAAGCAAAGAAAGAATCCGCGTTGAAAGCGGTAAAAACAACGTCATCTGCACCGGCACCAGTGAAAAAGGGTGTTTCAAAAGCTGCTAAAACGGTTGTTTCCGCCCAGGAGGTCTCTCCTGAAGTGACTGAGAAGGGTGCCAAAGAAGTTGTCACTGTAGTGGAGCCTGCTGTTGAACTGGTAGAGCCCAAGGCGATAACGGTTGCATCCCAGGATCCTAAGTGGCAGGAAATCAGGATGATTCTTGTGAAGCTGAAAGAAGACACCCTTCGGGAGATCAGGAAATCGGTCAAGAAAGGGACTGAAGCGGTGGCAGCAATCGAGCCCGGTGGCGACATTTACGATCAGGCCTCCTCCGAGCGGGACCGGGAATTGGGTCTGCTGCTTGGGGATAGGGAGCGCGAAAAGATTCACAGTATCGATGAGGCGTTGCTGCGCATCGATGAGGGTGAATATGGCATTTGTGAGGAGTGTGACGAAGACATTCCAATCGGCAGACTTAAGGCGATGCCATTTACCCGCCACTGCGTAAAATGCAAATCTGATCTTGAAAAGCTTCAGGCTCAGACCAAGCGGGTAGAGGAAGAGCGGGCCTACCGTGAAATCCCGCTGGGTTCTGAAGAGGAAGATTCATAGGCGGTTTTCGACCTGGAGAACCGCATCAGAGTCCTGAGCAGCAGCCCTCTCCTGACCAGCATGGCATCATGCGGACAGAGTTCACGACAGCACCAGCAGCGAATACAGCGCGCATTGTCAACTGACAGCGCGCTGTTTTTTATCGTAATTGCACCCGGAGGGCAGGCGTCACGGCAGATTCCGCATAGTACGCAGGTTTTCAGGTCGGCCGCCGGATAAGATGTAAGATGGTTTTTAAGTGTCTTTGCGAGGAAGGATGGCAGCCCGAACTGTACGTCCAGTCCGGCCGGCAGCCTGAAACGGGTTTGAGGAATTGTCCCTGCCGGTGTGCCGACGAGCACAATGTCATCAAACTTGGATCCGGGAAGCCCCATGCTGATTGCCTCGCGTCCAATATGCAGCAGGTCGGCCGGTATTCCTGCCAGTCTCCCTGCAACCACGTCAACCGCCACCGGATTTACTCCGGCGACCAACAGGCCGAGTTCGATCGGGTCGCCGTTGCCGGGGCCGTTTCCCTCCATCGCAATGACCGCATCGACAATATTCAAAGCAGGCTTCTTGATCTGGTATATTTCAAGCAAAAGTCTGGCGAACAGCTGCCGTGAGCTGCCGGCCTTCAGGTGCCACCCGGCTTTTTCTGTACCGACAACCGCTCCGAACAGGTTTTTAACCGCACACGTCATCGTCATCATTTCATGCGTTTTAAGTTTGGGAAGATTGATAATCTTATCGGCTCCGTAATAGACGCGAGCCAGACGAAGTGAGCGGAACAATCCGCTACCCTGCAGTTCTACGGCCTCCTTGAATTCGATCAGAGTTGCCCCGCTTTGCTGCGCCGCCTCATAAATTCCGCTTTTTTCAGCAACCCGTAAAAAACCGCCGATACCGGGGCTGTCGCCGATCAGCGCAATTCCTCCAGCCTCTCTGACAAGATCGGCGACGACCCGTACCAGTGACGGGTGTGTGGTGACGGCCATATGAGGTTCTTTGGCAGACAGCATATTCGGTTTGAGTAAAACCCGTTCCCCGCTATTGACGAACGCTGATATTCCGCCAATCGGCTCAAGCAGTCTGATTACAGCATGCCGTAAAGTAGAAAGTTCATATCCGTCAACTGTGGCAATTGAAACGGTTTCCATGGAAGTCCTCTAAAAAAAGGGGATGGCCGAAGCCATCCCCACTGTACCACAATCAATCAGAAATCAAAGCATCAATGCTCGATGGCTTTTGCCATACCGATGCCGGTATTCTGGCGGACATAGACCTCGTCGAACAT
>JAQUCU010000184.1 GCA_028686055.1 Desulfuromonadaceae bacterium
AATTGCGGTATAAAGCAACCCATGACTATCTGACCGGCCTGCCTAATCGTGTCCTGTTCTTTGACCGTTTAAAACAGGCTATTGCCTTCGAAGAACGCCATAATACATTAATATCCCTGATGGTTCTCGACCTGGATAATTTTAAAAATATTAACGACACCATGGGGCATCTTTCTGGGGACATTCTTCTGAAAAAGGTTTCACTGAGTCTGCAGAAGTGCATGCGGCAGTACGATACAGTAGGGAGGCTTGGCGGTGACGAATTTGTCATCGTCGTGAATGACACGAAAACCATACAGGACATCATCACATTCGCAGAAAAGGTACAGGCAATTTTCCAGGAACCGTTTGATATACTCGGGCAGCCGACGTATGTGACTACCAGCATTGGAGTGGCGGTATTTCCCCTCCATGGATCAAACATTGAGACACTGCTGAAAAAAGCGGACATGGCCATGTATGTAGCAAAAAAAGAGGGGAAAAACACGTTCCGGTTTTTTGCGGAATCGATGGATATACAGGAAGCCAATGAGAATATCATGAGGTCAAAACGGCGACTAATCCAGATGAGAGAACCGGCCCAGCCCCATTTTCTCACAGATAAGGATCCCATCTCTGACAAAGGTCGAGCGGCTCACTGAGCGCAGGTCATTAATGGATTCAGAATGGAGGCAAGCCATGAAAGAGACCGGCAGGGGCAACCATATTAAGACACTTGAAAATATACCTATATTTTCCTGTCTCCTCCCGGATGAAAAAACCAGGTTTAACCAAATTGTCACGGAAAAACATTTCAGGAAGAATTCCATCATCCTCATGGAAGATGACTCTAAAAACTTCATGTATGTTATTTTTTCAGGAAAAATAAAAGTAGTGCAAATAAACCCGGATGGAAAGGAACAAATTCTGGTCATCCGCAAGCGGGGAGACTTTTTTGGTGAGATGACGCTCCTGGACGGAAAGTCCCAGCCGGCGACAATTGTGGCAATGGAAGATGCTACGGTGGGTTTGATCTCAAAAATTGATTTCGAAAGATACTTCATGAAAGATGCGAATGTGCTGAAGCAGATCATCTCGCTGCTCTGCGAGCGATTGCGTGAATCATGGGTGATGCTGCGGGTTCTCGGCCTGTCTGATGCGGAAACGAGGGTACGGGCGGTACTGGCCCATATCAGTTCTATTTACGGGATCAAGGATGTAAGAGGTATCATAATTCCTCTTAAGCTTACCCATAAGGAAATCGCCGACTATGCGGCGCTCACCAGGGAAACTGTGAGCCGACTGCTGTCACGCCTCAGCCAGGCAGGTGAGATAGAAATTATCGGCAACAAGAACATTATCCTCACACATTCATTTACCGGTCCACGGTAAAACACCGCGTTTTTTTACTCATTTAACCATGTTTCTCAAGGGCTATCCCCAGACCAGGTAGCCCGGCTCATAGCAGTTCCCCAGGATTTTATGTCGCGGCATGACCCGCAGCATGAAACCGTGCCGGCCGCAGAACCGGCATTCAAAAACGCCGCTGAATTCGAATACCCCGTTGCCGAGATCATCCTTCATCTCAAGCGTTACCGTTTCACCGCCCCGAATATTACCGGTTGAGTCGAGAACGCCAATATACCCTTCAACCGAAACTTCATCAGCCGTGATCTCTCCAAGGGTTATCCGTGCAGAAACCGGAACTGTACTGCCGACAGCGATGGAGTCACCAACCCGGGCCTCGGCCTGTTCGATGCGTACCTGCGGCCACGCTTTGAAGATGCGCTCTTTCCAATTGGCGAAGTCGAGAGCAAGCGTCAGTTCATTTTCCACGAGGCGATTCCATTGGGTATACGACGGAAGGTAGCAGTGTCCGGTGTACTCCTGCACCATGCGGTCGGTCGAAAAAACCGGGCAGAGGCTCTGCATGGAGGCCTTCATGGTAGCAATCCAGGAGCGTGGAATGCCGTCGCTCCCCTGTTCATAAAAAAGCGGAATGACCTCCTTTTCCAGCAGATCGTACAGGGCGCGCCCTTCGACTTGATCCTGATACTCGATATCGTCGTAGACCTCCCCCTTGCCGATTGCCCAGCCGTTGTTCCCCTGATACCCCTCGCACCACCAGCCGTCCAGGACACTCATGTTAAGGCCGCCGTTGAAGGCCACCTTCATGCCGCTGGTACCACTCGCCTCCATCGGCCTGAGCGGTGTATTGAGCCAGACATCTACCCCCTGTACCAGATGCCGCGCCACCTCAATGTCATAATCCTCTATAAAAACTATGCTGTGACGGAAACGCTCCTGGTGCGAGGCCTGAACAATCTGGCGTATCAACTCCTTCCCTTCATGATCCTGCGGATGGGCCTTGCCGGCGAAAATAAATTGCACCGGCATCTCCGGATTATTGAGGACCCGGGCCAAACGATCCGGATCTCGTAACAGCAGTGTTCCCCGCTTGTAGGTGGCAAAACGGCGGGCAAACCCTATCGTCAACACTTCAGGATCAAGGACCTCCTCAGCTGTTGCGATCTCCTTGGTGGTAGCACCGACCTTGATCAGCTGTTCCTTGAGCCGCCTGCGGGCAAAGTCAACCAGCTTTTCGCGGCAGCTCAAGCGGGCGCGCCAGAGTTCGGCATCCGGTATCTTTGCAATGCGGCGCCAGACGTTGTGTTCAGTCGGGTCTTCCAGCCAACGGGTTCCCAGGTAGCGGATCAGCAGGCTGGCCATATGAGTGGATATCCAGGTGCGGGTATGGACGCCGTTGGTGATCGAAGTCAATGGCAACTGTTCTTCCGGCAGCTCAGGCCAGACGTTTTTCCACATCCTGCGCGAAACTTCGCCATGCAACTGGCTGACACCGTTGGCGTGGCCTGCCAGCTTGAGTGCCAGCACCGCCATGCAGAAAGACTCTTGCAGGTTTTTGGGGTTCTGACGCTCCAGACCGATGAACTCTCCATAGCTTATTCCCAGTGATTTAAGATAACGGGCAAAAAACTTGTCGATAAGTTCCGGAGGAAAGTGATCAATGCCGGCCTCGACCGGTGTATGGGTCGTAAAAATATTGCCTGCCCTGACAATCTCTCGAGCCTCACTGAAGCTTATGCCCCGCTTCTCCATCAGCAGGCGGATGCGCTCCAAGGCCAGAAAAGCAGCATGCCCCTCGTTCATATGGCAGACATTCGGGGTGAACCCAAGCGCCCGCAAGGCACGAATACCGCCGATCCCCAACAGGATCTCCTGAATCATGCGCATTTCCTTGTCACCGAAATAGAGCTGGGCCGTGATAAGGCGATCGTCAGGGCTGTTCTCTTTCAGATTGGTGTCCAGCAGATAAAGCGGCACGCGACCGACCTGCACCCGCCAGATGCCTACCATGAATTTTCTGGGGCCAAATTCCAGTTCAAACATAACAGGGGCCCCGTTTTCGTCACGTTCAAGGGTCAGCGGCAGATTATAGAAGTCATTCTCAGGATAATACTCCTGCTGCCACCCCTCGTTATTGAGGTATTGACGGAAATACCCCTGCCGGTAGAGCAGGCCGACGCCGACCAGCGGCAGCCCCAGGTCGGAAGCCGATTTGAGATGATCGCCGGCCAGGATACCAAGGCCTCCGGAATAGATAGGTAGCGACTCATGCAGGCCATACTCCATCGAAAAATAGGCAACCTTCATATTTGAGGCGTCTTTGCACGTCCTCTGAAACCAGGTTTTTGCCGCAAGGTATTCAGTCAGCTTCTCATCAACCAGCTGCAGATGTGCCATAAAACCCTCATCGCTTTTAAGCGCATCCAGGGTTGTCTGTTGTAGAATGCCCAGCATCTCAACCGGATTATGCCGCGTCGTTTTCCAGAGATCGGCATCCATGCGGCGAAAAAGGTTGGTACCGTCAGGCTCCCAGCTCCACCACAGGTTGTAGGCAATACGCTGCAATGGCGCCAGTTCCTCGGTCAATGACGGCACGACCGTGAATTTATGCAGCATACTTGTGAAATCCATGCATAACCTCCTGGCAACCGGGCAGTATAGCTTCCCGGCACGCTGAAGGCCGCATAGAGCGGCCTTCAGTCAATAAAAATTTGTAACTGCAGCCCTGCGACTAGCGGGACCAGCTTACCCTGACCGGGGTTTCGGCATGGCTCCAGATAAAATGCAGTTCGCCACCATGCGATTTAAATATCTCCCGGCCGATCTTTTCGGCCAGCTTTGCGTCTGTGGTTGTAATGGTTACCCCACCTTTTTGAGAGTCGGTGTCCATTATCCTGCCGAGCGGATTTTTCCTGACAGCGGTTTGGGCCGTATTGTTGATCAGGTTATCTATCTCGGCTTTATGCTCTGCAAAAAAACTTCCACTCAGGGAAACGATGCCGGCCGGATTTTGGTCCTCAATGCGGCGACAGGCCGGACAGACCAGCGTTTGCCCACCCTCCGGCAGCTCGTTGCGTTCACCGTAACGCCAGCGTTTGTTACTGAAGACGGCACCGCATCCGCAATATGCCACCCCCTTGACGCCACCGGTTTCCTTGTAGGCGTCCAGATTCCGCGGGGTACGCTGTCCTTTTTCCTCCGTTCTCCTGTCTTTGCTAACCATTGTTGTCGTACCTCCCTGACGGTAGTTAAACAGCAGCAAAACCACGCACCAGCCATAACAGAATCATTCAACAGTAATTTTTCGAGTTTTCTGCTTCGCGGCTTCACTCTTGGGCATCCTGATTTCCAGCACACCGTCCTTGAATGATGCATGGGTTTTGTCGATCTGAATTTCAACCGGCAGACGCAGTTTCCGGCTGAATGAGCCGAAGGATCTCTCAATACAGTAATAATCCTTGCGTTCTGTCTTCTCTTCAGATTTTTTCTCCCCTGAAATTGTTACAACATCGTCGGCAAAATCGATGCTGATCTCATCTTTTTTCATTCCCGGGATTTCCGCTTTTATGACAAGGGTATCACCTTCTTCAAACATATCAATCGAAGCGGACACATCAGCGAACTCGGTGAACTTTAAGCGCGGCATCCATGACGGTGTAAAGAAACGGTGCTGGAAAAAATCTTCGAACATCCGCTCCATCTGCCCAAATGGGGCTGTGTACCTCTGCATGTCGCTTTTTTGCTCACCACCTGTTTTTTTGACTGCTACTTCCTGTTTGTCGCTCGACATGGCTTAAACCTCCTTTTTTTTATAAAAAATTGCCAGCTGACGTCTATCCGGCCTTTATTTCAATTCGGCGCGGTTTGGTTGCTTCTGCCACCGGAACCTTCAAAATCAGGACACCGTTACTGAAATCAGCCTTTGCTTTCTCGTGGTCCAGGGTTTCCGGTATTGAAAACTGGCGGTAATAGTGAGCATACTCGAATTCAGTGTATATCGGTCTCCCCGGCATACTGTGTGAAACCGGGGCGCTGACGGTAAGAATTCCCTTGT
>JAQUCU010000185.1 GCA_028686055.1 Desulfuromonadaceae bacterium
TCAGCGTGCTTCGTGGCCGTGAAGGTGACCTGGTGCGCAAGGGACAGCTGGTGGCACAGCTGGATGCGCAGGAAAACCAGGCATCTGCAGGTGTGGCAACTGCCGCTATTGACGAGGCCCGCCGAGGGCTGGAAGAAGCACAATCCCGGAAAAAACTGGCTGACATGACCTTTAGCCGTTACCAAAATCTCTTCAACGAACAGGCGATCAGCCGTCAGGAATTTGATGTCCGACAGACCGAAAAAGAGGTTGCGGCTCAGGGCGTAGCACGCGCCAATTCAAGGCTCAAACAGGCTCAGGAAGGTGCCAGGGCCGCTACCACCATGTCTGGCTACACCAGAATCGTTGCCCCGATATCCGGTGTTATCGTCAGCAAACAGGCCGATCTGGGGGCAACGGTTTTCCCCGGTCAGCCGCTGATGACGATTGAGGATGAAGGGAGCTATCAATTGGAACTGGCTATTCCGGAAAGCATCGCATCCAGGGTCAAACCGGGCTCACCGCTTCAGGTAACACTTGATTCCATAGGGGAGCCATTTGCAGCCAGAATCGCCGAAATTGTTCCGGCCGCCGATCCGGGCAGCCGCACCTTTATTGCCAAGGTCGCCCTGAATCAGAAAGGGTTGAAATCCGGTATGTTCGGTCGCGGCTCCATCAGCCTCGGGACAATGGTTAACGGAATTACCGTGCCGAAGCAGGCTGTTATTAACCGCGGCGCATTGACCCTTGTCTGGACAGTGGATAAGGGAAATATCTCTCATATGCGACTCGTCAAGGTCGGCAGAGAGATTGGCGAGCGGGTGGAGATTCTTTCCGGCCTGACCGAAGGCGATCGGGTGATTGTCGCTGGCGCCCTGAAAATAACCGAAGGCGCAAGGGTGGAATAAATAATGGAACACCTCGGTTTTGCAGGAAAAATAGCCCGCTCTTTCATCAATTCCAAGCTGACCCCGCTGATTGTGATCGCCGCTCTTCTGCTTGGCTTTTTTGCCATCAAGATGACTCCACGTGAGGAAGAACCACAGATCGTGGTGCCGATGGTGGATATCTTCCTTCCGATGCCCGGTTCTTCTCCGCAGGAGGTACAGGAGAGGGTGGTAAAGCCTTTCGAAGCCAAGTTGTGGGAGATCAAGGGTGTCGAATACCTGTATTCCATGAGCCGCCCCGGTATGGGAATCATTACGGTCCGCTATCAGGTTGGACAGCCGATGGAAGGGGCGCTGGTCAAGCTTTATAACAAGATAATGAGCAACCGTTCACTGCTTCCTCCCGGTGCCATGGAACCTATGGTGGTGCCCAAGTCAATCGATGATGTCCCTATAGTGGCGGTGACACTCTGGTCGGATCACTATGATCATGGAACTCTTCGGACACTGGCAGGTGAAGTGGCTGACGATCTGAAAAAGAGTGAAAATACTGCTGAAACGACCATAACCGGTGGATTCCCAAGGCAGGTGCGTGTGACTCTTGACGCACCGCGGATGGCTGGTTTCGGCCTTTCACCACTGCAGGTTGCCGGCTCCCTGCAGAAGGGAAATGCATCTCTTCCCTCAGGTAATTATTCAAGCGACAATAAGTCAATGTTGGTAGAGACCGGCGGTTTTCTCGATAATGCCGAAGCGGTCAAACGTGTGGTAGTCGGGGTCTATAACGGTAAACCGGTTTACCTGTCAGACGTTGCCAGGGTGGAAGATGGCCTCAGTGAACCGGAAGATTATGTTTTTTTCGGTATGGGGCCGGGAGCAGCACATAAGAAAATATCCGGTAACCCCCGGCAGGATTATGCCGCTGTGACCATAGCCGTTGCGAAACGTACGGGGGCCAACGCCACCTGGGTTGCCGACGATCTTCTGAAAAAAATAGAATTCATGAAGGGGAAGACAATACCTTCCGACGTTCAGGTGACCATCACCCGCAATTACGGTGAGACAGCCCGGGAAAAGAACAACGAGCTGCTGTTCCATATGTTCATTGCTGCCATCTCGGTCACCATCCTTATCGCACTCTTCATGGGGTGGCGCGCGGGTGCGGTGGCGGCGATCGCCATTCCGGTCACCCTGGCGCTGACCCTGCTGGTTATATATCTGATTGGATACACCCTCAACCGGATCACGCTGTTTGCGCTTATTTTCTCGATCGGTATTCTGGTGGACGATGCGATCGTAGTTGTGGAAAATATCCACCGCTTTTTCACCACCAAGTTTATGGATCCGTTGGAAGCGGCTATTAAAGCGGTGGATGAGGTGGGTAATCCGACTATTCTTGCCACCTTTGCCGTCATCGCTTCGGTCCTGCCGATGGGCTTTGTTGGCGGCATGATGGGGCCATACATGCGTCCGATCCCGGTGGGGGCAAGCACCGCGATGCTGCTCTCAATGTTTATCGCCTTTATTGTTACCCCCTACTTTGCCTTCCGTTTTATGAAAGGGGAGGCTCATCACAAAGCAACCGATGAAGTGAAGGTATCGAAACTGACGGCTTTCTATCGCCGCTTGATGGGAAGGTTTCTGCACGACGCCAAAATGCGTTCTGCGTTTCTGGCGGGTGTGGTAATACTGTTGCTGGTTTCCTGCTCTCTTATATATTTCAAAGCGGTCACCGTAAAAATGCTCCCGTTTGATAATAAAAACGAGATGCAGATAGTCATCGATTCCCCTGACGGTACGCCGCTGGAACAGACCGCCCGCATAACAAAAGAGATGGGGGATGCACTCCGGACCGTTCCCGAGGTGACTGATTTCCAGGAGTATATCGGCACCAGTGCCCCGTTCAATTTTAACGGCCTGGTCCGTCACTACTATCTGCGCAAAGGGAGTAATCTGGCCGATATTCAGGTCAATCTGCTCCCCAAGGAAGACCGTAAGGATCAATCCCACGCTATTGCCAAGCGCATCCGTCCTCTGGTGAAGGCAATTGCGGACAAATACGGTGCACGGGTCAAGGTGGCCGAGATGCCGCCGGGCCCACCGGTGCTGGCGACACTGGTGGCCGAGATTTATGGTCCGGATGACGCCTCGCGTGCAGGAGTTGCTGCCAAGGTCAAGGCAATCATGGACAAAACCGCTGGCGTAGTCGATGTCGATTGGTTCCGTGAAACCGATCAAGCCAAGACTACCTTCACCGTAGATCGTGAAAAAGCCGCTCTTTCCGGAGTTGCGGTAGATGACGTCGCCAAAACTCTGCGTATTGCCCTGAACGGCCAGGATGCCGGATTGCTGCACCTGCCGAAAGAGAAGGAACCGGTGACCATAAACCTCCGGCTTCCTGTTGGCCAGAGGAGTTCCATGGCCGCACTGTCATCGGTATATGTGACAGGAGCGAAGGGTAACATTCCGCTGTCACAACTGGTACGGGTCAGTACCGGCAGCGAGGATAAAACTCTTTATCGTAAAAACCTCAAGAACGTCGTTTACGTGATCGCTGATGTGGCCGGAGAGATTGAGGCGCCTGTTTATGCAATTCTGAAAATGCAGGATGAAATCAATGCAATTCCGACTCCGGACGGGAAGAAGATCGAGGTTCTTGCATCACGTCAGCCATGGAGCGAAGATCATATCGGCATGAAGTGGGACGGCGAGTGGCATATCACGTATGAAGTGTTCCGCGATCTGGGGATCGCCTTCGGCGCTGTTATGGTGCTGATCTATATCCTGGTTGTCGCCTGGTTCCGGGACTTCACCACACCGCTCGTCATAATGGCGCCGATCCCGTTGACGCTGATCGGTATTTTGCCGGGGCATGCCATATTCGGGGCCTTTTTTACCGCCACCAGTATGATCGGCTTCATCGCCCTGGCCGGAATAATCGTGCGCAACTCGATAATTCTCATAGATTTTGCAGTGATGCGAAGGGAAGAAGGGCTGCCGCTGGATGAGGCAATTATCGAGGCCGGAGCAGTACGTTTCCGCCCCATGCTGTTAACGGCCGCCGCAGTCGTAGTGGGCAGCTTCGTGATCCTTTTTGATCCGATATTCCAGGGACTGGCCATTGCCTTGATGTGTGGCGAAATTGCGGCAACTACTCTCTCCCAAATCACTATTCCGATCCTGTATTTTCTTGTGCAGCGCCGGAAAGAGACGCATAATGCAGATGCGATAAATCAATAAAAAGAGGATTACATGTTCTGGTCAAAAAAAGCAAAACCGTCATTAGAAGGTATGAAACTGGCAGAAAAGTGTCAGGCAGAAGCCGAGGGTCTTTACCGCTCGGGACACTATCATTGTGCCGAAGCGGTACTTGAAACAGTGCGGAGGAATTTCGCTGCAGATGTGCCTGAATCGGTAATCGGTGCCGTTTCCGGTTTTGGTTTCGGTTCCAACTCAGGGTGTATCTGCGGAGCTGTATCAGGCGGTACCGTTGCACTCGGGCTGACCCTGAAAGACAAGAAGGAAACTACCCACCTGACCAAGGAACTGCACATGTGGTTCAAGGAAAAGTACGACGTAACCTGCTGCAAAATAATCCGCCAGACGCACAGAGGCGCCTGTCCGGTTCTTACCGGTGAGGTGGCGGGTAAGGTTGCAGAGATGCTTGGCAGGAAACAGGCATAAAAAACGAAATACTTCAGGAGATAAAACCATGAAAGAACAATACTACATTGAGCGCATCGTGCGCATCATTGCCGGAACGTTTATAATGATCTCGCTGCTGCTGGCGCATTTTCATTCACCAAACTGGCTTTGGGTCACCGGCTTTGTCGGGCTTAATCTTTTCCAGTCCGGCTTTACCCAGTTCTGTCCGCTCTTTTACATCCTTGCCAAAATGGGTGTGCCGCGCTTTCCGAAGGTCACCTGCTGCAAATGAGCTACCGCATCACGGTTCTCTGTGAAAACTCGGTCGGACCGATCTCCGGCACGCTCGGGGAACATGGCTTTTCCGCCCTGATCGAACCGGCCGGTGGCGATCCGCTGCTGTTCGATACCGGGCAGGGGTTGACGCTGCTGCACAATGCCCGACGCATGAACAAGGATCTGTCCATCGTCCGGCAGGTTGTTCTTTCGCATGGACACTACGACCACACTGGCGGTCTGAAACCTTTGCTTGAAGGGTATGGTCCGAAGCTGGTCTACGCCCATCCTTCCGTTTTCAGTCCCCGCTACCGGGTCAAGGATAGCGGCGAGTGCTATCCGATTGCAATCCCGGTCGGTCGTGAGGAGCTTGAGGCCGCAGGAGCCACCTTCGATCTTGCGCAGGAATTCCGTACCATTGCCCCCGGCATCTACCTCACCGGAGAGGTACCGCGGGCAACCGCTTTCGAGACCGGCGACCGGGGGCTTTACTGCGACTGCACCGGCAGGGAACCGGATACAACCCCGGATGACCAGTCACTGCTGCTGGATACCGAAAAGGGTCTTGTACTGAT
>JAQUCU010000186.1 GCA_028686055.1 Desulfuromonadaceae bacterium
TTAGACATCTTGTGCCCCTGGGCATCGCGCACGAGGGCGTGGATGTAGACATCGGTGAACGGGACCTCATCCATGAAATGCAGTCCCATCATCATCATGCGGGCCACCCAGAAAAACAGGATGTCGAAGCCGGTCACCAGAGTGGCGGTCGGATAGAAAGTTTTCAGCTCGGCGGTCTGGTCCGGCCAACCCATCGTCGAGAAGGGCCAGAGGGCCGAGGAGAACCATGTGTCCAGTACGTCGGTTTCCTGGCGGAGTTCGTCGCTGCCGCATTTTGAACAGGAGGTCGGTGCCTCCATCGCCACGGTTATTTCTCCGCAATGATCGCAAAACCATGCCGGGATGCGGTGTCCCCACCAGATCTGGCGCGAGATGCACCAGTCGCGGATGTTTTCCATCCAGTCGTAATAGGTGTTTTCCCACTGTTTGGGGAGGATGCGGGTCTTGCCGCTTTTCACGGCGTCGAGAGCCCGTTCGGCCAAGGGCGCAACCTTTACATACCACTGCAGCGAGAGGTATGGTTCGACGACGGTCTTGCAGCGGTAGCAGCCTCCGACCGACATCGCGTGGTCGTCGATTTTGTCCAGGTAACCGGCTGCTTCCAGGTCGGCCACGATTTGTTTTCTGGCTTCGAAACGATCAAGCCCTTCATACTGATGTCCGGCGGCGTTAATGATGCCGGACTCGTCGAGGACATTGATCTTGTCAAGGTTATGGCGCAGGCCGACCTCAAAGTCATTGAAATCGTGCGCCGGGGTGATCTTGACCACGCCGGTACCGAAATCGCGATCCACATAATCATCGGCTACAACAGGAATCTCACGGTTGAGGAGTGGCAAAAGTACCTTTTTACCAACGAGATCTGCATAGCGTTCATCTTCCGGATGTACCGCCACGGCGGTATCGCCCAGCATCGTCTCCGGGCGGGTTGTTGCGACGGTCACAAAGTGTCCCGGTTTGCCGACTACCGGGTAGCGGATGTGCCAGAGGTGCCCCTTGTGATCTTCATGTTCAACTTCGATATCGGACAGGGCGGTGTGGCAGCGCGGGCACCAGTTGATCAGGCGGTTGTCGCGGTAGATCAGCCCGTCATTGTATAGCTTGACAAAAACAGTACGCACCGCCTTGGAGAGCCCCTCATCCATCGTAAAGCGCTCGCGTTCCCAGTCGCACGATGCCCCGAGGCGTTTCAGCTGGCCGATAATCTGGCCGCCCGACTCTGCCTTCCATTTCCAGACCCGCTCGATAAAGGCTTCGCGTCCCAGATCATGACGATCCTTCCCCTCGGCTGCCAGTTGGCGTTCAACCACGTTCTGGGTGGCGATGCCGGCATGGTCGGTGCCCGGCATCCAGAGGACATTGTATCCCTGCATCCGTTTCCAGCGGCAGAGTATATCCTGCAGCGTGTTGTTGAGGGCATGCCCCATATGCAGCGCGCCGGTCACATTCGGGGGAGGAATGACTATGGAGTACGGCTTCTTGTCCGAGGTGGCAGCGGCATGGAAGTACCCCTTCGTTTCCCACTCGGTGTACCATCTCTTTTCAACATCATGGGGTTCGTACCCCTTGGCAAGTTCTTTGATCATACACGAATCCTTTTTTGTGAATGTACTGAACCTAATCATATACTACTGTTGGCTGATTCAGGTCAAGTGCACTCTTGGGAGAGGTTTAAAAACAGAAACAACGCCGTATCGTTTCGCTTGACGGGCGGCGTCAGGTGTATTATTCTAACACGACAAAAGATGTCCTGTTATGCTGGCCCCGATAAAGGAGGGGGTATAATGACACAAATCACCTTTGGAACATCCGGCTGGCGTGGGATCCTCTGTGAGGATTTCACCTTCGATAACGTCAAGGTGGTTGTCCAGGCAATAGCCGATACCATTAGAGCCTCGGGTGAACAGGAAAAGGGTGTGGTAATCGGCTGCGACACCCGTTTCATGGGGCAGCGTTTTGTTGAAGCGTCAGCCCGAGTCCTTGCCGGGGCCGGAATCAAGGCGTATGTTTGTGAACGTGACACACCCACTCCGGTTATTTCGTACGAAATATTGCGGCGCGGAGCTGCCGGAGCCATTAACTTCACCGCCAGTCACAACCCTCCCGAATATAATGGCGTCAAATTTTCACCATCATGGGGTGGGCCTGCCCTGCCGGAAACCACGGGTGAGATCGAGCGCCGCGCCAATGCAACCATCGGAACCGCTTGTTACCGGGAGCTGTCTCTTGAAGATGCCGGCAAACAGGGATTGGTTGAGAAGATAAACCCACAAGACAGTTATCTGAAATCCCTGGAGCAAAAAGTCGATTTTGATGCCATCGGCACTCTGGGCCTGGTTGCGCTTAACCCGCTGTACGGCACTTCCCGTGGTTATCTGGATGGGCCGCTCCGTAAGCGCGGAATCGCGTATACCATTATAAATGACCGGCTTGACCCCTATTTTGGTGGCCAACCGCCAGAGCCATCCGAAGCGCATATCCCCGATTTTATCGCACTGGTGAAGAATAACCCCGATATCAGGCTCGGTCTTGCGACTGATGGTGACGCTGACCGTTTTGGTATTCTGGATGCCGACGGCAGTTATATCGAGCCGAACTATATTATTGCCCTGTTGCTGGATTACCTGATTCGGGTGCGCAAACTTGAAGGTGGTGTGGCGCGCTCTGTCGCGACCTCGCACCTGATCGATGCCGTCGCAAGGAAACATGGTGTCCGGGTGTATGAAACGCCGGTCGGTTTCAAATATATTGGCGAACTGATCAGCCAGAACAAACTGGTGATAGGCGGAGAAGAAAGCGCCGGCCTGACGATCAAAGGCCACGTCCCGGAGAAAGACGGCATTCTGGCCTGTTTCCTGGTGGCTGAAATGGTAGCCCGCGAGGGAAAGAGTATCCGGCAGCTTCTTGACCGGCTGTACAGTGAAGTAGGACGTTTTGTAACCCGCCGCGACAACCTCACGCTGTCGCCGGAACTGGAAATTGCTTACAAGAATAAGATTAATGCGGTTCCCGCCGAGGTTGCCGGGTCAAAAGTCAAGGAAGTGGTCAGAATCGACGGTACCAAGCTGCTGCTCGATGACGGTAGCTGGATGTTGTTCCGTAAATCCGGTACCGAACCGGTAGTACGACTGTATGGTGAGGCGGGCAACGATGCGCGTCTTGCAGAAGTGATGGCTGCTGGGCGGAAGTTTATACTGGGTTGAATTCAATAAAAAAATTCAGAGGGAGATACATTTATGTGGGATTATACGCCAATAGTTAAGGACCATTTTTTAAATCCCCGCAATGTCGGGGACATACCTGATGCAGACGCTGTTGGAGAAGTTGGCAGCCTGGCTTGCGGTGACGCTCTTAAGCTGTATCTCAAGCTGGATGAGAAGAAGGACAGGATTGTTGACGCCAAATTTCAAACCTTCGGCTGCGCCAGCGCGATCGCTTCTTCATCTGCTTTGACCGAGATGGTCAAAGGAAAGACTCTTGATGAAGCATTGGCGGTCAGCAACCAGGATATTGCCGATTTCCTCGGTGGCCTGCCGGAAGAGAAAATGCACTGTTCTGTCATGGGGCAGGAGGCGTTGGAAGTGGCAATATTCAAATATCGAGGAATGGATATGCCGCAGCACGACATCGAGCATGATCATGGCCCCGCTTATCCTGACTATGAGGGAGAGATTGTCTGTAAATGTTTCGGCATCACCGACGCATTCCTCAGAAAAGTCATTGAAACCAACGGCCTGACTACTGTCGAGCAGGTGACAAACTTTACCAAAGCGGGTGGTGCTTGCGGCGGCTGTATTCCCAAGATAAAAGAACTGATCGCGCAGGTGTTGGGTGAAGCCGCAGCCCAGCCCCGCCAGCGCCCGGAAAAACTATCCAATATGAAGAAGATGCAGCTGATTCAGGAGGTTCTTGAACGTGACATTCGGCCGCTGCTCTGGGCTGACGGTGGCGATCTGGAATTGATCGATATCGACGGGTCAAAGGTGCAGGTAGCTTTCCGCAAAGCATGCGCCGGCTGTGCCTCGTCAGGCAATACAGCCCGCATGGTTGAAGCCAAGCTGCGTGACCTGGTTGCAGATGATATCGTGGTAGAGGAGGTCTCTAAATGAAAGAGATCTATCTCGACAACAATGCGACGACCAAGGTAGATGAAGCGGTTTTTGAGGAGATGCGCCCCTATTTTTGCGAGCTGTACGGTAACCCCAGCTCGATGCATTTTTTCGGTGGCCAGGTGCAGAACAAGGTGAACGAAGCCAGAGGTCGCGTGGCGGACCTTTTGGGGGCGTCTTCGGATGAAATTATTTTTACCGCCTGCGGCACAGAGAGTGATAATGCCGCCATCCGCTCGGCGCTGGAGGTGTTTCCGGAGCGGCGGCACGTCATCACCAGCCGTGTTGAACATCCGGCCGTTTTAACCCAATGTCGCAATCTGCGGCAGAAAGGGTACCGGGTTACCGAGATCAGTGTCGATGGTGTCGGTCGTCTGGATATGGAAGAGTTGAAAGCTGCCGTGGATGACGATACGGCAATCGTGTCTCTGATGTGGGCCAACAATGAAACAGGTGTTATCTTTCCGGTGGAAGAAGCTGCAGCCATTGCGAAATCGAAGGGTGCTCTCTTTCACAGCGATGCAGTTCAGGCCGTCGGTAAAATTCCTATCAATATGGCTGCTTCGAGCATCGATATGCTCTCACTTTCCGGTCACAAGCTACATGCTCCCAAGGGGATCGGTGTTCTTTATCTGAGACGCGGAACCCCTTTCAGGCCTTTTCTTGTGGGTGGACACCAGGAAAAGAGCCGCCGGGCTGGTACTGAAAATGCTGCAGCCATCATTGCGCTGGGGAAGGCGTGCCAGTTGGCCGGGCAGCATATGGAAGCGGAAAACAGTGTTGTCAAAGCGATGCGCGACCGGCTGCAGGACACCCTGATGGCAACGATCCCTTATGCCCGGATCAATGGCGACGGTGCCGAGAGACTGCCCAATACAACCTCTATAGCTTTTGAGTTTGTTGAGGGGGAGGCGATACTGCTGTTGATGTCGGAGTTCGGGATTTGCGCTTCATCCGGAAGTGCCTGCACTTCCGGTTCACTGGAGCCTTCACATGTTCTACGCGCGATGGGTGTGCCTTTTACCTGCGCCCACGGATCGATCCGTTTTTCACTTTCACGCTATACCACTGACGCAGAGATAGATGTCGTTATCCGCGAGATGCCGCCGATCATTGCCCGTCTGCGTCAGA
>JAQUCU010000187.1 GCA_028686055.1 Desulfuromonadaceae bacterium
TTCTGGGGATTATCGGCAGGGAGCGACTCTACTTCTGGAAACTCTTCTTCTGGTCGCTATGGAGGCGCCCACGGCTCTTCCCGCTGGCCATAACCTATGCCATCTACGGTTTCCACTTCAGAAAGGTTGCAGAGAAGTACAGGGAAAGCGGAACGTGACGGATTGAAACGGTCTTTGGTGAAAATTTCGATACTCTTCAGCACGGAACATGTAACCCCCTTGTGACCTGTCATATATAGCAGTAATGTTAAACATGATGGATTCCACCGCTGGCTCTTCTTCATTCCGCACTCTTCGCATTTATAATATTACCTAATATCAGTTGGTTACATCTGTCACTTTCTCTGGCACGCTAGTTGCTCTGCATCTACCAAGCGAAACATGAGCTGTGTCGTGTTTTCTGCACGATATGTTTTATTTTTAAGACCGGGAGGTTTGCATGGAAATTTATACGAAAGGTACTGTTGCATATCTGCAGGGAGATTTGATCAAGTCCGGAGTTACAGACAATATTAACAATATTATCAAATCATTGGTGGCATTTTTACAGCAGTTAGCATCAGGAGGTAAGAAAAACATCCGAATTGATTGCGGCAGGATAGGAGCAGCTGACATCAGCGGCCTGCAGTTGCTTTATGTATGGATGCAATGTGCCAGATTCAGGGGGGTAGAGCCTAAACTGGTCAACCTGTCGGATTCACTGCGGCGGTGGATGCAAGGTATGGGGATTGAAAATTGTTTTGCAGAGTAAATTACAATAATCTTAAGTAACTATCCCAAGGGAGGATACCATGAAATCGAGTACGAAGGACCAGGCGGAAGGGATGTTCCACGAAGTGAAAGGTAGAGTCAAGGAGATCGCCGGAAAACTAAGCGACAACCCGAAGCTGGAAGGTGAAGGAACCGGTGAAAAGGTGGCCGGCAAGATCCAGGGAAAAATCGGTGAATTAAAGAAAGTTTTAGAGCAGTAGCGGAAATTCAAAAGAATGACTTTAATAACAAGGAGAACCACCATGAAGCTCAGATTTCAATCTGCCGTTTATGTCGTCACACTGCTCCTCGGGACAATTACCTGCCTGACCGGCTGTGCAACTACCGGTACGGATCGAGCCACAAAAACCACTACCTCCATGCAGGCGGTGGAAGAGGATTACAAGCAAGCTCCTGTGCAGATCGATGCCACCAGAGCAGCGCTGGAGGAACTTGTCAAACCGAACCAGACCGACATGAAGAAGGCCTATGACGTCTACACCGAAAATGTCAATAAGATGGAGAAGTTGGGCAAACAGTTGGATAAGCACACCGAAGAAATGAGCGCCCGGGGCAATCAGTATTTTACTGAGTGGGAAAGTTCATATACAAACCCCGAAATCCGGGAACTCAGTGAGCGGAGACGCATCGAGATGAGGGATGGCTATGCAAAAATATCCGAAGCCAGCATAGGAGTGAAGGGCGCGCTCAAATCCTATTTGACGGATATCAGGGAAATTCAGAAGTTCGTCTCCAACGATCTTACGCCTCAGGGGATAGAGTCCATCAGACCGGTTTCCCAGACCGCTGTAAAGGATGGCGAAACCCTTAAAGAAACGATCAAGCCGGTACTGACAGCTATTGACCGGGTCAAGGCCGATATGACTCAGGGCGGAATGGATAAAGAACCCGTGAGCGGCGACGAACAGAAGTAACAATAAAAGGAGAACATGCATGAAATCGACATATTCTATATCTATAGTGGCGACAGCAGCAGTGCTGGCACTCAGCGTGCCTGTACATGCTGAGACAAAGATGGACAGCCGCATCGAATCATCTGCAAAGCAGTCGTATGTGTTTAAGACCTACCTCAAGACTGATGATGTCAACGTTCATTCCAAAAACGGCGCAGTCACCTTGACGGGGACGGTTCTCGAAGAATCCCACAAAACATTGGCCCAGGATACTGTAGCGAGTCTCCCCGGTGTCAAGAGTGTGGACAACAAACTTGAAATCAAAGGTGAAATACCTGCCAAGAGCTCGGATGCGTGGCTTATCACCAAAGTAAAATCCACACTCCTGTTTCATCGGAGCGTCAGCGCTGCCAAAACCGAAGTTGACGCTAAAGCAGGCATTGTGACCCTGCGCGGCGTTGCTGCTAATGAGGCACAAAAAGAGCTGACGACAGAGTATGCCAGGGATATCGAAGGGGTTAAGGACGTAATCAATGAAATGACCGTGTCCAACGTCGCGAAAAACAAACAAACGGTAGGTGAAAAAATTGACGATGCTTCGATCACCGCTCAGGTCAAAATAACATTATTGAACCATCACTCGACGAGTGCCATCGATACAAAAGTCGTGACGAAGCGCGGCGTGGTCACATTGAGCGGCAAGGCTAAAAATGTTGCCGAATTAAACCTGGCCACCAAACTTGCCAACGACGTGAAAGGTGTAAAGAGTGTAATCAACCACATGTCCGTCGAGTAGCCTGATCTTTTTTTACAGATTTACGGAAAGGGCGTATCGCGGTGCGTCCTTTTTTGTTGCACGTCCCGGACAGCGACAAACAATGTCCGGTGCGTGCTTCACCTCCACATAATCGCCACGCCGTCACTATAGTTTTCACCAGATCCGGTACAGGAGGGAGTTAGCGATGTGAGCAGAAAAAGATACGTGCCGTCCAAACAAGCCACTATTGACGGACGATACCGTATTTCCGTATCCGGGCGCGAAGGGTGCTGGAGTTGAGACCGAGGAGCACCGCTGCACCGTTTTTACCCTCAATACGCCAGCCGGTTTTTTGAAGCATCTGGACGATCTGGTCGTGCTCCAGTTCGATGAGCGTTTTGACCTCTTGCCTTGGTGGCTCCTCGGCCTTTTTGGTCGTATCGAATTGTTCCAATACCTGTAGGGTGCTTCCCGGACTGATGATTACCGCGCGTTCAATGATGTTTTCGAGCTCTCGCACGTTTCCGGGCCAGTGGTATTCCTGCAGGGCATTCAGGGTATCTTTCGACACCGTCTCAATTTTTTTGCCGATTTTAGCGTTGAACTTGGCAACAAAATGTTTGACAAGCAGCGGGATGTCTTCTCTGCGCTGCCTGAGCGGCGGCACCGTTATGGGAAAAACATTGAGCCGGTAGAACAGGTCTTCCCTGAAATTACCGTTACGGACCTCATCACCCAGATTCCGGTTGGATGCTGCAATGATCCGCACATCAGTCGTAATGGTACGTGGGCTTCCCAGTCGTTCAAACTCGCCGTCCTGGATGACCCGGAGCAGTTTTGCCTGCAGCTCCAATGGCATTTCGCCAATTTCGTCCAGGAGTATGGTGCCGCCGTTTGCCAGTTCAAAGCGTCCGATCTGTTTGCTATCAGACCCGGTAAATGCCCCTCTCTCTCGTCCAAAGAGCTCACTCTCCACGAGGTTCGCCGGCAGTGTCGCGCAGTTAACCGTTACCAGCGGCCGGTTCTTGCGAGCACTATAGTTGTGAATGGCACGTGCAACTACTCCCTAGCCGGTGCCGGTCTCCCCAAGAAGAAGAACTGTCGCATTCATAGATGCTATCTGTTCAATTTGGGCCCACACATGTGAGATGGCTTTGCTTTGGCCAATGATCTCCCCGAAGTTGTACCTCTGGTTGACTTCTTCCTGAAGGTAGATGTTCTCAGCCTGGAGCTGATCTCTCAACCGTTCTATTTCCGCATTCTTACTCTTAAGTAACTCCTCTGCCTTCTTGCGTTCCTCTATTTCCAACGTGAGTTCGCGCGTCCGTTCCTGTACGAGTCCTTCCAGTTGGTCATGTGCTTTTTGCAAATATTCTTCAAACTGCTTGCGAGCCGTGCCGTCAACGATCGAAGTAAGGATATATCCGTCTCTGTTTTTGCTCGTGACCGCTACGCTCTGGAACTGGCCATGGATCATCATGCCGTCATTTGTTATGAGTCTGATTGAGGCTTTCAACAGGACCCTTCGTTGCAACACCAGCGAGAGGTGGTTCAAAAAAGCTTCCCTCTCGACTGCACCATCTATGAAATCAGTAAAGGGCCTATTGATAAGCGATTGGCACTCAACTTCCAGCAAGTTGGCGCAGGCATGATTCACTTCCAATATCACTCCACGGGCATCAAATATAAAATAGGCGATGGGTGCAAAGTCATACAGCTCAGAATACATACTTCGTGACAGTTCAGATACCTCACGGCTGAGGCGAAGCTCCTCATTTTGCATCTCCAGTTCAACCTGATGCACTTCAAGCTCATGGACGAGTCGCTGTGCATCCAGCTTGGTCCGGGGAAGATTGCCTGTCTGCTTCCCCCGTAACTGCACTTCCGCGTTATTGCGCAGTTCTACTGTACCTGATGGCAAGCGTTCGTTTTTGTCGATTCCCATTGGTCCCCCAGCAACATTGGTTGCCGATACATCCGATAACCATTTTACTATTATCACTATTGTTGCACAGTTAATAAAATTTTCAATCAGTAAAAACATATGAACAACTTGCCAAGAATTAAATCGTTTCTGTCTTACGGGCCGTTAGATATGATAGTTATGTTAATCATGACGGATGTTGCTGACGGTCCCCTCTTCACCCCGAACGCTCCCGTTTTAATTTCCCCCAGCACAATCAAGCAATTGCACTCTCAGTATCTGCGGTCCTTTTTTGGCATATTAGTTGCGTCGTACCTTCTCGGCAGATAATTATATGCGATGAACCGCATTCCCATGATACGCTCATGAAGCAAGAACAATTGTTCTTTGAGCACGAAAAAAAGGAGAGCAATGGACAGAGTAAAAATTGGCTGTAACTATGAAAAGCAACCGCTTTGGAAGGTGAGTCTCGGCGTTCCGCTCATTTATCTACCTATGATTACAACCGTACCGTTTGTGCTTATCGGGGTTTTACTGGTCAAAACACATCTGAAATACGTCGGGGGAATGGATATTAAATCGTACTGGGATTTTGTCCCCTCCTGGAAGTCTCACCGATACGGAAATACGGAACAACCAACGATCAATATTTCCCGGTTTCATCTGGCGCACTACAGGATCTTCTGGGTACTAAACTGCAAGCACTATTGCCCCATGAGTGTCGCACTCTTCAGCTACGCTGCATATCTGGTGAAAATAGTCGAAAACTGGTGGTGCCCGTTTGCCCATGACAAAAAACGGGAATATGCAGAAGG
>JAQUCU010000027.1 GCA_028686055.1 Desulfuromonadaceae bacterium
TGCTACCCTGCATACCGGCGTCATACATGATCGTTCACTCCTTTGTGCCTGATTACATGAGTATACTACACTCTTGAAAGATGGCATTACCTGTTTACGTATACTGACTGATGACGGTAAAGCGGTGATCAAACCAGGGGGCAAGAAGCGGCTGGACATCCTTCCACGCCAATCCGCCTCCACCGCAGCCGGGACGCGGCACAACAACCCGTTCCCAGCCCGAGCGGTCTGCCAGCAGCCGTAATTCTTCTGCAGAACGGGCAATAATGCGCAAATCCGGCAGCGACCACGGGGTCTCTTCCACCGGAAACGTGACGATGCCGTGCCCCAGATCAAACACGTGGCTTCCCTCTTCCGCGATCAGCTTGCCCAATATGTTGGCAAGTTCCGGAAAACGTTCGGCAGCCTGCCTCGCCACGCCGCGCCCGAAGATCCCCCGGCCATCACGGGTTAGTGAACCATTGGTAGTGATGACGACACGGCAGCCCCGCTCGGCATACTCCCAGATGTCGCCTACCGTCTCATGCATTCCAGCGCCGATCCCCGCAGATAATCAAAGACCTCGCCACGGGTGGTGATAAAACCCGGCATCTCATTAAGGATATCCTCAATCAGATGCAGCACCTTGCCATCGGTGCTCTCCACCGCATCCATGACGGCCGACAGAATCGGCAGAATTTCGTACAGGTCGTGACGGTTGAACGGGACAGGGTCAGGGAGGCCGGCAAACTTGGGTGCATCACGGTTGGCAACGTCGCGCGGATATCTGAATTTCAGGTCTGATGCCTTGACGATGATGGACATACGGAGTCCTCCTGGTTAACCCGGATAAACTGGATACATGTGCTACCAACGCTATTTTCTGCCGGAAATAGGCAGAAAAACCGCGACCCTTCTAATGCCCGCCGCAGCCACCGCCACACCCACCGCCGCAGCCACCCGGCTTGACGATATCGGCAGCCTTCGGCTTGGCGCACAGCTGCAGCGAGGAACGCTCCACAAACCAGAGGTCATCATCCATTTTACCCTGCAGTTCGTTTTTCTTGAGCATCATCAATACCCGCATTTCGGTCGTCTCCAGAAGCTGTGCCGCTTCGGCAATCGGTACAAAAGAAGTTCCTGATTTACACATGTTGTCTCCTCCTTAAGGAGCTGAAAAATTGGTCCGGCTTTTAAGCCGCCTTTGGCAGCATTTCTCCGCTGCAATAAATGGTCATCAATTCACCGTTGGTCAGATCCCGCTTTCGCTTGCATGACAGTGCCCGCGTCATTTCAAGCAGCGGCGTGGCCCGGGTGCGGTCAACAGCAATGCCCATACTTCGATAACGCTCGATCAGTCCGCCGGTGCCGGAATGTTTGCCGATCACGATACTCCGCGTCAGCCCGACCTCTGCCGGGTCAAACCCTTCGTAGTTATTGGGATCCTTTATGACTCCGTCGGCGTGCAGGCCCGATTCATGGGCAAAAACCCGCGAGCCGACGACCGGCTTGGAAACCGACAGCGGGCGCTGGGAGGCTTTCGCAACGAAAAGCGACATTTCCCGGAAGCGGTGGGTATCGATGCCGGTCTCAATCCCGCAGGCATGCTTCAGTCCCATGACCACTTCTTCCAGAGCCGCATTGCCCGCCCGTTCCCCCAGGCCGTTGATCGTGGTGTTGACGAATTTCGCCCCGGCACGGATACCGGCGATGGCATTGGCAGTGGCCATTCCCAGATCATTATGGGTATGGACTTCGATATCAACCTCGGGGACCGCCTGACGCAGGAACGCCACCTTGTCGAACATGGTAAACGGGTCCATGATGCCGAGCGTATCGCAGAAGCGGAAGCGGTCGCCCCCGAGTGAGCGGGTGATCTCCATCAGCTCCACCAGAAAAGAGAGATCGGCACGGCTGGCATCCTCGCCGCCAACCGAAACGTAGAGGTTGTACTGCTTGGCAAAACCGAGAGCTATTTTGAGCTGTTCCTTGACCGCTGCACGATTTTTGCGCAGTTTATGTGCAATCATCTGATCGGACACCGATAGCGAGATATCCACCGCCTGCACACCGCAGGCAATGCTTGCCTCTATTTCAGGCACCAGCGCCCGGTTCCAGGTGATCAGACGGGCGTTCAACCCCAGGTCAACCAGGCTACGAATGCCGGCCTGTTCTTCCTTGCCCATGGCGGGAATGCCGCACTCGATCTCTCCCACGCCGATGGAATCCAGCATGCGGGCAATAGCAACCTTTTCGCGTTTGGAGAAGACAACCCCGGCGGTCTGTTCACCGTCACGCAGGGTGGTATCATCAATGATAATATCCGTAGGTATGTACTGTTCCATTCTCTACCTCCAATAAAAACAAACGGCGCCGTCATTCGTCTGAATGGCGGCGCCTTTGCCGAATCCTGAGTCAACCTGATAACTGCATTGACCATACCGACAACATACTTGCTTATATTTGCTTATATTACAGCATGTTACATTGTATTAGTTTTTCAGCTTCTGTCTGCCGGCACAATTAATGCCTTAATATTAGGCAACATCACCGTTACAGCTTCATTTCGGGCCCTTGAGCACGGGCCACCCCACCATCATAATGGGTAGTGCGCTTGTCCTGTTTCACATTATATCACTGCGGCGGCAATTAAAACCAGGCTATTGTCGCCTCTCAATCAGTTCGCGTATCGGCACGGGAAGCAGTTTCCGCAACACACTGCTGATGCTCTCCTCGTGGCGTTGCCAGAGAATCCCAATAGCGATGACCCCAAGACCGATGACCGTCAGCACAAAGGGGAACAGCATACTGTTTTTAAAAACATCATAGGCCAAATGGCCAACATATCCGGCAGTGCCCAAGCCACCGAAAACGGCGAAAACCCTGCGGGATAAGATTGCGCCCACAACTATCAGTACGATGTTGACACACAGATAGATGAATTTATTCAGTTCGCTGTCTGAATGCATCATGGACAGCCCTCCCCAAAAGGCGAGCACACCGAACAGGTACAGCCAAAAGGCAAAATCCTTGTCATGCCGCGAGCGGATATCTACCCAAAAAGCCAGTAAACAGATAAGCAGGCCGAACCACAGAGACACCAATTTGCGTAATTCCCAGCTCATATCCGCGTCGCCGAACAAGAACGGAGTAATGTCCATGCTCATGTACCACAGTGTCACGGCAACCGGCATAACCAGAAATGTCAGACGGTAACGCCACAGCATCACTGTGCCGGTGGCCAGAGTTGCGAGTTCCATAAGAATCCAGCGCCAGTCGATAAGATGGTGATATTCCCGATAGACATGTCCGGCAGGCCACCAACCAAGCGCGGCTTGCAGGCCGTACACGGCTAATGGCGTCAGGACGACAACAAAGGTTGCCATGATGCCGGCCGGTATTTGCAAGTGTTTGCGCCCAAGGAAATATTCCGTAAGCCAGAGACCTGCGACAGCATACGCAAGGGCAATAGACAAGAGCCCCCACCCGCCGAAGCGTTCCCACCCGAGGTTCATGAACAGCGTCATAGCCCCGATGGCGATCATTCCGCCAAGATAGTAGAGAATATGTGTGAAGTTAAACCGGGGCGTATCTTTTTCATGTTCACACAAGAACCGCCAGAGCTGCTCAGCTTGATGCTCGCTGACCAGCCCTTTTTCGGATGCACTCTTCAAGATTTTAGGGGTTATTTCCATTTTTTCTCCAACGCCCTGATTAACCGGCAAAAATGCAGAGCATTTTTGCCCGCGTTGAACCTACAGTTTAGACCTAGCGACAGATGATTTGTATGCATGATTTTTGTTGCGCAACTATGCCAGCATGGAGTGCAACCATTGGGCTGCGTCAGGAATGTTCTCTATGCCTTTTTCAACGAGCCTTTTTGTGATCGTTTTTAGAGCCTCAGAGCCGACATTTCCCAATTGCTTGACTAGACGACTCTTCTCTTCTAGCGGTATGTTCGCACTGAGAATCTTGGCTTCCAGAAGATCGCGGATAGTTTCCGCATGCAGCTTTACAGTGACGGTGCCCAAAACCGCCGTGAGACCACCATCATCCGCCAAGAAGTCCAATCCTTTCGCGGTGATCTTTGATCCAAGATATCCATAGTTTCCGCTGAGTCCCTGCTTTAGCCCAGCGTCGACAAGATCGTGCTCTTGCAAGTAGAGCAGGTTTGCAATCTTCGGTTTCTCTTCTCCATCGATGTCGTTGAGGAGCGAGCGGCATCTTTCTGGATAGCTCTCAGCTAAGCGCTCCAGAAGTTGTCTTTGCAACGCGCGATCTATCATTTGTGGCTCCCTTTGATATGCATGTCGAGTATCGCTTGTATGAGGTCTAAATCAGGTAGGAGTCGGGGACTCCCCCGCCGGCGTGCCACCATGGCCCACGCTGGTTTCTTGCCAAACGCCATGAGGCATCCCACAATAATCCCAGTTTGATCAGGTTCTTTGCTCGGGTGTAGCGCTCTGTTTCGACCATTGCTTTTACTAAGGCATAAGTAGGCGGATCATTTGCAAGCAAGTCATAGATATTTGTATCAAGAATAATGTTCATATGATTTGATAACGGTTTGGGAGAACACCGGCGGTTTCAGTCCGCTGCTTCTGCCTGATTGGTCATTTTTCTCCTTATGCATCGTCAGGGGGTCAAGTCTCCAAATATCAAATTTTAATTTTGGAGACTTAACCCCTCTACGTACTACCGCTGCCGCCGCTGGTTGAGCACCTTGCTCTGTGGTTGTAGCGTCACGCTTCGACAATTCCGATTGATTGACACTCAAAGTCTTCATTAATTGCAGCAACAATTCCATCTTGCTGCGTCTGTACAAGACGGGCGAGTTCTATGCCGGAAGGAGAAAATCTTTTTACTGCGGCCATATGTGTGGCTTGATTAGGTGAACTAAATGTAACTCTGTATTTGTTACCCCTAAAGTAAACCTCACGAAGGTAATCTGCTTGTAAAACATCAAAGCCAATTATTGTTAATCCAAGAGGTTCCAGTTGGCTGCACAATAATCTTGGCAAGCAGCTACAGGCTGGCGCAATCACCCCCGGTTCGTTATCTATAATGAACATCATTGAACAAAATTGTTCAAAGCGCTTTGTGTCTAAGCTGCTCATTGTTTTGAGAATACTGATAGCTTTTCGTGAAAACGAACCTGGTTTTTCGAACTCGCCCGACAGCAGATTGCCCCACAACTTTTGAACATCCTCGTTCCCAACATCCTTACATTCATCAAAAAAGAACGCAATCCAGTCGGGATCAACTGGCTCATCGGAAGTTTTTTGAGGAATGACATCTATCGCCTCTTTTATAATGTTCTCTATATTCTTTTGCCTCTTCACCTCAAGAAAGGCAATCCGCTGTGCAGCTCTGTATGCAATTTCTTGTTTATTTGCATCAGCTTCAGCAGCTATCAATAATGCGTCAGCCTTTGCCTTTGCGACTCTGCGAATCTGCATTGGCTTAAAGATTCCGCCGATTGCCTTCTCCGTTGCAGAAATTAGTTTTATGATTGAGGGGTTTAATTTACCCAAATCTATAAGGGAAAATTCGTCGCCAATATGGTCACCACTGCTCATTTCCACCTCTGTTATAATGATCTGTCTTCTCGTACTTTTTATTGTTCACCGGCCGTGAGCACTGACAGGTTCACCGATGCTGCGTTTTGTTAGTAACTCATGTTACAGTTTAGTTGGTTGAGGTGAGGAGACACGACCTATGTGTTTAATTTAGATATTTTCATTTGGGTTCGTGACCGATTGGATATAAGG
The DNA here is from genome assembly GCA_028686055.1 of Desulfuromonadaceae bacterium. Taxonomy (GTDB): domain Bacteria; phylum Desulfobacterota; class Desulfuromonadia; order Geobacterales; family Pseudopelobacteraceae; genus JACRCG01. Next base: position 5,751 of record JAQUCU010000027.1, read on the forward strand.
TTTCTAAAGCATTTACTCCAAAATACTTTTTGTACTCTTGGATAGCGTACGAGTCCATCATTCCAGCAATGTAGTCTATAACATGTCTTTTCTTGTTGTCATCCAGTATGTTACAGCGATATTCAACTGGTAGCAGAATATCATTTTTGTTGAATGTGCTGTCATTATAGACTTCGAAAAGCCCTTTAATTACTTTTTCACCTAATTTTTCGTATCGTTGTATTGATTTCTTTCGCAGAATTGCCTTGAATAACAGCTTTTTAAGACCTTCTGCCAAAGACCCAAGAGTCAAAAAGGCTAAACTTTTCTGACTATTTCCCCCTTGTCCAGAAACTCCGATGTCGCGAACAAGGCAGTTAACTATTTTTGAAGTTAATTCTTTTCTAAATAAATAGGAATATTCTTCTGATGATCCAAGATCACTACTGTCGAAACCAAACCTTTGACATCTCTTTACAATTTCAACAAACGGTTCAAATGCTGAAGCATATTCTCCGCTGATTTTAAATTCGTAAAGAAGTTCATCAATTGTTACAAGGCCAAAGCTGAGTGAATCTTCAAGGTCATGTGCTGCATAAGCAATTTCGTCCGAAAGATCCATTATTTGAACATCTATAGATCGTCGATGTACCAAGCCTATTGATTCAAATTGGCGATTTAATACTTGATAGTCTTCTTCGTATATGAACTTTTTAGGATTTGATTCTCTTGTATTAAAATATTTTGTGACACCCAGCAATGTTCGAAATGTAAGATTGAGGCCCCTGTAGCGGTAAGATTTTTTTTCAAGATGATGTAATATTCTAAAGGTCTGGGCGTTTCCCTCAAACCCACCGATATCAGCGGCTATTACATTCAATTGCATTTCCCCCTGATGCCCAAATGGTGGGTTACCTAGGTCATGAGCCAATGAACATGTTTCCACGACAATATGGTCTTGAACGCCGAGTTCAGCAGCGATGGTTCGAGCTATCTGTGCTACCTCCAAGCTATGAGTTAGACGGTTTCTATGGAAATGGGAGTGATCTATTCCTAATAACTGCATCTTACCTTGTAAACGACGAAACGAAGACGAGTAAAGAACCCTTGCATAGTCACGTTGAAAGTTGTTTCTGGCGCGTTCCCCTTCTTGAATAGTTGGTTCATAGAAACGAAAACTTTGGCCTTTTATCTCTTGAGACAGTTCCCTGGCATAGTCAATAGTTTCAGCGCTATATGGCATTATATTTGTCCTTTACTAGTTTTTTACCAACGGGGTGAGTCTTCACCTGCCGGTTCTCAGGGCAGGTGCAAGGTGTTGGTTGGAACCTCACAGATGCTTCCGATTTTCACTCTGTTCTTGTTAAGTCAGAATCCAAAATTTTGTTGCCCGTCACGTAGTTTCTTTTGATCAAGGTAGCGTTTTCCTTGGCTTGTTTCATAAATGACTGGTCCGTCAATCTTTTTAACCACAGTGGATACTGAGAATCCTGTGATATCAACATTACCAACTTCATCTAGTTTTTTATGAATATTAAGAGTGCAAATGATATAACTGCCGTTAGTGAAACTAATCTTCTTTAACAGCACAAGATGTTTGAATTCTACGTCCTGCATTGTAAAATTTATTGGCTTGCCATCATAGATACCTTTCCAATGGTACCCACCTTGTTTTAAAACTGGTGCTACAATCTCTATTTTAGCTTCATCAATTGTTTCTGTAGGCAACTTGTCACTTGTTAAAATATATTTTTGAAAATCATTTCGCTTTATAATCAATTCATCAGCTACTGGAACAGAGTCTTTATCAAGAGGTGTAAACCCAATTTTATTCACCTTCTTGTAAGAAAGCAGAAATTTATAGAAGTTTGATTTTCGTACAGCAACTTTATAATTTTTGTCTATGCTTGTTATGAGATCATCAGGCTTATCAATATATTGTTTTTCACCAAGCTCTCGTTTGAGTTTTTCAATGTTAAGTTTTCTTTCCTCAATAGCTAGTCTTTTTTCCTCTTCATCGAGCTCATTTGTCCCTTTTTCATTTTTTAACAACGTTATAAGAGTTGTGATTAAACCAGCAAATGAACCAAGTTTATCGATATTGTCAATGATGAAGGACCATATTTCTATTAGGCCGCCTTCTTTATAAGCAACAGAATCCACCTTTATTTGAATGCCAATAACATTGGCTGTTTCTTTGAAAATAGCTAAAATCTCAGCTTCGCACTTGTTCCTAATGAATGCATCCATAGCGTGCGAAGAATCATCAAGATGATAGTGGAGTTCTAGCTTTTCTATTTTCTGCATATCTCTTTATCTCCTGATTTTAAAGCTATGGCTGATTCGAAATGGCGATCATAAACTTTGACATATTTTGAAGGTCTCTGAGTTGTGTGTCCGTTATAGTCGGGGTCTGTCTCAAGTTGTTGCTCTTCTAAAAATCTATTGATGAACCAACGATTGCCAGATGTTCGTTTTTCAAAGCCAAATGCGTTAACCAAGTACCTTAGAGATATCTTGAACTCTTTTTCCGTTGCTTTGATTTCTTTGATTTTCTCCAGTAAGTCATCATTCGGCATTATATTCTCCTTTTTGTGGCCAACTCGTTGTTGACCAGCCCCGCACGCGCACGCGCGTGAACCGGTGATCTTCCCAAATGGAATACTTATCCTGTGAAATACATTAAATACAGCTATCGAATCCCACATTAAGTACCATTTAAGGAAAAGAGAGACATATTTGTAGAAAAGAAAATTTCAGACCATGCGCCTGAAGCGTTTGGTCATATAACAGTGGAAACTTATACGGCATGGGGCAGGAAATTACAACAATTCGTTAATGGGAAAATTCCTAACATCCAACCACCTATTGGGCCGTTAATGCAGTTTTATTACGCCGGTTGTTCATTGATGGGGGACACAAGAGAAAGCACAGGCAGGAGAGTTTGCCGTGATAGTGCGGGACAAGGGAGGCGACGTGTTTGAAGGGGGTGATGACGAGTGATTGCGTTGAATCTATCAGATCTACCCGCAACTCCCCATGGTTGCGAGCCCGAAAATATATTCGGGGCGATACGCAGGCTTGCTCCCTGCATACATCAGCTCATTGGCACCGGCGATGCGCATTCTTCTCCGCTTGAGAAAGCGCATTGCCGCGCGGTTTGAGGCGGGGGCATCCAGATAGACTTTTGTTTTGCATGGTATTGAGCAGAGTGCAGCATCGAAGAGCTGTTCCGCCCTGCTGTTGTCCAGTGCCGAGAATGGCCCGAACTGCAAGGCCTCTCCGCATGGCTGGATTACGAGAAAAGCGGATTCTTTAGTCAGCACCCTGCCGCGACCGGCGGTCGCCGCCAGTAAGGCATCACGCCGGTCGCCCCAGGCCTGATTGTCGATGCCGCTTACCGAGGAGGTTGTAATACTTCCGTCCGTATGCGCTGTATGCCCGGAACGCCGCTGCCTGCCGACGCCGGTCCATCGGAAGATGGTATCGACAGCGATAAAGCCGTGCTTTTCATAGATGGATTTGCCTGTTTTTGAGGCAGTGAGCCAGATGGTATCTGCCCCCGCATCGCGAAGCGCATCAATTGTCCGAAGAAAAAGTGCCTCGCCAATCCCTCTCCCCCGATGTTCCGCGCTGACGATAAGGTTGCCGATCCAGCCGCTCCGGTCATGGCGCATGGAAGTGACAAAACCGATACCCGTACCCGATTCATCCCGCACACAGAAACTTCCTGCGGGAAATGTTGCCAGGAGGAAATCAAACTCCCACGCTTCGGCCACCCACCCCTCCGTTGCCGCCAGCTCCAGAAAGGTGGCGATGTCATTGATGCGGAACGGCTCGATTATCATGTTGTGGGACAAGCCGCCTCGGCAATCGTCATGTTCAGATCCTGACCGATAAGCCCGATTGCATCCGCCCGGCACTGTTTGCAGTGGGCAAACTGGCCTATTATACCTTCATTTGCTTTTCTGATCTTGGCCATGCGGGCTTCGCTGGGAGGCTCGATATCGGCGAAATCAGCCTGCGGAATGATCGGCATGATGTTCATCACAAAAGCTCCCAGCTCCTTCACCTTGGCAGCAATCAGCGGGATCTGCTCGTCGTTGACGCCCGGCACCAGTACCGAATTAACTTTGATCGTCAGCCCCAGCTCACCGGCGCGCTTGAGACCTTCAAACTGGTTGGCAAGCAGAATTTCGGCCCCTTCCACACCGGTATAGTGTTTGCCGTGCCAGGTAACATGACGGTAGATTTTTGCACCAATTTCCGGATCAATGGCATTGATGGTAACGGTCAGGCTGTGGAGACCCAGTTCGTACAGACGATCAATCGATTCCGGCAATAACAGACCATTGGTACTCATACAGAGCATCAGGTGAGGAAATTCTTTTTTTACCAGTTCAAACGTTTCAAAAGTTTCTTCATTAGCAAGCGGGTCTCCGGGACCGGCAATACCTATCACCTTGATAATCGGCCCAACAATCGGACTGGCCATAACTTCGCGCACCTTGATGATAGCTTCTGCAGGTGTCAGCAGGCGACTGGTCACGCCGGGGCGTGATTCGTTGGCGCAGTCATGCTTTCGGGTGCAATAGCCGCATTTAATATTGCAGGTGGGAGCTACGGCCAGGTGCATGCGACCGTTTTTATGATGATTACCGCCAAAACAGGGATGCCCCTGAATTTTATTTTTCATCTCACATGCAGTTGCCATGACTTGTCTCCTTCCAAAATGAAAAACGCCCACAGGGTGTTATCCCGCGGGCGTCGTTGCCATTGCTGAAAGTGGTACAGCATAGAATGTGCCAGTTTCACCGTACAGCGATAAACCCTTTAAACACGGCGTAACTGAGCAATGGAAAGAAGCAAAACATACTGGATCTTTAAGAAAACATTAGTTCCTTAATCCATTTTCAAGCAGCTACGCCTGTGTTTGCTTAATATTTCGGCAGTTTTATCGGATTATTTTTTGCAGATGGTTTCTCAGCTCCTCAGTTACTCTGCGTTATTCAAAGATTGGAATTCTTAATGTTCAACCATTACAACACTGAAGAAATCCGCGATCGCGCCCGGGCCGCCTTTATCGGCATGGCGATCGGCGATGCACTGGGTGCCACAGTCGAGTTCATGACAGCATCAGAAATTGCCGCAAAATATGGCACATTCCGGGATATTGTTGGTGGCGGCTGGCTCCGTCTGAAGCCGGGGCAGGTAACTGATGATACCGAGATGGCACTCTGTATTGCCCGCGCAATTGTCAAAAACCAGGGATGGTCGCTAGAAGCGGTTGCTGGTAATTTTGCCGCATGGCTCAAATCGCGTCCAGTAGATTGCGGTGACACATGCCGCAAGGGCATTCGGGCTTATATGCTTAAAGGACAGCTGGAATCGCCACCCAATGAATGGGATGCCGGTAACGGGGCGGCCATGCGCATTCTGCCGGTGGCCCTCTTCTCGTTTCCGGACGGTGAGTTGCTCAAAAAGTATATTCTTGAACAGGCCCACATTACCCACAATAATCCGGTCTCTGATGCCGCCTGCCTCTGTTTGGGGCAACTGTTGCATCTGGCAATCTGTGGGGCGAGCAAAAACCGTCTGCGCCGCCATGTCGATGGCTTGGTGACACGGTTTCCCACATTCGCCTTTGTGCCGTATCGTGGGCTGGCCACCGGCTATATCGTAGACACCATGCAGACGGTTTTTCACTGGTTTTTTCTCGGGCGGAGCTTTGAGGAATGTTTGACCGGAACGGTCAATCAGGGAGCCGATGCAGATACAACCGGTGCCATCTGCGGGATGCTGGCCGGGGCCTATTTCGGTATGGAAGCCATTCCGAAGCGCTGGATACGGAAGGTGGACGCTGCAGTAGTTGCAGAGATTGAGATCATGACTGATCGCCTGATAGCGGCAAGCCCTGCCGGCAGAACCAGGTGAGTGCGGTCTTTCCCCCCTGACCGCACTCATAAACCTAAACTTCTTTCAAAATCCCGTTAGCCACCTGCAGCAGCGTTTTACGTTTATCCATTGCCGTCTTCTGCATTATTCTATAGGCTTCGGCCTCGGACACACGATTCTTTTCCATCAGAAGCCCTTTGGCTTTTTCAATTATTTTGCGGTTTTCGATAAGCTCGCGCAGGTCATCTATTTTCTCTTTGAGAGATTCAACCTCTTCAACGTGCTGCAGGGCGAGTTCAATGGCCGGCAGCAGATCCTGCTGCCGGAGCGGTTTGGTTAAAAAAGCGGCAATTCCGCTTGCTGATGCCCGTTTTACAGTCGCATTGTCGCACGCGCTTGTCAGCAGCATGATCGGGATTTTCAACTTTTTTCTAATCTCGATTGCAGCGGTTATCCCGTCCAGACCAGGCATGGAAACATCCATAATCGCCATGTCAGGAAAGCACCCCAAAGCCAACTCCACGGCTTTTGCACCGTCTCCGCATTCAAGTATTTCATCGAACCCCAGATCGGACAGCATGCTCTTCAAGCTCATTCTAACAAGCGGTTCATCGTCACAAATCAGTATAGATTTCCCCATGGTTGTTTACCTCCGTACCGTTGGAATAGCATGAGGCGTGCCATATGGGAAAAAGGTATTAATCAACTGCCGGAAGTTTCCTCGAGAGTGACGGGAAAACAAACGTTGTGAGGCAGGTTTGCTTTAGCCCCGCACTTTGAGCAGGAAACGGTCGGGTTGTCACACAGATGCTGCACTTCCATGAGCAGTCCCATTCGGGACAGCCAGCAGATGTGCCCCGTGTGTTTTTCCCCGCAGCTGCACAGCAGATCAGAATCGGCTTTTTCGCGTTGGTCCGACATATCACCCTTCCTTTAAAATCGCCCTGAACTCCTGCAATCATTATATACATGCTGCCGCTAAAGCGCCACCTCAGCGAGGCGCTTTGACTTCTCTTGCCAAATCCGCTGCCGGCGGTAAACTGTATCATCAGCATTTCTTTAGCGAGGCACGCTTCCATGTCAATGCCATTTTGGAAACAGATACTGATCATCATGCTGCTTTCGCTCCTGTTCAACGCGTACTACTCATACCTTGCGCAACAGGACGACCAGAGTGCGGAGATCAGCTACAGCCGCTTCCGCAGTGAGCTGGCGGCTGATAATATCAAAAATATCACCATCAAGGGATCTGCCATTAACGGTGGTTTCCGAGTAAAAACCAAGGTAAGCGAACAGGTCCAGGGAAAGGTTACATTCCGGGAGGTGAGCGCTTTCAACACTTTCATGCCTGCGATCAGCGATCAGACCCTGATGCAGGATCTGACAGTCCACAAAGTGGAGGTGACGGCGGTTACCACGGAATCGTCTTTCCTTGTCAATGTGCTGATCGGTTTTGCCCCCTGGCTGATCCTGATCGGTCTATGGTGGATGGGGATGAAAGCGATGCGCAGCCAGGGGCCGGGCGGTATGCTGGGCGGCCTGGCGCGCTCCGGCGCCCGTGCGTACACGACGCAGGAGAAGATCTCTGTGACCTTCGAGGACGTGGCCGGCATGGAAGACAGCAAACAGGAGCTGAGGGAAATTGTTGACTACCTGCGCAACCCCAAAAAATTTGAACGGATCGGCGGCAAAGTTCCCAAAGGGGTACTTCTGGTCGGCCCCCCCGGTACCGGCAAGACCCTTTTGGCGCGTGCGGTGGCCGGGGAGGCCGGGGTAAACTTCTTCAGCATTTCCGCCTCCCAGTTCATTGAAATGTTCGTTGGGGTCGGCGCCAGCCGGGTAAGGGATCTGTTCGCCAATGCCAAGAAATCCCCCCCCAGCATCATTTTCATTGATGAACTGGATGCAGTGGGGCGCAGCCGTGGCGCCGGTTTCGGCGGCGGCCACGACGAACGGGAGCAGACCCTCAACCAACTGCTTTCGGAGATGGATGGCTTTGACCAGCATGAGGAGGTTATCGTCCTGGCAGCCACCAACCGCCCCGACGTGCTGGACCCTGCCCTGCTCCGCCCCGGCCGTTTCGACCGGCACGTGGTGATAGAACGTCCAGACTGGCGCGATCGCGAGAAGATACTTCAGGTCCATGTGCGCAAGATCGTCCTCGCCCCCGGGGTTGATCTGAGTGTAGTTGCCCGCGGTACACCGGGCATGACCGGCGCCGACCTGGAGAATCTGGTAAATGAGGCGGCCATCCTCGCCTCGCGGGAGGATGCTGCTGCGGTAACGATGGAGCATCTGGAACTGGCCAAAGATAAGATTTTGATGGGGAGCGAACGTAAGATGTTCATAACCACTGAAGAGAAACGGATCACCGCTTACCACGAGGCGGGCCACACCCTGGTTGCCAGGCTTCTTCCTGGCACCGACCCGATTCACAAGGTAACGATCATCCCCCGCGGCATGGCGCTGGGGGTTACCCAGCAGCTCCCCGTGGACGACCGCTACCACTACCCGCAGAGCTATCTGGAAAAGCGACTGGCGGTGGCGATGGGTGGGCGTGTCGCGGAACGGCTTGTATTCGGTGAGGTTTCCACCGGCGCCCAGAGCGACCTGAAGCTTGTCACCGACCTTACGGAGAAGATGGTCTGCCAGTGGGGAATGAGCAATAAAATTGGGGCGATGACGTTCAGCCGTGGCGAGGAGCATCCGTTCCTGGGAAGAAAGCTTGCCGAGGAGAAGACCTTCTCTGAAGCCATGGCCTGGCGTATCGACCAGGAGATCGCTGCCTTTATAGGCAGGGCGGAAGAGCAGGCTGATGCACTTTTGAGCGTTAACCGTGTCAAACTTGACCTTCTTGCCGAGGCGCTGCAGTCGGAAGAGACACTTGACGGTGCACGGGTCGACGAAATCATCGGAATAAAACCTGAATGACCGGCCCTTACAATATTGCAGTCACCTGACTGCGGTATCAGCTGTAGCTATAGGCGCTGATGACAGCCCACCCCAGCACGCAAAGCGTAATAATTCCACACAACAGTGCCAAAGCGCGGTCGTAGTTGTTTTCACGCCTTCGCTCATTGTAGCCCACGAGAGCGCCAACAATAATCCCTCCGAGAATTCCGCCGCCGTGCCCCCAGTTATTAATCCCGGGAAATATCAGTCCAAAGATAAAAAGACTGATGACCCAGCCGGTCACCTCGCGGTAAACCGAGTTGCCGTAAACCCCACCCCTGCTTTTGCCGTAGTAGAGCAGGGCTCCGATCAGACCGCAGACCGCTGCCGAAGCTCCAATCGTGAACGGCACTCCGGCCAGGTAGGAAACCACGTACCCGAGGACACCACTTACCGTATAGATGGTGAACATGCGACTGGCACCGTACTCGCCGGACACCTTGGGAGCTATCTGATTCAAAGCCATCAGATTGAAGATGATGTGAAGAATGCCTCCGTGCAGATAATTGGCACTGATAAGTGTCCAGTAGCGCCCGAAATAATCAATCGGATACGTGCCGGTTGCGCCCAGCAGCAAAAGACTGCCCTGCCCGGGGGAGAGAAAACCGCCGGAGCCGCCGGCAGAGGTATGCAGCACGAGCGAGATGGCAAAGAAAAGGATGTTAACCGTGATGATCGCTTTTACGATCCGGTCACCAACCATGGCTCCACGCGTCCAGCTCATAAACTGCCACCATGACGAGGAACGGGATGTACCGCACCATGAACAAACCTTCTCTTCACTGCCTATCAATCGCCTGCAGCGAGGACATAGAATTGCACGTTGTTTCATCAGATTACCTCTTAGTGCCCTTTAAGCGCATAAATACCCGGGGCGTTTCTCCAGTACCCCTTGTAGTCCAGGCCGTAACCGAACAGAAAACGGTCGCCGATCTCAATGCCGGTGAAGTCGGCCCGCATACCCGGTTTCACCTTGCGCAGATGAAGCTTCTCTACCAGTACCGCCATCATTACCTTTGCCGCGCCCTGCTGACGGCAATATTCGGCAATTGCGGCCAGTGTAACCCCTTCATCAAGAATGTCGTCAAGAAGTACTACAGTCCTGCCATGAAGATCGATCTGGGGCCTGACCTTCCAGTCAAGCATTGCGCCGTTTAACTGATGACCGTAGCGAGTGGCATGGACATAATCGATCTGTAGAGGAAACACCAGCTTTGTCAGCAACTGGCCGGTAAAAGCAAGCCCGCCGTTCATGCAGCAGATCAGGAGCGGATTTGACTCCTTCAACTCTGCTGTCATCTCTTCTGCTATTCTGGCGATTGCGGCAGTAATATCTGCTTCAGCAACAAGTAGTTCGCCTTCAACCAACACTCTGTTCGCTTCTTCGATGTTCATGGTATCTCCTTTATCTGTGCCCCCACAACTCTCTCAATGCCACCGGAGTCGATGACAGCAATTGGTTGACAGTAGCTGCCTGACATCTTGAACAACGCTGCAACGTCATTAGCCTGTCCGATTCCGATTTCCACCAGCAACCATCCCCCCTTGTTCAAATATTCTGCCGCTTCAGGTATAAGCGCTCTGTAAATATGTAGTCCGTCACAGCCGCCATCCAGAGCGGCAAATGGGTCATAATCGCGTACTTCCTGATCGAGTGTTGAGATGTCAGCCGTTGGGATATACGGAGGATTCGAAACGATCAGATCAAAGCTTCGGCCGGCAACCGGGGTGAAAAGCGATCCGTGCTTAAATTCGACCGCAGCGCCGTTTTTTTCGGCGTTGCGCCGTGCAACCGCCAGTGCCGCCTCGGAGATGTCCGTGGCCGTGACATGAGCTTTCGGCAGCCGTTTCTGCAATGAAACGGCAATACAGCCGCTCCCGGTTCCGATATCAAGAACAGAGCGGGCGTCCGGCGTTCTTGTCACTGCCTCTGATACAAGCAGTTCGGTGTCATAGCGGGGTATCAGCACATCAGCATTGACATTAAAATCAAGCCCGCAGAACTCCTGAGTTCCAAGGATATGCTGGAGCGGTTCACGCTTTGCCCTCCGGGCAACCATAGCTCGATATGCCGCAAGCTCACCGTCATTCAAAGGTTTGTCATACTGAAGATATAAACCGACACGGTCAAGGCCGGTTGCGGCACAGAGGAGCCATTCTGCTTCCAGACGCGCGTTTACAACCCCTTTGGAGAGAAGGTAATCCTTTGTCCATGCAAGCAGCTTGAGGATTGTCCATATTTCCTGAGTTGTCACATAAACTCCCGTCAGCTTTTTTCAGAAAAATAAAAAGGGCGGCCTCAACATGAGACCGCCCATTATTATAATGCATGCCGGTCAGACAAGCTACAAAAGCTTGACAGCCATCTGTGCATATTCAAGAATTACCGACGGAACAATGCCGGGGATTAATGTGCCGGCAACAGCTATGACCAGCGCCAGTGCAACCGGGGCGGAAACATGTACCCACTCGAATTCTTCCGTAGATTCCTTGAAATACATGAAGACCATGATACGCAGGTAGTAATAGGCTGAAGCGGCGCTATTAAGCACACCAATGATCGCCAGCCAGATGTAGCCCTGCTGAACAGCACCGGAGAAGAGGTAGAACTTGCCTATAAAACCGGCTGCAGGTGGTACACCGGCCAGAGAAAAGAGAAACAGGGTCATGGCAAGGGCAAGCACCGGACGCTTGAAGCCGAGACCGGCAAAGTCGGAAACATTGCCATTGGTTTCACCCTTTTTGGCAACCAGGATAATAACGGCAAAAGCTCCGATGTTCATGAATGAGTAAGAAAGCATATAAAACAGAATACCTGCCGTACCTGTGCCGTTTCCGGCAGTAAAACCGACCAGAGCATATCCTGCGTGAGCAATTGATGAGTACGCGAGAAGGCGTTTTATATTTTCCTGACGCAGTGCGGTTATATTACCGACGGTCATCGTCAAAACAGCCAAAACCCATAGCACCTGGCTCCACTCAACCTGAAGTGCAGGAAGTGCGACCAGGAAAAGGCGGAGCAGTGCGGCAAAACCAGCAGCTTTTGGACCAGCCGACATGAAAGCTGTCATCGGTGTTGGAGCGCCCTCATAAACATCTGGTGTCCACATATGAAACGGTACGGCAGCTATTTTAAATGCAAAACCTGTCATCATGAGCAACATACCCGCTACAAGCATGATATTGCCAGAGGGATGCGTCATTTGCCCGACTACTTCTGCTATCTTATAGAGGCGTGTGGTGCCGGTTGTGCCATAGATTAGAGCCATACCGTACAGCATGAAACCGGTGGAAAAGCAGCCAAGGAGAAAGTATTTAAGACCGGCCTCATTGGATTTTTTATTCGCTCTGTTAAAACCGGCAAGAACATAAAGTGTCACAGACATCAGTTCAAGGCCGAGGAAAATGGTCATGAGATCAGTGCCGGATGCCATCAGCATCATACCGACGACCGCAAACAGGATAAGCGGATACAATTCGCCGTGATTACATCCTTCACGTTCCATGTACTTATCGGTGATCAGTACAGTCAATCCGGCAGTAACCAGGAAAGTCATCTTAAAGAATACAGCAAAATTATCGAGTACCACCGAACCGCCGAAGCTCTCTATGTGGTTGCCCCACCCTGATCCTACCAACACCGCCGTCGCAACGATACCGATAAAACTTATGTATGCAAGGTATGACTTCTGTCCGCCGCTGGGTGCAAATACATTGATCAGCAGAAGAGCCATGGCCAGCACGGAGAGTGCTATCTCCGGTAGAATCGGCGTCATGTTGACGACTGGAATTAAAATCATGTCCATCTAAAATATCCTCCGGTCGGATTGACTCGTAATTTTATTACTTTACTTCGTGAGAATTAACAACTGGTGCTGTTTGGGCAGGAATAGCTGACTCCATGCCGGATTGTCCTGCAGGCATCTGCTCAATCGGCACGTGGCCTGCGGGCAGCTGACTCTGCTCAATGCCAGGAATCACCTGAGCGTTTACTGATGAGACTTTTACTTGCGCCACAAGCTTCTTGATGGCAGGGTCCATCTTATCGATGAAAGGCTTGGGGTAAATACCTATGACGAAAATCAGAACCAGCAGTGGAACCATAATTGCAATTTCACGAGCATTAAGATCGGTCAGCTTCTGGTTTTTAGGATTGTCAAGCTCACCAAACATGACACGCTGGAATACCCAGAGCATGTAGACAGCCGAGAGGATTACTCCGCTTGTTGCAACAACCGTCCACCAGCGCAGTTCACTTCCAAATGAACCGAGGAGGATAAGAAATTCTCCTACGAAACCGTTAGTGCCTGGCAGGCCTACTGATGAAAAGGTGACAATCATGAATATGGTTGCAAATACCGGCATCTGTTTCGACAAGCCGCCAAAATCGGTGATCAGTCGTGTATGGCGTCGCTCATAAATAAAGCCGACAATAAGGAACAGTGCGCCGGTAGAGATGCCATGGTTGATCATTTGGATCATACCACCGGTAATACCCTCAACGTTAAAAGCAAATACTCCGAGCATGACAAATCCGAGGTGGGCAACGGATGAATAGGCGACTAGTTTTTTGACATCCTCCTGGACCATCGCAACAAGTGACGCATAGACAATGCCGATGACAGCAAGAGTCGCAATCAGCGGAGCAAACGTGTGAGCAGCTTCGGGAAACAGGGGGATAGCAAAACGGACGTAACCGTATGTACCCATTTTCAGCAGTATAGCTGCCAAAATAACCGAACCGGCTGTCGGTGCTTCCGTATGTGCATCGGGCAACCATGTATGGAGCGGAAACATTGGAACCTTTATTGCGAATGCAAAAGCGAATGCAAGGAACAACCAGATCTGCGTAGCCGGGTCAAGCTTAAGGCTGAAGAACTGCAGCAGACCAAAGTCAGTGATACCGGCCTGCATCCCTTTGAAATAGAGGAATATCAGGGCTACAAGCATCAGCATCGATCCAACCATGGTGTATATGAAGAACTTCAAAGATGCGTAGATCCTGTTCTTTCCTCCCCAGATGCCGATCATGAAATACATCGGGATCAGCATTACTTCCCAAAAAATATAGAACAGGAAGAGATCCAGTGATATAAATGCGCCAAGCATGCCGGTTTCAAGCAGCAACAGGCAGATCATGTATTCTTTAACCTTTTCTTCTACGGCCGTGTAGGTCGAGAGGACGGCGATCGGCATTATGAAGGTGGTCAGAATTACAAGCCAGAGACTGATTCCATCAATACCGATGTTATACCGCATTATAAACGGGCCAGCTGCGATCCAGGGTACATTTTCAGTAAACTGGAAATCAGCGTTGGACTGGAATCCTGTCAGCATGATCAGTGACACCAGGAAAGTCACAATTGTTACCACGAGTGTGACATTCCGAAGTACTCCTTTGCTGTCTTTAGGGATAAACAGCAGCAACAGGACACCCAGTATCGGCAGGAATGTCGTCAGGCTCAGTACGTTACTCATGAATTCGTGCTCCTTTATACAAAGTGCTAATGAATTGGTTATTTAAAAATATAGTAGCCGAGCATTACGACAACACCGAGTGCCATTGATATCGCGTAATTAAAGATGTAACCGGACTGCATTAAGCGGAAAATACCGCTGAATCCCATCATGGTATTGGCAACGCCATTGACAACCCCGTCTATAATCAGGACGTCAAAGCCCTTCCAGAGAAACTGACCAAACGCCTTGCATGGATTAACGAACAGGTAGTCATATATTTCGTCAATATACCATTTGTTATATACGACGCGGTGCAGTGTTGGGAATGCAGCTACAAATTTGCCGGGCAGTTCTTTATTCTTGACGTACATCGTAAATGCGATGCCGATTCCGAACAGTGCAATGACAACCGACAGCCCCATCAGACCCCACTCAAGTCCATGGCTGGGATGAACCGTCTGGCGGGCGTAGGTGCTGCCAAATTCATTTGCCAACTCAAAGACAGGATCCAACCAGTGTTCAAAGTAGTTGGGGAGCATGCCCAGGATCTTCGGCATACCGAGATAGCCGCCAACAGCTGCAAGAGCTCCAAGGACCATCAGCGGGATTGTAATCACCAGCGGAGACTCATGGAGATATTCCTTGGCTTTTGCATTAATCCGGCAGTCGCCAAAGAATGTCATGAATACCAGGCGGAACATGTAGAATGCAGTGAAGCAGGCGGCTATTGCGCCAATGCTCCAGAGGACTACATTGAGATTACCGTGATAGGAGTTTGAATAAGCCATCCAGAGAATTTCATCCTTGGAGAAGAACCCGGAAAAACCGGGAAGACCAGAGATTGCTATTGTGGAGACAAGAAATGTGATGAATGTGATCGGCATTGCCTTGCGAAGCCCACCCATATTGCGCATATCCTGCGCGTCATCATTTGAGTGTACCTTGTGAAGCGCATGGTGCATGGCATGAATGACTGAGCCGGAACCGAGGAACAGACAGGCCTTGAAGAAGGCGTGGGTCATCAGGTGGAAGATGCCTGCACTGAACGCACCAACTCCCATAGCAAGAAACATGAAACCAAGCTGTGATACGGTTGAATACGCCAACACCCGCTTGATGTCGTTTTGGGCGGTACCAATTGTCGCGGCAAATATTGCGGTGGCAGCACCTACAACGGCGATTACCATCATGGTATCAGGCGATTTGATAAAAACGAAGCTCATCCTGCCAATCATGTAGACGCCCGCAGTCACCATGGTAGCAGCATGGATGAGTGCAGAAACCGGTGTCGGGCCTTCCATCGCGTCAGGTAACCAGGTAAAGAGCGGCAGCTGTGCGGATTTGCCCGTTGCACCAAGGAAAAAACATAGAGTGGCAACAGTGACAACACCGCCATAAGGGAGCAGATGAGATGCTGCCTTGATTTCTACAAAATTGACTGTCCAGATGTTATGGTTGCTGCCTAACCACCAGTAGAGGGTAAAC
>JAQUCU010000188.1 GCA_028686055.1 Desulfuromonadaceae bacterium
TCTCGGCGTCTATTACGACGGTCACCTCCTTTTTGATCCAACTCAATACCGTTTTGATCATCATCGCCGGCGTGTATCTGATCGTCGACATGAATTTGACGATGGGCGGGTTGATCGCAACCGTGATTATTGCTTCTCGTGCGATTGCCCCAATGGGACAAGTGGCGAGTTTGTTGGCAACATTTGAGCATACGAAAACCTCTTTTAAAGCGTTGGATGAGATCATGAACTTACCGGTCGAACATCCGTACGGTAAAAAATTTATCATGCGTCCGGAGTACAAAGGTAAAATCGAGTTTAGAAACGTAACGTTTACGTATCCGCAAAGTTCCAAAGCCTCTTTAAGCAACGTCTCTTTGAGCATTGAACCCGGAGAAAAAGTAGCGATTATCGGGCGGATCGGTTCGGGGAAATCGACCATTCAAAAGCTACTCATGTCTCTTTATTATGCCGATGAAGGCTCCGTCTTGATTGACGGTATCGACATCAAGCAGCTCGATCCTGCCGAGCTTCGTAAAAACATAGCATATGTGGCGCAAGAGACCATTTTGTTCAACGGAACCGTACGTGAAAATATCGTTTACCGTGCGCCGAGAGCTTCGGATGATGAGATCATCCAAGCGGCGGAGATCAGCGGTGTTTTGGATTTCGTACAGAAAGACCCTCAAGGATTTGATCTTCAAGTCGGTGAAAAAGGTAGCCTCTTATCGGGTGGACAAGCGCAATCCTTGGCCATTGCACGGGCGCTTCTGTTAAACTGTCCGATGGTTTTATTGGATGAACCGACCAATCAAATGGACATGAACAGCGAACAACTTTTTCTTAAACGTCTTAGGCCGTATTTAGAAAATAAAACGTTTATCCTTGTGACGCATAAAACGTCACTCTTGGAATTGGTCGATAGAATTATCGTCGTTGACGATGGAAAAATCATGATGGACGGTCCTAAAAGCGACGTCTTGAATAAATTAAAAGCGTCATAACGTTAAAGGTAAAATCAATGGAATTTCAATCGGAAGAACTCTCTAAAAGTTTTCGTTTTCAAAATCGTGAACTTTTAGACAACTATGTTATTTTAGCACTCTGCGATCTCAACGGCACGATCAATCACGTCAGTACGAAACTGTGCAACGTTTTTGGCTATAAACCCGTCGATTTGATCGGCAAAGAGTACGCGTTTCTCATTAAAAAAGAGGCGATTGCTCTTTTTAAGACGCAGTTCCACGATATCGTATTAACCAAGACGTTGTGGAAAGGCGAAATGAAGCATGCAACCAATAATGACGAGTTGTTATGGATGGATACGATCATTCAACCGCTTTTTAACGATCATCACGAACACATCGGATTTATTTTTGCCAGCAACGATATTACGCAAGAGAAAAAGCTCAAAAAGATCAACGAAGAAAACTTGATTCGTAAAAAATACGATAAAACGCTTTTAGACTTTATGCCTTCATTCAGTTCGGCCGTTTTACTCCGCTCCTCCAGCGCTTTACATAAAATTTTATGGATTATGACGTTTACAATTGCTTTTTTGATCGTCTGGGCATCGTTTTCAAAGATCGACGAGATGGTAAAAGCCGAAGGAAAAATCATTCCTTCCGATAAGATCGAGACGGTTTCTTTATTTGAAGGCGGCATTATCGATGAAGTCTTGGTCAAAGAAGGCGACACGGTGAAAAAAGATCAACCTTTAGCGCAATTGCACGACATCGCATATACAAGCGAATACGATAAAAATAGAATCCGGCTTTTGGAATTAAAAGCTAAAAAAGCGCGTTTGGTGGCAGAAGCCTATAACCAACCGCTGATTTTAGACAAAGAGGTATTAGCCGATAAACCCTATATTATGGAGTATGAGAAAGCGTTTTATGAAACGAATCAACAAAAGTTGATGGCGACGCAAGGCGTGATCAAAGAAAAATTAATCCAAAAGAGAAATGATCTGAGTGACGCTTTGGGCAAAGAAAAACTGTTGCAACAAAATTATCAACTGCTTTCCAAAGAGATGAAGATCAAAAAAGAGCTCGCGCAAGAGGGCTTGGTCTCCAAAGTCGATTACATGCAACAACTTCGAAAATTCAATGATTTGGAAGTCGATCTCAAAGCGGTTGAAGGCTCGATTCCGACACTCAAATCGGCGATTAAAGAGTTGGAACAAAGTTTAGACGAAAGTACGTATACGTTTACGAAAGAGTCCAACAATGCGTTAACGGAAACCAATGCCGAGATCGATCGATTGTATGAGATGCTTTCATCCTTGAAAGATAAAATCGTACGATCCGTCATCGTCTCTCCTGCAGACGGCGTGATCAAATCCATTGCGATCAAAACGCCCGGAGCGACGATCTCTGCCGGAAAGACGTTTATAGAAATCGTGCCGAAAACAGACTATTTTGTCTCCGAAGTGAAAGTCAAACCTTCCGATATCGGTTTTTTACATGTAGGCCAACCGGCTAAAGTGAAAGTCAAATCGTACGACTTTTCGATTTACGGCGGTTTAGACGGCAATATCTCGTATATTTCCGCCGATACGATTTTGGACGAAAAGGGTAAAGATGAATGGTATATCGTCGATGTGCAAAGTAAAACCAATTATGTCGATGATCAGCAGCGCCTCAAGATCAAAGCGGGTATGACGGTGGAAGCCGATATCTTAACGGGGAAAAGAACGATCATGGACTATATCCTAAAACCGATTTTGAAAACCAAACAATCCGCTTTAACCGAGCGCTAATATGCTTTTTTCCGTTTCAAAAGCCAAATATTTTCATACGACGATGCAAAATCTTACCTGTAAGGTTTTGCCGTCGTTTGATGCGCTTTTTGAAACACTTTCTCCTCGCTCTTTGGATGTCGTATTTTTACATCTTGAAGATGAACCTAAAACGGTCTATGCCCACTGTAAAGAGCTCTTAAGCTTTGCTCCACAACTCAAAATCGTTGTTTTTCGTTCTAATCCAAATGCCCTTGAAGGCTGTTCTTTGCTCAAACTCGGCGTTAAAGGCTATGCGCATGCCATGAGTCATCCGGAAATCATGAAGCATATTTGTCAAAGCGTCGAACATAAAAACGTATGGGTCTATCCCGAATTGATGCAATTTATGATTGAAGAAGTCAATGCCAAGCAAGTGCCGCATCTTGAAAAATTATCGCTTTTAAGCGCAAAAGAAAAAGAGATCGCGTTGATGGTATCGGACGGACTGAGTAACGCGGCCATCGCGACGATGTTACATGTGGCTGAGATTACGGTTAAAAAATACCTCTCAACAATTTACGAAAAGCTTGGCGTCAAAGACCGTTTGGCATTGACGCTTTTCATCAAACACGCTTAAACCCTCAAATTTATACGCGCGTATCCTAGTTTTTCCTTTTTAAACCCGCTACAATAAATCATTATCCATTACTAATAGGGGTTTCAATATGGCATCAACGGTTGCAACGATTACGGATATTAGGGGTCTTGTCACTCAAGGTGAAAATGCTGAAGAAATTTTAAAAGATCGCGACCCGATTTCGGAGAACGGCGGGCTTTTAACCATTAGTGAATTTGCCAAAGTCGTTTTTGCCGACGGTCGAGAGATCGATATCCAAGGACCGGCGCAAGTGCGTTTGGATGAAACATTTTTTCAAAACACGCCGTTTACGAACGATACCACCGTCATTGATGACACGACGGTACCGACGTTACAACGCGCCCTTGCCGAATCGCCGGCGGTGGAGACTTTCGAGACGACCCTTAATATTGCCGATGATGCCAGAGGCGGTGTGGCGACGGAACAACTTGATACGACGCGAAATGCGGAACAAACGACAACGGAAATCATCCAAGATACGACTTCGACGACGACTCCGCAAGCGACGGTGAGTGCCCCCGTGACGCCGACCAACAATATACCGACCAATACGCCGGACACCCCTGTACCGCCGACAGAAACTGCCGATCAAAAAAACGTGACGATTGCACTTTCTGGCGATGCAACGGTGATCGAGGGAGAAAGTGCGACTTATACGGTCAGCACTTCGCTACCGACTTATACCGACTTGAGCTTGAGCATCAGTTATCAGACGATCGATGCCTCAACGGGCGATTTTATCACGCACACGCAAACTGTCGTCATTAAGGCGGGTGAAACAAGCGCCACGTTTACGGTTGATGCCGTCGATGATTTTTACAGCGATAACGGTGAAAAATACCAAGTGAGTATCAGCAATCCCGTCGGCGGATATCGAAGCTACGATATCGTTACGATTACCGAGCCTACCGTAACGACGGAGATCTTAGACGGTGCTGTGGAGCCAGACGGCGGCGTAGGACCTGCCGATACCGTCATCGCAACTCTTTCTTCCGTGGCAACGCTCGAGGGCGGGTCAATTTCCTATACGATCACGTTGACCGATACAAACGGACAGCCGGCGGTTGCGGCGAGTAATGCGACCGTAACGCTTGCCAACGGTGAAGTCGTGCTGATCCAAGCAGGGCAGTCCAGTGCGACGATCCTCGTTCCTGCCGAAAGCGATGATGTTTATATCGATGCTAAAAATGTTACCAATAGCATTAGTAAAGTGGACGGCGGCGGATTTGAAAATTTTGTTATCAGCACCGACAATACGATTACGACGCAAGTGAGCGACACATTAAGCGACGTGACGGTCAAACTTTCCGCCACGGGAGCGAATGAAGCAGGGGCGGTGGTGTTCACGGCAAGCTTGGTCGACGCCAACGGCAATACGGTCGTTGCCCATAATGACGTGACGGTGACGCTCTCCAACGGACAGAATATTACCATTGCCGCCAATACGTCATCAGGAACGGTCGGTTATACCCAAGGCGATGACGTTTACGTGGATGGGGAAACATTACATGTAAAGATCACAAACGCCAGTGAAGCCAACGGAGGAAGTGCAAATAGCTTTGAGAACTTGAAGATCGATAGTACCGAAGCGACTCCGGTCATTACCGATACGATCAATGACGTGACGGTCAAACTTTCCGCCACGGGAGCGAATGAAGCAGGGGCGGTGGTGTTCACGGCAAGCTTGGTCGACGCCAACGGCAATACGGTCGTTGCCCATAATGACGTGACGGTGACGCTCTCCA
>JAQUCU010000028.1 GCA_028686055.1 Desulfuromonadaceae bacterium
GGCATATTTGATTCCGGGGTGGGGGGGTTGACGGTTCTGCGCGAGATAATGCAGGCTCTTCCACAGGAGGACACACTCTATTTCGGTGATACCGCCAGGGTACCGTATGGCACCAAGTCTCCCGAAACGGTAACGCGCTATGCCGGAGAGATTGCCTCATTCCTGGTTAAACGGGATATCAAACTTCTGGTTGTTGCCTGTAATACAGCCTCAGCCGTGGCATTGCCCGCCCTCAAACGTCAATTGTCGATTCCGGTGGTTGGCGTCATAGAACCGGGTGCCCGCCGGGCGGTTGAAGTAACCCGCTCGGGGCGGATCGGCGTCATCGGCACAGCCGGCACCATCCGCAGCAGCGCCTACACCAGGGCGATCAAGCGCCTGAAACCGGATGCCGAGGTACTGACCCGCGCCTGTCCTCTTTTTGTGCCTTTGGCCGAGGAAGGGTGGATCGACAACCAGATCGCACGGTTGATTGCACAGACCTATCTCCAGGAGCTGAAAGAGGCTGCAGTCGATACGCTGGTGCTTGGGTGCACGCATTATCCGCTGCTCAAGCCGATAATAGCCGAGGTTATGGGGCCGGGCGTGACGCTGGTTGACTCAGCCGAAGAGACGGCACGGACGGTGGCAGCCATCCTGGCTGAGAAGGGGCTGCTCCGTCCTCCCGCTGAAAAGGGTAACCATAACTATTATGTCAGCGATATACCGGCCGGTTTTGTCCGGGTTGGCAATCGCTTTCTGGGGGGGAAGCTTGGAGACGTATTTCAGGTCAGTCTTGATGAAGAGGAGGTAAGCGTCTGATGCCAGCCCGCCGGCAAAAAAAGATCACTATCAGCATACTGGTACCATTTCTGGTTTTTACCCTGTTTTTCAGCATCATGATCTGGCAGAAATATCGTTCCAGCCAGGAAGTGCCGGTCGCACCGCCGCAGCAGAACGCGAAGGGATACCGCTCTGTCACGCTTTTTTTTGCCGAGGATGGTACGCATCTGGCGCGTGAAGCACGGGAGATTGGTAATTGTGATGACGACAATGCCTGTCTGAAGAGTGTTCTTCACGAGCTGCTGAACGGTCCGGTCGGTGAACTGGAGGGGACGCTGCCGGATGGGGCCGCCGTCAATACCGCACGAATTGAAGGAACTCAGGCCACAATAGATTTTAATCGCACATTTTCTGATGCAATGCTGTCCGGAAGTTCAGCCGAAATGCTGGCGGTCTATTCCGTCGTTGATACCGTTGCCGTGAATTTCCCCCAGGTACAAACGGTTAAACTAGACGTTGATGGCAACAGCGGGGTCATTCTACACCACCTTGACCTTTCAGAACCGTTGCCACCCGACTATTCTCTTGAGCAACCACCTCCGTCGGAACCGGAAGATTCCTCGACGGGACCGGTGAATGATCGTAAGGAAGGGGTGACACGATGAAACCATTCCGCGAAGCGCTTCAGGAGCGGGTACTGATCCTGGACGGCGCCATGGGGACAATGCTCCAGGAACGCGGGCTCCAGCCGGGGCAGTCCCCTGAGGAACTCAATCTGACCATGCCGGAGGTCGTTGCTTCGGTCCACAGCGACTATATCGAAGCCGGCGCCGATATAATCATTACCAACACCTTTGGCGGGACCAGGTTCAAGCTGGCACACTACGGACTGGAAGATCGTCTGGCCGAGATAAATACCAGAGCGGTTGAAATTGCCCGCACAGCAGCGGGCTCCAGGGCCTATGTCGGCGGTTCGATCGGGCCGACCGGCCAGTTTGTCGAGCCTCTGGGTGAGGTGCCGTTTGATCAGATGAGGGCGGCCTTTCGTGAACAGGCCGAGGCGCTTGTCGCTGCCGGTGCCGATCTGATCAGCCTTGAAACTTTTCTGGACATCAAAGAGTGCCGTGCCGCCGTTATCGCGATACGGGAGGTCTCCGCCACAATTCCTGTCATAGCGATGCTGACTTTTGATGATAATGGCCGTTCTGTTCTCGGAACCCCGCCCGAAGCGGCCGCCATCACGCTGGCTGCCGCCGGGGCTGATATAGTCGGTTCCAACTGCGGCCTCGGTGTTGACGGTATTTACGACATACTCTGCCGTATGCGCCGCGTAACCGCTCTGCCGCTGATTTCGCAGGCCAATGCCGGTCTGCCGCAACTGGTCGGCGACCGCACCGTCTTTCCCGGCACGCCGGACGAGATGGTCGCCTACCATGATCGAATGATAAAAATTGGAGTAAGGATCATCGGCGGCTGCTGCGGCACCACACCTGCCCATATCCGTGCTATGAAAGAGGCTCTGGCATCGAGACAGCGAGTCTGGCTTCCTGGCGACCAGGCGAGCGGAGCTACGCTCCTTTCCAGCCGTTCCGGCTGGGCAACTATCGGCGGCGGAACAGCCACCGCCATTATCGGCGAACGGATTAATCCGACCGGCAAAAAGTTATATTCGCAGGAGCTGCAAGAGGGGAAGGTCGCCTACATCCGCCGTGAGGCGCTGGAGCAGGTTCAGGCCGGTGCGGCGGTGCTGGATGTGAATGTCGGCGCTCCCGGTATAGATGAACCGTCGGCCATGCAGCGCGCCGTATTCTGTGCCAGTGGCGCAGTCAGCGTGCCGCTGGTGCTGGACTCGTCCAGTCCCGCCGCACTGGAGGCCGGCTTAAAGGCGGCCGACGGCAAGGTGCTGATCAACTCGGTATCCGGCGAAGCCAAAAGCCTGAAACGGGTGCTGCCGCTGGCAAAAAAATACGGGGCGGCAATCATCGGGCTGGCCCTCGACAAAAAAGGTATCCCCGATACCGCCGAGGGGCGGGTGGCGATTGCCCGCCGTATCCGCAACGCCGCACGCAGAATCGGTATTCCAGACCACGACATCATCATTGACTGCCTGACACTGACGGTGAGCGCCGAACAGAAACGGGCCGCCGAAACGCTGCGCGCGATCCGCATGGTCAAACAGAAGCTGGGCCTCTCAACAGTGCTGGGGGTCAGCAACATTTCGTTCGGGCTGCCGCAGCGCCCCCTGATCTCATCCACGTTTTTTGCGATGGCGATGGAGGCCGGGCTCGATGCCGCCATCATCAACCCCAAGGATAAGCCTATGATGGACGCATGGCGATCGGCGATGGTTCTGCTCAACCGAGATCAGCAGGCGGCCGCTTACATCGAAGCATATCGTGATCAACAAGCTGTAGCTGCCCGGCCGGCGGTACTGTCCGAACAGCAGGACACGATTCTTGAGCGTCTGTCGCAGGCGATTATTAGCGGTGATTCCGACGGCATCGTTTCCCTGGTGGAACTGGCGCTGGCGGAAGGGTATGCTCCTTTGGAAATCAGCAACGAAGGCTTTCTGCCAGGACTTGAGGAGGTCGGTCGCCGTTTTGACCGCAATATATTTTTTCTGCCGCAGGTAATGCAGTCCGCTGCTACCATGCAGGCCGGTTTTACACGGCTAAAGGTGGAGATGCATGGTGAAAAATTCAAGAGCCGCGGGAAGATCCTGATGGCAACGGTTGAGGGTGACATACACGATATCGGCAAGAACATTGTCTGTACGCTGCTTGAGAACCACGGATTCGAAGTCTTTGACATCGGCAAGAATGTTTCGGCCACTACAATTATTGCCAAGGCGAAAGAGTATGCGGTTGACGCGGTTGGGCTTTCGGCTCTTATGACAACAACCATGTCAGAGATGGACAACGTGTTAAAGAGACTCCGCTCCTCCGGAATCACCACCTTTACCATGGTCGGCGGGGCGGTCGTCACCCAGGAGTATGCCGATCGCATCGGTGCCGATCTGTATGCAAAGGATGCAATGGAGGCGGTTGCAAAAATCAAATGTCTCCTGAATGTCAGCGACTGAAACTATTAACAGAATGCCGTTATCGTAAGTGATATATTAAGATTAAAGTACGTAACATTTTGAAAAGGTATCGTAAATGGTTCTCGGATTTAACCACAATCTAATGTACAAAGGCGAGGTCTTCCACGTTCAGACAGAGGACAGCGGTGTGGCGAATCCGCACATCATTACTCTGCTCTATCGGGGCGGCGTGATCATAAGCTCAAAGAAAACCGGCTATTCTGATATTCTAAAGATGGATAACCTGGAAGTTGTCGTTGAAGAGTTGATGAAGGAACAGCATAAGGAGATGATGCGCAGGCTGAAAGCGGGAGAATTTGACGAAAAGGCATTCTCATTTAAGCCCCAGCTGATTGAAAATTATGAAATCCAGTCCCCGGCGCCGGAAGCAAATCCGATTGCCGATATCTTTTCGGCCACTGCGCACTCCGCCTCTTCATCAAAGGGGGGGATTTCACTGCTGTTTGAATTACCAGCCCAGCCGGAAAATAAAGACCCTGCTCCTCCGTTGAAAACACACACTTCGTCTAATGCAACCGCTGAAGTTGTAAATCTTGATGAGGCTATCCTTTCCTTTTTTGACTCTGGAAAAAAATAACTTTTATAGTGTCAGGACGTTTGTGCGTGTCCTCTGCTGCAGACCGGACACCCCTGCATCGAAAACGGTTTCTCAAGTCTGCACGCAGCGAGAAGTGTCTCGTTTTTAAATATCTCATCAGTCGGCCCGTCGGCCATTATCATCCCTTCGTGCATAATAATAGTTCGCTCGCAGAGATCAAGGACCATGTCAAGATCATGGCTGGTGAAGATCTTTGTGTGTCTGAATTCCCGTAGCAGGGACATGAGCTGACGACGCGCGAAAGGGTCGAGCCCGCTGGTCGGTTCATCCATTACCAGGATGTCGGGTGACATCGCCAGAACGGTGGCGATTGCCACCCGTTTTTTTTCGCCGCCGGAAAGGTGGTATGGGGCTTTGGTCCGCAGGTGGGCGGCACCGACCTGCGCGAGCGCTTCAGTTACCCGCCGGTCAACATCGCTGTCTGAGAGACCCTGGTTCAGCGGGCCAAAGGCCACATCTTCAAATACCGTTGGCATGAAGAGTTGGTCGTCCGGATACTGGAATACCATGCCGACGGTGCGGCGGATGTCTGGCAGCGTGCCCTTTGTCAGCGGTGTGTCTCCGATCCGGATCTGTCCGGAGGTTGCTTCCAGGCAGCCGTTAAGATGCTGCAGCAGAGTCGATTTGCCGGCCCCGTTGGCCCCGATGATCGCAACCGATTCACCATGGGTGATGTGAAACGAAACGTCCTTGATGGCGATCGTGCCATCCGGGTATACATGCTGCATATTTTTTGCCTCGACGATATGATGGCTCATGGAAACAACGCTCCGAGGACTTCCGAAATATTAACCGTGCGCAGTGAGATAAACAGCAGTGACCACCCGAGCAGAAATAATAACTCATCCGCCCCGAAACGTGATTTTCGGTGAGTATGGAACCGCCCAACGAAGCCGCGCGCCAGCATGGCGGTGTGGATGCGTTCCGCCTGCTGCCAGGTACGGAGCAGCAGGTGCCCTGTCATCGAGCTGAAGCTGGCGATGCCGAGCCCCTTTCTGCCGCACGAACGGAGCTCGCGAGCCTTGGAAGCTCTGCCTGTCTCATCGGCGAGCACGAATATATAGCGATGCAGGAAAAGCAGCTGTACGGCAAAAACCTGTGGGATCCCCAGACGCTCAAGAGCCTGGCAGATTGCCGTGAAGCCGGTTGTTCCTACCAGGATGAATGCCGCGCCGACGGTGAGTATCGAACGAATGAGCAGTGAGAGGAGTGATATCCATCCTCCTGAGATCTCCATCTGGCCGATCTGGTACATTACTGTCCGGTCAAAAACCGGGTTGAACAGCCCCACCATGACAACAAAGGGGGAAATGAGCGCGATTTTGCGGGCGACATAGAGAGGTGGCAGACCCGCAAGCACAACCATGACGGCCGGATAGACAAAAAACGGCACCATACGGATAAGTTCGTATCTGCCGAATGAAACGACTGAAACAATGAATGCAAACGTTACCAGTACCTTGGCGCGGGAGTCGAGAGTGTGGATCGGAGTATCGCTGCCAGCCAGTTGGTCAAGCCGCTTCAAGTCAATGACTGCAGCATGGATAGATGCCATTACGGTGTGCGGTCCTTTGGTGGTGGAACAGTAAATATTTCTACTCTGGCCGAATCTGTAGCACAATTGTAAAAAAAATTACACGAAAAAGCGAGCACATTCCAGGTCGTGACTTTTGGGATGAAATCGGCTAGGATGCGTGCGACAGATCAGATACAAGGGGGCATGCCTTGGGACAGACGGTCAGGTTTGGTATTTCACTGGATGAAAAGCTGTTGCAGAATTTTGATCAGCTGATTGAACAAAAGAGCTATATGAACCGCTCCGAGGCTATCCGCGACCTTATCCGCGCCTCCCTGGTAGAGGAACGTTGTGGAGCGGAAAATCAGGAGGCGGTCGGCACGGTGACGCTGGTCTATAACCACCATGTGCGGGATCTCGCCGACAAGCTGACCGATCACCAGCATGCCTATCATGATCAGATCGTATCCACCCTCCACGTTCATCTTGATGCCCATAACTGTCTCGAAGTGCTTGTTATTCGCGGGACCGTTCAGGCTGTGAAACAGATTGCCAATGAACTGATCAGCGTCAAAGGGGTCAAGCATGGCAGGCTGGTCCTGACTACAACCGGTGAGGATCTTTAGTGGAGTGTGTTTAATATGAAGACAGCCGCTGCAATAGCACTGTTCTGTGCCGGTGGCGGGCTTACCCGCTACTACCTGTCCGGGTGGATATACAGCCTGTTGGGGCGGGCTTTCCCGTACGGAACCTTTGCGGTCAACATTATCGGCGCATATCTGATCGGGTTGATTATGGAGCTTGGCCTTCGCAGCACCGTTATTCCCGATACCCTGCGGCTCGGGTTGACAGTCGGATTTCTTGGCGGCCTGACGACGTTTTCCACCTTCAGCTACGAAACATTATCGCTGCTGGAAGATGGTCAGTTTTTTGTTGCGTTTGCCAACATTATGGCAAGTGTTGCCGCCTGCCTGCTGTTTACCTGGCTTGGGATCGTTACCGTTCGGACTCTGGCGTAATTAAAGGATATACTTATGACAAAACTGACTGGTGAACAGGTATTAATGCGAATATTCATCGGGGAGGGAGACCGCTGCGAGCATAAGCCGCTCTATGAGGCTCTGGTGGAGCTGTTCAGGGCAGAGGGCTTTGCCGGCGCGACGGTACTGCGTGGCGTCTGTGGATTCGGAGCAAATCGGGTCTATCACACGCAGAAGCTGCTGGATCTTTCCGCTGATCTGCCGCTGGTTGTCGAGGTAGTCGACAGTCAGGAAAAGATCAATGCCATTATGCCGAGGATCGACGCTATGATGAACGGGGGGATGATAACGCTGGAAAAAGCGACCGTTATCCGCTACTCCCCCGCTGAAGGACGGCAGTAACCAGCTGTTGTTACACTCTCTATCACCCAACTTGACAGGAATCGAGGATTATACACGGATGCAGATTGATGCAAAAATCTTTGTTGCAGGACATCGCGGGATGGTTGGTTCGGCTATCGTAAGAGCACTACAGGGAGCGGGGTACGATAATCTTCTGCTTCGGTCGCGATTGGAGCTTGATCTCTGCAACCAGAGTGCGGTTGAATCGTTTTTCAGCGAGCAGAGGCCTGAATATGTTTTCCTTGCCGCAGCAAAGGTGGGAGGCATCATCGCCAACAGCAGCTATAAGGGGGAGTTCATTCATGACAACCTGATGATCCAGAACAACATCATTCACAATTCATGGATCGCCGGTGTCACGCGTCTGCTGTTTCTCGGCAGTACCTGCATCTATCCCAAATTTGCCCCGCAGCCGATGAAAGAGGAACACCTGCTGACCGGTCCACTGGAGCCGACCAATGATGCCTATGCGATTGCAAAAATCGCCGGGATCTGCCAGTGCCGCTCGTATAATCAGCAGTATGGCACGAAGTATCTCGCCGCCATGCCGAATAACCTGTATGGCCCCAACGACAACTTCGATCTTGAAAAATCGCACGTATTGCCGGCGATGATACGCAAATTTCATGAAGCAAAGCTGCGCGGCGATGCTTCCGTTACGATCTGGGGAACCGGCACGCCTCTGCGCGAATTTCTCCAGGTCGATGACCTGGCTTCGGCCTGCGTTTTTCTGATGAACCTTGACGACTCCCGTTACGATGCGCTGCTGAATGATCCGGTAGCGCCAGCCCTGATCAATGTCGGTTCCGGCCAGGAAATCAGCATTCATGATCTGGCGCTGCTGGTGCAGGATGTGGTCGGTTTCTCTGGTGCCCTCGATTTTGATACCAGCAAGCCTGACGGGACGCCCAGGAAGCTGGCCGACTCTTCGCGGATTCATACCCTGGGATGGCATCATGCCATTGAACTGCGGGATGGTATCACAGGGGCGTACCAGTGGTTTCTCGATAATTATTTGTAGGTTATACAAATTGTTTCTGTGCACGTGAACATGAACATGAACTATTCTGTTAACGCAGTTATACCGCTTATCGGGGCCCGGATACAGATTCACCCCTGCTATAAAATGTTCATGATGTGAACAATCTGCTTGCGTTCCCCATTCTCCTTATACTATTGTTCAAAATATGAACGATGTAGTCAAAAAACAGCTTGATTCATCCCGCTCGCTCCAGCTTCTCTCAGAGATAAGCGGAGAAGAACCGCTTTCCCAGCGTGAACTCTCCCGTCGACTCGGGATCGCCGTCGGCCTGGTCAACTCCTATCTAAAAAACCTGATATCAAAAGGGTACGTCCGGGTCAAAGATTTCCCCAGCAACCGCTACGCCTACCTGCTCACCCCTCAAGGTATTGCCGAAAAAAGCCGCCTCGCCTACCAGCATCTCAGTTACTTCACCAGTTTATATACCGTGGCGCGGCAGGATTATCTGGACCTGTTTCGCCGTCTTGAGGAATCCGGCGTGCGTGAGGTGGCCTTCTGCGGGGTGGACGAAGTAGCTGAGGTGGCGTATCTGTCGTTGCACGAAACCAGTCTCAAGCTGGTGGTAGTCATGGATGATGTGCGTCAGGGTGAGCTGTTTTTCGGCTTGCCGGTTGTGGCATTGGCTGAGGGGGTACGAGATGCTGGCGCCCCGGTGGTTATATCTTCCCTGAAGCGAAAGGACGAGCTGGTACAGGTAGTTCGTGGCTTGGGAGTGGCAGGTAACAGGATTTTTGTCGCTGGTACTGCGGAGTAGAATTTACTACGGAAAGGCTAGCCGCGCCAGAATGGAGAAACGTAATGACTAAAAAAGCGCTTATATGTGGTGTTTCAGGCCAGGATGGGACGTATCTGTCACTGTTTCTGCTCGGTAAAGGGTATGAAGTCCATGGCACCGCGCGAGATGCTCAGATGGCATCATTCCCTAACCACATCAAATTGGGCATACGCGATCAAATAACATTTCATTCCATGGCGCTTAACGATTTTCGCAGTGTTCTGCACGTACTGGCGAATGTTCAGCCGGATGAAATCTATAATCTGGCAGGACAGAGCTCAGTTGGGCTTTCTTTTGATCAGCCTGTAGAAACACTCGAAAGTATAAGTGTCGGAACTTTGAATCTCCTTGAGGCGATTCGCTTTATGAAGCTCCCGATCAAACTTTACAATGCCGGTTCAAGCGAATGTTTCGGTAATACCGGCGGTCATCCGGCTGACGAAAACACCCCTTTTCGACCTCGAAGCCCGTATGCGGTAGCCAAGGCAACGGCCTTCTGGGAGATTGCCAACTATCGGGAAGCGTATGATCTGTATGCCAGCACCGGGATACTGTTCAACCATGAATCACCACTGCGACCTGAGCGATTTGTCACCCAGAAAATTGTAAGGAGCGCCTGCCGCATCGCAAACGGCTCGTCCGAAAAACTCAGGCTTGGCAATATTGAAATTGCCAGAGACTGGGGGTGGGCGCCAGAGTATGTTGAGGCAATGTGGATGATTCTACAGCAGGAAAAGGCCGATGATTTTGTGATTGCTACCGGTGAGACGAACAGACTTGAGGATTTTGTGAATGAAGTTTTCCGGTGTGTGGGGCTTGACTGGCGTGATCATGTTGAAAGCGACCCATCGCTGCTTCGCCCGTCGGAGATAATGGTCAGCAGGGCTAATCCTGAAAAATCGGTAAAAATTCTAGGCTGGCAGGCAACTAACAGGATGAAAGATGTCGCCCGAATGATGGTTGAACAGTACGCACAGTAACGCAGTACTTTACTGGCGGAGCCAAAAAAATAACGCTATTTCAGAATGATAACTGTGCAGTAATAATGACCAGGTTACTGAATGACTGAAGCCACAACAGATAATTCGCAGCAGGATTTTCAGGACCTCAAGAAGAAGTCCCTGAAAGGGATGTCGGCGCTGTTTGTCCGGCAGGTGCTGGTAAAGGTAATCTTCTTTGCCGGCAACATCATCCTGGCCCGCCTGCTTGCGCCGCAGATATTCGGAATCTATGCCATAGTTCAGTTCGTGGTCCAATTTTTCTCCACGTTTGGTGATGTGGGCATCGGTGCGGCACTGATCCAGAAAAAGGGGGAATTGAGCCAGGAGGAGCTTTCCACCACATTCTGGTTGCAGCAGATGCTGGTCTGGCTGGTCGTCGGTGTTGTTGTTCTGGTAGCTCCGCTGGCATTAAAGGTCTATCCGACGTTGCCGCCGGTTGGTGTCTGGCTGATCCGGGCCATGGCACTGAGTTTCCTGTTTTCATCTTTAAAGACGATTCCGGCCATTCTCATGGAACGGAATATCGACTTCAACCGGATAGCATGGGTCGATATAACCGAAAACTTGGCATACCAGGGGGTTGCTATCACCGGTGCCTATCTGGGGTATGGGGCATGGAGCTTCGTAGCGGCAGCGATCACCAGGGCTTTTCTGGGGGCTGGACTTATTTATGCGCTTTCTTCGTGGCGACCGAGTTTTCATTACCGCTTTGAATCGGCTAAGGGTCTAGTTCGTTTTGGGGTGCCGTATCAGGGGAATTATATTCTCAGTTTTATCAAGGATGCTGTTACACCGCTATTTGTTGGGGCGTATGCTGGAGCCGCTGCGGTAGGTTACGTGAATTGGGCTAGGAACTTCGCTTTTGCACCGTTGATCATATCGGAGACTTTCGGTAGGGTGGCGTTCCCCGCATTTTCACAACTTCAGGATTCCAAAGAACTGCTTGGGAGAACGATAGAGCGGTCAATTCGGATGATGACGCTCATTTTATTTCCAGTGACCTTTATTATGATTGCACTTGCACCTGAAATTACTCACGTAATTTTTACAGATAAATGGGCTCCAGGCCTAAATGCTTTCTATTTATATGCCGTTGCGATTGGTGGGATCGGTATTTTTTTACCATTATCTACAGGAGTACTATCCATAGGTAACTCAAAAATACTATTAAAAATATCCGTATTTTTACTAATATCAGAGTGGGTCATGGCGGTGCCGTTCGTAATTTATTTTGGTTTTAACGGCGTTGCTTTGACGCAACCAATTTTGGCTTTTGCATGTACCTTAGTCTACAGGAAGATTGTATTGGATAACGGAATCTGCGTCCGTGTAATTTCCAACGTATATAAACAATTAATAGCGAGTTTTTTGGTTTTAGGAGTTTTGTATTTCTTTAGAGATGTTTCTGCAACACTTATGGAGCTATCACTTCACGTATTTGTTGGAGGTGTTATTTATGTTATTTCAGTTTATGTACTTGATAAAAATATGCTTAATGAAATAGGACAATATTGCTTGATGGCTAGATCTAAAGGGGTAAAACAGTGACTCCAGTAGCTAATAGCACGGTGTTAGATAATTCGATCATATATGAAAAATGTCTCATTTGTGGATCAGTGGCAACCCTTAAGTGGCAAAAACACCCAGGCTACCGTGAGGATAGCAGCTATGATATTTATCATTGTCAAAGTTGCGATACGTCTTTTGCATCGCCTTTAAAGGTTGATGAGTCGATTTACGATGCAATTTATAGCCAAGTTCAAAATATTCCAGGCTATGAAAGATATTTCAATTATCTGGCAAAGGCGAAGACGTCAATTGACCCCTTATCTATGCTAGCGGAAGTTGAAGATGTCTATTGGGGCATAGCCAGATATTTTCAGCTTTTTGAATCTGTTCACAATCCCCAAAAAATATTAGAAGTTGGTAGTGGAATGGGATATCTAACCTTTTCACTAAAAAAGCGTGGATATGACGTTACCGGAATTGATCTTTCAGAATCAGCTGTAGTTAGGGCAAAGGAAAGTTTTGGTGATCTCTTTCAATGTACTCATTTGAGTGATTTTTCCAGACTGCATGAAGGTGAGTACTCTGAAGTAATAATGACAGAGCTAATAGAGCATATACCAGATGTGTATGATTTGCTTTTGGACGTTGATAGAGTATTAAAGCCGGGTGGGAATATTGTCATTACAACTCCTAACAAATCTGCCTTTAACTCCGATGTTTTATGGGAAACTGATCCTCCGCCAGTTCATTTGTGGTGGTTCTCTGAACAGTCAGTTGTTGAAATAGCAAATAAAATTGGCTATCAGGTTTCATTTATTGATTTTAGTGAATACAACAAGAAACATAAGCAAATAATAAAGTTCAGAAGAGAATATTCTCGCCCTACAAGAAATTCAATTTTGTTAGAAAATAATTCAATTGCGGTAGCTCCAATAGCTACTAAAATCCATCGCAATTTGTTGAATATAAAAGAAATATCAAGTTATCTGGGCATAGCCCTTAAAATAGCATTTAAAATCACATCGAGACGTCGAACAACAATGTGTGCCGTCCTTAAAAAGAAAAATATTTAACCGGTGAGAATATGGCAAATATAACTGCTGTAATTAATACATATAATGAAGAAAAAAACATAGAACAATGCTTAGAAAGCTTAAAGTGGTGTCATGAAATCATTGTAGTTGATATGAATAGTGATGATGAAACAAGGACAATTGCAAGAAGATATACTGAAAAAATATTCTTATTCCAGAGCGTTGGATATGTAGAGCCAGCTAGGAAGTTTGCAGTCGAAAAAGCAACTGGAGACTGGGTATTAATTGTTGATGCTGACGAGTTGATACCAGCATCTCTTAAAGAACAGATATTATTTAAAATTGAAAAAAATGATGTAGATGTTGTCTACCTGCCCAGGAAAAATTACATAATGGGTGAATTAATAAAATATTCTGGATGGTGGCCTGATTACCAACTAAGACTATTCAAAAAAGATACAGTTAATTTTACCGATCAAATTCATGCGGGAATCAGAATTGAGAAAAATGCAAGGGAGTGTTTTTTATCAGATGAAGAAAAAAATGGGATAGAACATTTTTCATATTTTGATGCAGAGCATTTTATAAAAAAGCTAAATGCCTATACCAGTGTTGAAGCTAAACATCTCTATGATGATAGAGTGCAATTTAGTTTTAAAAGCCTTTTCGAATCTTCATTGCGTGAATTTTACAACAGGTACATTAAGTCAAAAGGGTATAAAGATGGATACAGAGGGTTTTTCTTATGTTTAATGATGCTTTTCTATCGGGCGCTTATTTCTATTAAGCTTTGGGAAAAATACGAAAATAAGGACTCTTCTGTCAGTAGTAAATATAATGAACAAAAAAAACGGATTTTAAAAGAATATGCAAACTGATATGACTGTCAGTTGCCAATAAGTGAAAACGTTTCAGAAATACGATCCAGTTGTGACGCTTGAACACTCTGATACACGTGGTTATGATTCTTAAATTAGGTGAATGCTATCGTCGGATATACGTTGGTGACATTATGCGTGGTGGATAAGCGATGAATGATTCTTCCAGGCTTGTCTACATCATCCTTCTCAACTGGAACGGTTTTCAGGACACAATCGAATGTGTTGAATCTTGCAGCAAGCTTGTCTATCCCAATTTCCATATTATCATCGTCGATAACGGCTCAAACGACGGTTCAGAAGCAATTCTGCGTGAACGTTTTCCCGATACGGAGTTAATCCAGACCGGAGACAACTTTGGTTTTGCCGGCGGAAACAACATCGGTATCCGCCATGCACTTAAACAAGGGGCCGGATATGTATGGCTTCTTAACAACGATACGACGGTGGAGCCTAATGCACTGAATGCGTTGGTTGATGCTGCCGAGCGTGATGAACGTATCGGCATGGTGGGGAGCAAAATTGTATATTACGACAACCCAGCCCTGATCTGGTACGCCGGGGCGGTGTTTGATCCTGCGCGTCCTCATCTTACTGCCCATCGCGGGCTTCGGGAGCAAGACCTCGGTCAGTATGATGTGGCCGGGGAAACAGGGTACGTTACCGGGTGCAGCCTGCTTGCCCGTCGTGAGATGATCGAGAATGTCGGCCTGCTGGATGAGGGGCTTTTTCTGTATTTTGAAGATGTCGATTGGGGGACCCGGGCGCGGCAGGCGGGATGGGTACTAGCCTATGCTCCGGCTTCCGTGGTACGGCACAAAGAGTCGATCAGTACAGGAGGGGCAGCTTCACCCGTTGTTGTGTATTACACGGCACGAAACCGGCTCTACTTCGTGCAGCGGAATTTTCCGCGCACGATTCTTCAAGCACTCTACTATGACCTGTACGAACATCTGCTGGTAAACATTAAGAAGAGGCGGTTCAGAGCCGTGATTTCAGCCTGGCGCGGAATATGGGATTTTTTTTGCGGCAGGACGGGCCGTTATCGAGGATAGCGCTGGTATGCTGAGAATAAACCGGGAAACCGCATGAAAATTCTTGTTGTCACTCCTTATGTAGCTTGTCCCGGCGCGGACGGCGGCGGTACCCTGATGTTCAACTTCATCAGGCACCTTGCCGTACGCCACAATATTATCTATCTCTCGTTCGCCCGGCAGCAGGATATGGCCCGCCTGGCACAGGTTGCTCCATACTGCGCCGAGGTGATACCTGTGCCGTTCCCTGACGGAGCAGTGATGTCGCCTCTTGCCAAAGTAAGTAACCTCGCGCGCCGGGTAGTCCATAATCTTCTGTCAGTTGCTACATTCACCCCCGTGGTGGTCCGCAAATGCCGAAGCCGGGCCATGGACGAGGAAATCCGCCGGGCTATCGGGAGGCACTCGCCCGATGTCGTCCATATCTGCTTCCCGCAGATGGCCCACTATGTCGAGTCCTGCGCCGGGGTGCCGGCCGTGATGGATACCCTGGATGTTGCCCTGTTGGGGGTGTTTCGCAGGGC
The DNA here is from genome assembly GCA_028686055.1 of Desulfuromonadaceae bacterium. GTDB lineage: Bacteria > Desulfobacterota > Desulfuromonadia > Geobacterales > Pseudopelobacteraceae > JACRCG01. The sequence goes on from JAQUCU010000028.1 coordinate 15,159, forward strand.
CATGAGTGCCCGGCAGGTCTGGGCCAAGACCTACTATCTGATGCAGTGGCTGTTCTGGGTGCGCTACGAGTCCCGCTGGTTTCCCCTGTTCGGCAAGGTGTTGACGGTCACCCGCCAGGATGCGGCTGCCGTCAATATGGTCATGCCGGACCTCGATATCTATGCCGACGCTATTGCCGTGGAAATTGAGCCCAACTCAGTCTCGGAACGGGATGCGGCCCTCAGGATCGGCTTTCTGGCCAGTTTCGGCCATCAGCCCAATATCGATGCGGCCCTCTATTTTGCAGAATCCATCCTGCCGCTGGTCAGGAAACAGATGCCGGCTGCCGAGTTCTTGGTAGCCGGGAAGAACCCGCCGTCTCTTCTGCTCAATGCGAAAGAGCAGGGTATCACCTGCCTGGGTTTTGTGGAGGACGTGCCCGCTTTCTACGGATCAGTTGACGTCGTAGTGGCGCCAATCCGCTACGGTGGTGGAATCAAGATCAAGGTGCTGGAGGCAATGGCCTGCGGCAAACCGCTGGTTACGACCTCTGTCGGCGCCGAAGGGATCGCGGAGACTGGCGAGGGTGCTTTTCTTGTTGCGGATGACCCGGCAAGGTTTGCCGAGGCGGTTGTCGCGCTGTTATCCGACAAGGAGCGTCGCGTGGCGCTCGGGAAACGGGCACAGCAGGTCATTGAACGGCGGTTTTCGTGGCAGCGGGTGTGCGACGATCTTGATAAAATCTACCAGGCGCTTGCCGCGGTGAAAAAGTGAAGGTTTCCGTTATCATTCTGACCTGGAACGGCCAAGCGTATCTCAAGGAATGCCTGGACTCACTTGCAGCGCAGACATTCCGAGGCTTTGAGACGATCCTGGTGGACAACGGCTCCAGTGACGGTTCGGCAGAATATGTGCGGAGCACATATCCCTGGGTGCGGCTGCTGGAACTTCCGGAAAACGCCGGTTTTGCCGAAGGGAACAATCGCGGTCTGGCGCTGGCGCATGGTGTATATATCGTTACTCTCAACAACGACACGAAGGTTGATCCGGAATTTTTGGCAGAGTTGATCCGGGTTGCGGATGGCAACGCTTGCGTTGGCATGGTGGCGGCCAGGATGCGCAACTACTACCGGCCGGAACGGGTCGATGCGGCCGGACTGAAGATCGGCTGTAACGGTCTGGGATATAATATCGGCATCGGCGAGGTTGACGACGGCCGCTACGACAGCGAACCGTTGTTCGGTCCCTGCGGCGGGGCGGCGCTCTACCGCAGGGAGATGCTGGACGAGATCGGCTTCTTCGACCCGGACTTTTTTGCCTATTACGAGGATGTTGACCTGGCCTGGCGAGCAAGGCTGGCCGGCTGGAAGGCGCTTGCCGCCCCACGGGCGCTGGTGTACCATGTCCATTCCGCCACGGGTGGCGAGATGAGCCGTTTCAAGGTCTATTACACGCAGCGCAACAAGTGGTTCGTGATTTTAAAAAACTGGCCCGCCGCGCTGTTCTGGCGGAAGCTCGTTTCCATACTCTGTGCCGATCTGGGCGCACTCTGCCTGGCCGTGCTGCGCGGGAGAGGAACAGCAGCCGTGCGGGCAAGGATAGATGCTTTGAGGAGTCTCAGCCGGCTCCTGCAGAAGCGGCGCGAGGTACAGGGCAGACGGAAACTGTCGGACCGGCAGGTGGCGTTACTCTTTTCGCCGCACGAACACCTTTTTCTGACCTTTCTGCGGAAGATGGGACTGCGACACAATGACTGATTGTAAGGGACTATCGTGAAAATTCTTATCCTGGCGAGTATGGGCGAATCCCTGACCGGCGGCGGCACCTATCAGGCTAACGTCCTGCGGGAGCTTGCCAAGCGGCATACTGTCAAGGTCTATGAGTCTGATGCGGACCTGAATGAGGAGTGGGATATTGCCCACTGCCTCAACCTGAAACACCTTTCGCCTGATGTGGCGCAGGAGCTGCGCTGCCCGCTGGTGGTTGACAGCCACGATTATTACTGGGTGCGCTACTACCATTTTTTCTGTCTCGATTTTCCGGTGCGCTTTCTTTTGCAGCAGTACCGGAAGATCAGGTATAGAAGGCTCTTTAAGCATATTGACGGCATAATCCTTCACGGGCAGTATGTCTACGACCTCTATGACCACCCGCACAAGTACCTGAACTTCTACTACGGTCTTGACTACAGTGAGATCGAGTCACGCCCGTGGGAGGAAAAGGAGAACCTGATCCTGTTTGTGGGGGGAGATTATTTCCGCAAGGGGATTCACCGCCTGCTGCGAGCTCTGCCGCTGGTGCTCAAGAAAGTGCCGGATGCCCGCCTGATGGTGATCGGCAACGACTATGGCTACGTCAAGGCGTTTGCACGTTTTCTTGCGCGCGGACTGCCGGTTGAGTTTGTCTACGGCATGCCCCGCACCGAGCTGTACAAAACCTACGGCAAGGCCAAGGCGTTTGTCATGCCGTCGGAGATCGAGGCGATCCCGCTGGTGTCGTCCGAGGCCACCATGGCCGGGGTGCCGCCTATTCTCTCTGATACGGGAGGCAATCCAGAGATCGTCCTGGATGGCAAAACCGGTTTTATCGTGCCGCTTGACGATTATGACCTGCTTGCCGAGCGGATCGTGCAGTGCCTGACCAATCGGGGTCTGTCGGAACGTCTTGTGGCTCAGGGGAGGGAATTTCTTGGCCAGTTTACCACGGATAGAATGATTGGGCGGTTGGAGGAAATCTATGAGGCGGTGATCAGTGATCACTGAGAAAGGCGCCAACTATGAACGACCACCACAATTTCTATAGCGGCAAAAAAGTGCTCGTCACCGGCGGGCTTGGTTTTATCGGTTTGAATGTTTCACAGCGTCTCCTTGAACTGGGTGCCACTGTAACTGTACTGGATAATTTTATGCCTACTGATGTTTCCAAGCCGCTGGCTGAATTTCTTGGGCATATCAAGGTTGCCATTGCAGACATCAGGGATGAAGAAAAGGTCGAGCGGGTTGTTAGGGATCAGGAGGTGATCTTCAACCTGGCAGGTAAGTCGGGGGCGGCTGACAGCAATAAAACCCCGCTTAATGACATGGATGTTAATTGCCGCGGCCACCTGACAGTGCTGGAAGCCTGTCGTGCTTTTAACCCCGGAGTGACCATCGTTTTCCCCAGCAGCCGCCTGGTCTACGGTAAGCCAATCTACCTGCCGGTTGACGAACAACATCCGCTGGCCCCGGAATCGATCTACGCGTCTCACAAGCTGGCGGTAGAAAACTATCATCTTATCTATGGCAAACTGTACGGGCTCAAGGCCACTGTACTGCGCATTTCCAACCCCTATGGCCCCTTTCAGGCCGGGGAGGGGAGGGCCTACGGTATTGCCAATAGCTTCATCCAGGCGGCGGTGACAGGGAAGACGATCACGCTGTTCGGCGACGGCAGTCAACGGCGCGATTATCTTTATATCGACGATCTGGTCGAAGCTCTTTTGCGTGCTGCGTCTGTGCCGGGATCACGCGGCAGGGTTTACAACATCGGCGACGGCAAGGGAACGAGCCTGCTGGAGTTGGCGGAGATGGCGCTGACTGCGGCCGGACGGGGAAACATTGTTCGGGTGCCCTGGCCGGAGGAGTACCAGGCCATTGAAACCGGCGATTACCTGTCCGATATCAGGCTGGCCCGGCATGAACTGGGTTGGGCCCCGAGTGCGGAGATCCATGAGGGGATTAAACGTACGGTTATCAGTTATCAGTAATCAGTAAAAACTGCTTACCCATCACTCGTAACTCGTCACTGCCTTTAAGGAGAAATAATGTCAGATAAAAAAACGGGTATTCTGGAGCGTGATTCCTTCTACATCGGTCTGATGACACTCATCATCATCGGTTTTTTCGGAAGGATTCTGTTTACAGACCAGATCATCCGGGCCTCCGACGTAGTCACCCAGTTTTTCTGGGGTGCGAAGGCAATCAAGGAACAATCGCTGCTGCAGTTTATTCAGGGTATTCCTGCTATCTTCCAAGCCGGGTGGGATCCGTTGAGCGACGGCGGGCGAACTCTGGAAGGTGGCTGGAATGCTATCGGTCTCCTGTTTCATCGCTATTTTATCCAGCATTTCTTCCCATTTCCATCCAGCATTGCCTGGCTTGTGGTTCTGGCAATGTGTTGGGGTGCTATCGGCACTTTTTTTTATTGCCGCCTGATCGGTGTCAGCCGTTTTGGAGCCTTCGCAGCCGGGCTTCTCTATGTGATCTGCACAGAGAATGCCTCCCTCATCAACGCAGGTCATATCCAAAAGCTCGAGGCTATCTGCTGGTTTCCATGGATTTTTCTGTTCATGGAAAAAGGCTTGAGAAGTGGAAGGCTCTACCACTACGCCTTGACGTCGCTGATGCTGGCTATCCAGTTTTTTCACATGCATTGGCAGATATCGTTCTATTCGTGTCTCGCCGTCGGTGCATACTGGTTCTGGTACGCGGCGGGCAGATTCTTGAAACAGCGTGGGGGGTACCGCAAACAATTCTCCAAGGACTTCCTGCTGGCGGTGGCGCTGGTGGCGCTCTTTTTCAGCACCATTGCCATGTCATTCGCCCCGCTCTACAGCTGGTCGCAGCAATCCGAACGGGGTGAGGCGGTGAGCGGTGCAGCCGGTCAGGGTGCAACGAATGCAGCGGAGAAGGGTATCGGTTATGACGAGGGGATGAGTTGGTCTCTTCCTCCCGAGGAAACACTGACATTCTTCGTACCGGGCCTTTTCGGTTATTCGCGCCAGGAGGGTGGTGATATCCCCGCCCCCGGCCAGGTTTATTACTGGGGAAGGATGCGCTTTACCCAGACCAGTGATTATCTTGGGCTGCTGCCCTGGTTTCTCCTGCCGCTGCCGCTTTTGTTCAGGCGGGATCGCTGTACCGGTTTCCTGACGTTCCTTATGGCTGCAACGCTTGTTATGGCGCTGGGCAAGTATACTTTTGTCTACCGCTTCATGTTCGAGCACCTCCCCGCATTTTCCAGTTTCCGTGTGCCGAAGATGATCCTCTTTCTGTTTGCCTTCGGAGCTGCAGTATTGGCTGGGCGCGGGATGGACGTGCTGGCTGATGAGACAATGGAGAAAAAACGGCTTCGCCTGTGGCTCTGGTGGTGTGGAGGTGTGGTCGCATCTATCGGGTTGATCTGTATTCTGGTCTCGGTAGCGGGGCAGCAGATTTTGGGTGCCATGGAAGAGTTCATTGCAGCCCCCACACGCTATCAGAACGGGTCAGGGCTGGTTGAGGAGCGGTTCAGACATATGTTTCGGGATGGAATACTCTCCTTTGGGATGGCCGTACTCTATCTGGTGGCGATAGTTGCCTGGTTCAAAAAACGGGTCCCGACGAGGTTATTTCTTCCTCTGTTGGTGCTCCTGGCGCTATGCGACCTGTGGCGCGTCAATAGCCGCTTTCTTGTTGTTGCTCCGCCACCTGCTGCCAGGCAGGATGCCATAAAGAATGACATTGTCACATTTCTTAAGCCGCGCATTGGTAATTACCGTATGCAGCCGATGAATGATGAAAATGCACACTTTTATGCCGACAACGGGTTTGCAAACGTATCGGCATACGTAACTATCAGCGAACGCCGCTACAAACAGTTTCTGGATGCAATGTCTATAATGAGTCCGATGACGGACATCATGAATCTGAAGTATCTGGTGATGAAAACCGGTGATTTCGAATCCCAGAAAACGGCGTTTACAGCAAAATATACGCCGGTCTTTTTCTCCACTACCGGTTCGGTTGTCCTTGAAAACAGGGAAGTTATGCCCAAGGCCTGGCTGGTGCCCTCGGTTGTGGTGATTACAGACCCTGGGCAGCGTCTCGGGATCATGGCCAATGCCCCGGAATTCAAACCGGCCCAGATTGCCATCGTTGAATCTCCTCCCCCTCTTCAACTCGAACCCTACAAAGTTGAGACGCATTCTCTTGCAGGAAGCGCAGAGGTGCGGGTTTATGAGCCGAATCGGATCGTAGTGGAGGCTCAGGCACTCAAGAACAGCCTGCTGGTTATCGGGGAAAAGTATTATCGCTGGTGGTACGCCTCAGTGGATGGAAAGAAGGCCGAGATAATACCGGTCGATCACATTCTGCGCGGGGTGTATCTGTCGCCCGGCAATCATCGGGTGGAATTTATCTTTGATCCGCTGCCGTTCAAGGTAGGTAAATGGCTGACCCTGGCTTCCTTAGTGTTCTTTGCTGGGATGCTGATCCGTGAATGGCTGCTCCGCAGAAAAAGGATGGGGCTTGAACAGTGATGCCGAGATGCTGAC
>JAQUCU010000189.1 GCA_028686055.1 Desulfuromonadaceae bacterium
CTCCACGCCTGGCGTGACCGGGACGGCATGTATACCCGCATGCAGGAATCGACCCTCTTCACCGACGACATGGCCGGCGAATGTCGTGCGGCGCGGCAATCATGGGGACTGGGCGAAGACGAAAAGGTAAACTGGAGCCTTGGCGTCGTAAAAGCCACGGCCGACGAGGTGCGGAGCCTTCTTGTCGATATCCCCCGGGCCTATCTCCTCATCATCAACACACCCAATGAATGCGTGATCGGCGGCGACGACTCTGCGGTCCAGAAACTCGTCACCAGCCTCGGCTGCCGTTTTTTCCCTCTTAAAGGGGTCACTACGGTGCATTGCGAGGTGGCGGAGCAGGTAGCCGTCCCGTACCACGACCTGCATCTGTTCCCGACCAAACAACCGGCCGGCATCACCTATTACAGCGATGTCAAGGGCGGCTCCTACGAAGTCACCACCGAGAGTGCGGCAGATTCGATTCTCGGTCAGGCGCTGCATGGCTTCAACTTCCCGGCTGTTGTCGAATCGGCGTACCAGGATGGCGTGCGGCTGTTTCTCGAAATGGGCCCGGGATCTTCCTGCAGCCGCATGATCGACAGCATCCTGGGCAACCAGCCCCATCTTGCCCGTTCCGCCTGCCACGCCGGACAGGATCAGGTAACGACACTGCTCCGCCTGCTTGCCAGCCTGATTTCAGAGCGGGTGCCGCTGGATCTGGCGCCTCTGTTCAATAATCCGCACTCAGAGGTACCTGCCGATACAAAAACTGCCGCGATCAGCGTAACCATCGGGGGGATGCCGTTTCAGCCGCCGCTCCCCGCAGCATCATCCAAGGCGCCCCCTGGCCCTGCACCTATAGTAATATCCACCACAGACGGGGCAGAACGGGTAACGAATTCGCTTCTGGCCGAGTTTGCCAGGGTGCAGCAGGAGCAGATCCGGGCGCACCAGGCCTTTCTGGACTTCAGCGAAGTCGTCAGCCAATCAATGGCCCGGGCCATGGGGCTGGAAATGACCCTGCGGCAGGCGCTGGGTGATGATGCTGAACAGAACCTCGGCATTCTCCCCTCTCAACCTTTCCTTGCAAGAAGAGGAGAAAGTCTCGTAAGCCCGCATGATACGAGCGGACTGACGGTTGCTTTCAACCGCGACCTCTGCATGGAATTCGCGGTTGGCTCGGTTGCCCGTATGCTCGGCCCGGACTTTGCCGAGGTGGACAGTTTCCCGACCCGCGTGCGCCTGCCGAACGAACCGCTGATGCTGGTGGATCGGATCATGAGTGTCGAGGGTGAGCCGCGCTCAATGACCCACGGCAGGGTCGTTACCGAACATGACATACACCCGGATGCCTGGTATCTGGACGGCGGTCGCATCCCCACCTGCATCGCCGTGGAGGCTGGGCAGGCCGACCTGTTTCTTTCCGGATATCTCGGCATCGATTTCATAACCCGAGGCCTGGCGGTTTACCGCCTCCTTGACGCCGTAGTGACCTTTCATCGCGGCCTGCCGGTACCGGGCGAGACGATCCATTACGATATCCGTATCGAGCGGTTCTTCCGCCAGGGTGACACATGGCTGTTCCGTTTTTTCTTTGAAGCGACGGTGGGCGGACAGCCGCTGCTGTCCATGCGCGACGGCTGCGCCGGTTTCTTCAGCCAGCAGGAGCTGGACGCCGGCAAAGGGATTGTGCGGCCGGCACTGGATCTGCGTCCCACAACCGGTATCCGTCCTGCTGACTGGCAGGAATTGGTGCCGATGATGCGTGGGGGGTACGATGCGGCCCAGCTCGACCGTTTGCGTGAAGGTGATCTGGCAGGCTGTTTCGGCCCGCTCTTTTCCGGCCTGCCGCTGTCAACCCCCCTGACGATTCCCGGCGGCCGGATGCGCCTTGTCCACCGGGTTAACGAGATCGATCCCAACGGCGGGCGCTGCGGTATCGGCATAATCAGAGCCGAGGCCGATATCCATCCGGACGACTGGTTTATAACCTGCCATTTCGTCGATGACAGAGTCATGCCCGGCACCCTGATGTATGAGTGCTGCATGCATACCCTGCGGGTTTACCTGCTACGAATGGGGTGGGTTGCAGAGGCGGAGGGCTCGGTCTGGGAACCGGTGCCGGGCGTGGCCAGCAAGCTCTGCTGCCGCGGACAGGTTCTGGAGAACACAAGGGTTGTTACCTACGAGGTCACTATCCGCGAAATCGGCTACCGTCCGGAGCCGTATGTCATCTGCGATGCCCTTATGTACGCCGACGGCAAGCCGATTGTGGAAATCACCTCCATGTCGGCCCGCCTGACCGGCACAACTCTGGAACAGCTGACGGCACTCTGGTCTGTTTCGCCCCGATTCCAGACGGCAGATGTTCCGGGTGACAGGGGGAAACCGGCTATATATAGCAAGGAACAGATCCTGGCCTACAGCAACGGCAACCCCTCCGAAGGGTTCGGCGAACCGTACCGCATCTTCGATGCCGGGCGTAAAATTGCCCGGCTCCCCGGTCCTCCCTTCCAGTTCATGGACCGCGTTACCGCGGTAAGCGGTGAACCGTGGCAGATGACCGCCGGGGCGAGCGTTGAGGCGCAGTACGATATGCCTGCTGATGCCTGGTTCTTTGCTGCCGAACGTCAGCCCCGCATGCCTTTCTGCGTGCTTCTTGAAGCGGCGCTGCAGCCATGCGGCTGGCTGGCGGCCTATGTCGGTTCCGCCCTGACAAGCCCGAGTGATATCTCTTTCCGCAATCTGGGTGGCACGGCAGTTCAGCACCGGATAGTGACTCCTGACAGCGGAACCCTGACCTGCCGTGCGGTCATGAAAAAGGTGGCCACCAGCGGGGGCATGATTATTCAGGAATACGACTTCAGCGTCGCCGACCGGCATGGAATCCTCTACGAAGGGGATACAATGTTCGGTTTCTTTGCCAAAGAGGCTTTGGCCAACCAGGTCGGCATCCGCGATGCCAAGCCGTATCAGCCGAGTACGGAAGAGGTTGATCGGGGGACCAGCACCCCTTACCCTGGGACAGTTCCGTTCCCGGAAAAACGATTGCGCATGATCGACCGGATCGAGCTGTTTATACCGGATGGAGGCCCGCACGGACTCGGGTACATCCGCGGCATCAAGGATGTCGATCCAGATGAATGGTTCTTCAAGGCGCATTTCTATGAAGATCCGGTAACCCCCGGATCGTTGGGGCTGGAATCGTTTCTGCAGCTGGTAAAGTTCGCCGCCGTGAAGCGCTGGGGGTGGCGGGATGGAACTGTTGTATCGTCCGTAGCCCTGAAACAGAAGCACCGCTGGCTGTATCGCGGCCAGGTAGTACCGGCCAACAGCACAGTAACGGTAAGTGTCTGGATCACCGCTGTCGATGACCAGAAACGCGTCCTGACAGCAGACGGCTTTCTTGCCGTCGACGGGAAGTTGATCTATCAGATGAATGATTTTACCGTAACCATGGAGTTTTGAAGATGAAGTATAGAAAGGTTACGATTGAGGCACTCGGCTATGAACTGGCGCCGGTAGTTGTCACTACAGCTGAACTGGAGGCTCGCCTTGATCCGTTGTACCGGTATCTGCGCATTACTCCGGGGCAGCTCCAGGCCCTGACCGGGATTCGTGAGCGGCGTTGGTGGGAACCGGGATACCCGCTTTCCCACGGCGCCATTGCTGCTGCCAGGAAGGTTCTGTCGTCCACCGGAATTTCTCCTGACGAGATCGGCGCATTGATCTATACCGGTGTCTGCCGGGAGCAGTTCGAGCCAGCCACCGCCTGCCGCATCGCCGCAGGGCTCGGTATCAGTGGCAAAACCGCTGTTTTTGACCTTTCCAATGCCTGCCTCGGAGTACTCAACGGCATCCTTAACGTGGCCAACCGGATCGAACTGGGACAAATCAAGGCAGGGCTGGTGGTATCCTGCGAGAGCGCCCGCGAGATCAATGAGGTAATGATCGCCCGGATGCTTGAAGAACGAACGATGCAACACTTTGCCGCATCTCTGGCAACCCTTACCGGAGGGTCCGGGGCAGTGGCGATCCTGCTGACGGATGGTTCATTTTCCGGTTCCTCACGACGACGCCTGCTGGGCGGTACCACCCAGGCGGCCCCGGAACACCACCGGCTCTGCCTCTGGGGCGTCACCCCGGACGGCAAAGGTGGCTATGTTCAGTCCATGTCAACCGATGGAGTTAATGTTATGAACTACGGGGTCGAACTCGGGCGACGCACCTGGGAGGACTTCCTTCCTCAGGTCGGCTGGGAAACCGATGATGTCGATCAGGTTGTCTGCCATCAGGTCGGCTCCGCGCATCAAAGCGCTATTCTCAAAACTCTCGGCATTCCGGCTGAAAAAGACTTTACCACCTACGAATATCTGGGCAACATGGGTTCCGTCTCCCTGCCGCTGACAGCCGCTATTGCCGACGAACGGGACATCCTGGAAGCCGGCGACAAGGTCGCTTTTCTTGGAATAGGCAGCGGCCTGAACTGCATCATGCTGGGGATGGAATGGTAAATAGTACACTGGAAACGGAATACCCCTTCAACGGGAAACGCCTCGACATTGAAGGCATCTCATACCACTACCTGGATGAAGGCAGCGGTTCGCCGGTGGTGATGCTGCACGGCAACCCCTCCTGGTCGTTCTACTACCGCAATCTGGTGATGGCTTTACGTGACCGCTTCCGCTGCATAGTCCCGGACCATATCGGCTGCGGCCTGTCCGACAAGCCGGGTGATGACCGCTACGACTACACCCTTTCCCGCCGGGTCGATGATCTGGAGCAACTCCTGGAACACCTCGGTCTTACCGATAACATCTCTCTGGTAGTCCACGACTGGGGGGGGATGATCGGTATGGCCTACGCCGTGCGTCACCCCGAGCGAATCAAACGCTTAGTAATCCTCAATACCTGCGCGTTCCTCCTGCCAAAAAGCAAGCCGTTTCCGCTAGGGCTGAGGATCTGCCGTGACACCGCACTCGGCACGCTGCTGGTGCGGGGTTTCAACGCCTTCAGCAGGGGTGCTTCCTATGTGGGATGCAAACGCAACCCGATGAACGCGGAACTGCGCGCCCTCTATCAAC
>JAQUCU010000190.1 GCA_028686055.1 Desulfuromonadaceae bacterium
TTAAAGGAGCCGTTAAGCATGACAGGTCATCACCTCGTTGTGAATTCAGACTGGTATGATGGTTAAAGTATTTTTGCCAGTTCCACCAGGGTGGGTTTGATCAAGCCGCTGGTTACAAACGGTTCAACACCGAACTTTTCCAGCTCACTTTTCGGGTGTTCGCCCATCTGGGCGGTAACGACTGCCCGGCAACCGGCAAGTGTCTCAGCAGTGCTCCTGAGAAGATTTCCCCGCAGGGGGTGGTCCGGGTCAAAACTGCAATAACGTTCAACTGTTCGCTCTTCAACCAGCGTGGCATCGCCGTTTTCAACGCTGTAGATCAGAAAACGCTCGGCATGACCGAAGTGCTGATTAATATCTTTGCCATCCTTTGATGCGACTGCGATCAGCATACGACACCTCCTCTGCGAAAAACCTCCGGCATTGTCCCGTCCGGAAAGTCGTGACACATGCCCGGTAATTCAATACCTACAGCATGACCGGCTCAAAACTGAAGCACTTCTTCGAGCAGGTTCGCTCACAGGCCTGGCAGCCGATGCAGTTCCCCGGGTTTTCCACCTTCATGAACATCTTGGCGGAATCATCCTCATCAAGCTCCTCGAACGTCAGTACATCATGAGCGCAAACCTTGTAGCAGCGCCCGCACCCAATGCAGGTTTCCTTGTCGATGGAAGTAACAAACTGCGGAGTCCATTCTTTTTTATCACGCGTTAATCCAGTAATGTAAGCCATCTTCTGTCTCCTTTGGTATCGTCTATTTTGAATTATGGATTTTGAATGCAGCAGTTATAAAATTCACAATTCATAATTTGAATTATCACTCTTACCGTTCATAGCCTTCCTGAGCCAGGGTGGCGGGTTGCCGCGCAATACCTCCTGAAAGCGCTCTACAGTCTCTTTCAGGTTGGCCTCACTGTTGGTTTTCATCGGATGAATCTTTTGAGCCACCAGCTTGGCTGCCGCCGGTCCGCCGATCTGCATCGTGTAGACGATGGCGCAATCGGAAAGGAGCTGCGCCCTGGCGGAGATGCGATCCTCTTCATCGCCGCCCTGTTCTCCAACACTGACCGCCTCCAGAAAAACGGCTTCATCCGGCCCGACCTCCCAGATGTGGAAGTTCTGGCACTGACCGAAGTGCTGATCGATGATTTCACCGGTTGATGTTGTAAATGCTATTTTCATACAAACCCCCTGTTCTGACTTATGGCTGATACCGGCAACAAAAAACGGCGCTATTCCCCGATCGGGAAATGGCGCCGTTGCCAGTATTCGTGTGACCTGTTCGCCGTGACGGTGAGTATCAGCCTTACCTAACGGATTAGCACAGGGCGTGCCAATCTCTATCAAACTGAAATAATTGAAGTTTAATTGGCACCGCCGGATGCGTGGCGCCCTCTCGGGCGGGATCGGTGCCTAATTATTAGTCACTTGGCCCGCGTGCTGCGTACCAAACGTCCACTCCTCAAGACAACACGACGTTCTGCATGTCGATGGGCAGGAACCGTTACCGCAGCCGGTAGCCGACCCCCGGTTCGGTGATGATATGCTGCGGACGGGAGGGATCGGCCTCGAGCTTGCGGCGCAAATTACTGATATTGACCCGGAGGACATGAGGCTGCTCCAGATATGTGATGCCCCATACCTGTTTCAGTATCTGGCTGTGAGTCATGACTTTTCCGGCGTGGGAGACCAGGAGACGCAGGATGTCGTATTCGGTCGGTGTCAGCGAGAGGTCGACACCATCGACCGTCACCCTCCTGCTGCCTAAATCCACCTCCAGGTCTTTACTGGTGAACACCGGCTCGGGGATCTCCTGGAGCGAGCGGCGCAACGCAGCCCGGATGCGGGCCAGCAATTCCCCGACACCAAACGGCTTGCTCAGGTAATCATCCGCACCGGCATCGAGAGCACCGACCTTGTCATCTTCGCGGTCACGCACCGAAAGGATGATTATCGGCACCTGAGACCATTCGCGAATCCGCCTGATTACCTCGATACCGTCCAGGTCCGGCAACCCCAGGTCGAGTAAAATCACGTCCGGTCGGAACGCGGCAGCGGCAGCCAGGCCGGCATGGCCGTTTTCAGCCTCATGCAGAAAGAATTCCTCGCTGGACAATACTGTATGGAGAAAACGCCTGATCGCCAGTTCATCATCGATAACCAGGATGCGCGGAAGATTTTCGGCAGTTCGTTCAGCTGTCATAGTGTTGTTCTCCGGTTTTCGGTAACGGCAGGCGTATCACGGTGCTCAGTCCTCCACCAACACGGTTTCCTGCCGAAATGCTTCCGCCATGGGCTTCGACAATCCCCTTGCAGATCGACAGCCCCAGTCCGGTCCCTCCCGCCCCCTCGGGGACCGGAATGCGGTAGAATTTGTCGAAGACCCGCTTCAGGTCATGTTCCGGTACGCCGGGACCCCGGTCGGCTACTTCAAGCAGGAGCCATGATGCTTCCGTGGCGGCAATTATCTCGATTGGACTACCCGGCGGCGAATATTTCAGACTGTTTTCCAGCAGGTTGACCAGCACCTGGGTCATCAACACCAGGTCCATCGGTATCAGCGGCATAACCGGCGCCATTTTAAACGATACTTTCCGGGTATCGCTGCGTGTTTCCAGAACGGCCAGGGCACATCCAACCAGTTCCTGAACATCGCATGGCTCAAGGTTGAGCTTGACAACCCCTGCCTCGATACGAGTCATATCCAGCAGATTGCCGACGAAACGATTCAGACGCGCGGCCTCGCTGCAGGCGGTCTCCAGGAGCTCTTGACGCGCACGGTCACCTAAATGGGCCCCTTCCTCCTTCAGGCTGGTAAGGACTCCGGTGACCGTAGACAGGGGAGAGCGCAGGTCATGGGAGATGGAGTTGAGCAACGCTCTTTCCAGGTTTTCCCTCGCTTGCAGAATCTGCGCCTGCTCCGCCTGGTGCGAAAACTGGATCCGTTCCATGGCCATTGCGGCCTGGGTGGCAAAGGCATCCAGCAGACGGCGGTTTTCCTGCAAGCGATAGGCATACTCGCCATCCAGCTTGACCCCCATGACACCCAGAGCACTGGCCGGAGTCTGCAGGGGAAGATAAATCAGATCGGCAGACACAAGCGTATCCGTGGCACGCCCGGCAGGGTGATTGTTGCGGAAGGCCCAGTCAGCCACCGCCTGCTCCTTGACTCCCAGGGTAAGTCCTTCGCTGGCGGCCATGATGTCGAGTCGTTCCCCTTCCGGCAGGAGGATCACCACACGGGCACTCAAGGCCTCTTCCACGTTCGTAACCACCGCTTTCAGGACTGCGGTGATATCGGCGGAAGCGGCCAGGTCCCGGCTCAGGTAGTAGAGACTGGCTGTCTGCACCTCGCGAGCCCGCATCACCTCGGCCCTCTCCTTGGATCTGGCCACAAGGGTACTGATCACAATTCCCACCACGAACAATCCTATAAAAGTAAGCAGATACTGGGTGTCAGTGACGACAAACGTCATCCGGGGAGGCACAAAGAAAAAATCGAAGGCCAACACGCCGAGGAAGGCAGTGGCTATGGCCGGTTTGCGGCCGAGTCGAACCGAGGCGACAACCACGGATAACAGGTAGAACATGACCATATTGGTCGGTTCCAGAAAGGGGCGCAACAGTTCGCATAGTACCGTAGCAGCAGCGATGAGGGCCAAACTGGCTGCGTAGCCGCGCAGTTCAAACGAATGACGGTGCCGTGGCACGGCAGTCGTTTTAGCAGAATCCTCCTGATCGAAACTGACAACCACAACATCGACGGCCCCACTCCGGCGGATAATATGATCGACGACAGGGGTATGAAGGATTTCCCGCCAGCGGGGCTTGTTCGGTTTACCCACCACGATTTTGGTAATGTTGTGACGCGCGGTGTACTCCATGACCGCGTCGGTAACATTGGTGGCGGTAACGGTCGCTACCTGGGCTCCCAGCCCCTCGGCCAGGCGCAGGTCGCGCCAGATGTGTTCCCGGTTTTCCCTGACATACCGGCCACCGCCGGGGGTTTCAATGTAGACCGTAAACCACTGTGCCTTTAACTCTCCAGCAAGGCGACAGGTGGCGCGAATCAGTTTTTCACTGTAGGGGCTGCCGCTGACGCAGACCAGCAGCCGTTCCGCCGTCGGCCACGGCCCGCCTATGGACTGCGTCTCCATGTAGGCCCGCATCTGGTTGTCCACCCGGGCGGCGGTGCGGCGCAAGGAAATCTCCCGCAAGGCCATCAGGTTACCGGGACGAAAAAACTTCTCGATCGCCTTCGCCGCCTGATCAGGAATGTAGACTTTGCCCTCATGCAGTCTCTGCAGCAGGTCTTCAGGTGATATGTCGATCAGCTTGATTTCGAAGGCGAGATCCATCAGGCGATCCGGCACGGTTTCACGCACGATGATGCCGGTGATCTGGGCCACCACATCATTCAGGCTTTCGAAGTGCTGGATATTGACGGTGGTGTAGACATCGATCCCGGCTGCCAGAATCTCCTCGACATCCTGCCAGCGTTTCTCGTGCCGCGACCCAAAGGCGTTGCTGTGGGCCAGTTCATCCACCAGCGCGATCTGTGGCCTGCGGATCAGAACGGCATCGAGGTCCATCTCCGGGAGTGCGACTCCCTGGTAGTGAACTTCCTTGCGCGGCAGAACCTCCAGCCCCTCCAGCAAGACATCGGTCTCGGCGCGGCCATGGGATTCGACGTAGCCGGCCACCACGTCGCGCCCGTCTTTCTGGCGCTGCCGTGCTTCCTCCAGCATCGCATAGGTTTTACCGACTCCGGCCGCATACCCGAGGAAAATCTTCAACTTCCCCAGTTCGGCCGTAACCTCTTCGGCCTGGGCCAGTTTCAGCATCGCCTCGGGAGAAGGGCGTATGTCGTCGCCGTTTGAAATCATCTGACCAGTGTATCCAATGCCAGGTTCAATGCAAGTACATTCACTCGCGGCGCCCCCAAAAATCCCAACTGGCGCCCTTCGGTCGCTTGTGCAACAGCCTTCATTACCATGTATTCAGATACGCCGCGTGCC
>JAQUCU010000029.1 GCA_028686055.1 Desulfuromonadaceae bacterium
TGAGGCGATCGTTGGGGATAATGATCAGTGAGTCCACATGCTTCTTCAGCTCTGCAATACCCTGGTCCGCGAGGATTGAGCGGGCCTTGCCTTCATAGGTGAACGGTTTGGTCACGACCCCGACGGTCAGAACGCCTGTTTCACGCGCGGCTTCGGCGACAACAGGAGCTGCACCGGTACCGGTGCCTCCGCCCATGCCGGCAGCGATGAAAACCAGATCAGCGCCTTTGATGGCTTCAGTCAGCTGCTCCTTGTTTTCAAGAGCCGCAGCCGTTCCAACTTCCGGTTTTGAACCGGCGCCGAGGCCTTTGGTAAGTTCCCGGCCCAGCTGTAGCTTGACCGGCGCTTTAGATGTGCGGAGGGCCTGGGCATCGGTATTGGCAACAATAAAATCCACTTTGCTTATGGTGCTGGATATCATTGTATTGACGGCATTTCCGCCGCCGCCGCCTACTCCGATTACTTTGATTACAGCGCTCTGTTCAATCGTCTCGTCAAATTCAAACATGCGTCCCTCCTCTATATTTATGACTTGAATTCAATAATTAATGCTAGAAATGTAACCTCAATTAGGCCAAGAATCAAAAGAAAAAATAATATAATTTTCTGTTAGAAAAGGTGCTTTAAAAACAGTGTGTTAGATGGCTGTGCGCTGTCACTATGGACGGCACGCAGCTCATCTGTTGATGAACAGCCCGTTTACCAACCGTGATTAAACGGCAGGAATCTGCATAGAGTGATGAATCATGGGCTAGAAAAATTCGCTGAACCAGTTTTTCATCCGTCCGAAAACAGATCCGAACAGGTTTGCCTCCGGCTTGCCGGTCGGGAACTCTCGGGAACCGGAGTTGCGGCTCCCGTAAACAACAAGGCCGACGCCAGTTGCATATACCGGAGATTTTACGACATCGGTCAGTCCGCCGATGTTCTGCGGAAGTCCGCGGCGTACCGGCAGGTTGAAAATCTGCTCAGCCAGTTCAGGTATCCCCTCCAGGATGCTTGAACCGCCGGTGATGACGATACCCGATGCTATTGAATCTTCCAGCCCGGATTTAATGATCTCCCGGTTGACCAGTGAGAAGATTTCTTCCATGCGTGGGCCAAGGATTTCGCATAATACGTTGCGTGAAAGTTCACGCGGTTTGCGGCCACCGACGCTCGGCACCTCAATTTTGTCTTCTTTGCCAACCAGTGCGGCAAGGCAGCAGCCGTATTTCTGTTTGATCTTTTCGGCTTCTGCAAACGGAGTGCGCAGCCCCACGGCAATGTCGTTCGTTAGCTGATTGCCACCAAGCGAGATAACAGATGTATATTTGATCGCCCCATCAGCAAAAATCGCAATGTCTGTTGTGCCGCCACCGATATCCACCATGCATACGCCAAGCTCTTTTTCATCTTCGGAAAGTACCGCGTGTGATGACGCCAACTGCTCCAGCACGATATCGGCAACATCCAGTCCGGCCCGGTTACACGATTTAACGATGTTCTGGGCACTGGCAACGGCGCCGGTTACAATATGCACCTTGCCTTCCAGTCTGACGCCGCTCATACCGAGCGGCTCGCGGATGCCGTCCTGTTCATCAATAATAAATTCCTGCGGCAGGATATGCAGTACTTCGCGATCCATCGGGATATTGATCGCTTTGGCGGCATCGATGACCCGGCGCACATCTTCCTGGGAAACCTCACGATTCTTGATCGCGATAACTCCGTTGGAGTTCAGCCCTTTGATATGCCCGCCGGCTATGCCGGCATAGACCGACTTGATCTCGCAGCCGGCCATCAATTCAGCTTCCTCAATTGCTTTGCGAATGGCACCCACAGTGCTTTCAATATTGATGACAACGCCCTTGCGCAGGCCGCTGGAAGGGCTGGTCCCAATGCCGACGACATCGATACCTTCTTCCGTGACATTGCCGACGATGGCGCAAATCTTGGTGGTGCCGATGTCGAGGCCGACGATCAGGTTATCCCGTTTTGTAGTTGACATACCGCTCCTCCCTGCTGAATAAAGTATATGTAAATAAAGTAAGAACTAGCTCTTTTTAACGATGATTTTGTCGTTGTAATCGAGGTCGATATAATGGATTGATGGCAGCTGAACCATCAGGTTCCGATAGATGCGGGCGAAGCGCTCGATTTTAGCGGTAAAATCGCCTAATCCGACCTTGACCGGAAGTGCCCCGGAAGCGGTAAACAGAGTAAAACCGTACCCCTCATCGTAATGAATCTCCGATACATCTGCAAGGATAAACGACCCCTTCTCACGTAATAAACCGAGGAGATCACAGGTGGCTGCAAGGGCCTCTCTGGTTCCTTTCGGGTCTCTTTCCAGCCCTTCCTCACTGAAACCCGTGACGACAGGAAAGTCAAGTCTGTCCCCTTGGTTAAGAACCTTGAAGACGTTCCCCCGCTTGTCAAGATAGTAAATGAATCCCATGTTGACGATCGCTACCGGTTCACGTTCAGTAACGACTATCGAAATCGCGTCGGGGAAATATCTATTGATGCGAACTGTTTCTACCCATGGGTTTTGCAGTATATGTTCACCCATGTCTTTCAGGTCCATGCCGAGCAGACCCTTACCCGGCTCCAGACCTGCCAGTCCAAGTATCTCATCCCGGGTCAGATGTTTTGTATTTGATACTTCAATCGATTTCAGGGAGAAAAGGGTAACAGCAGAGAGGGCCCGGTAACAACCGTACGGGACGCCGACGGCCAGCGCCACTGCAGCCAGTCCGATGGCAAGCGTTTTAAACAGGCGCAGGTACTTCTTGAGGTCAACTGGCTTACGCTGAACCTTTACTTTGTTTGGTGCCACTTTTCTGCGCTGGTATGATGAATTTGCGTAGTCACGCATCGTCAGCCTACCTTTATGGAGAGTGCTGCTGATTCGATAATGCGTGAAACAAGGACTTCAAACGACATCCCCGCGCCTTTTGCTGCTATCTCAGGCAGGAGCGAGAGGGCTGTCATCCCCGGCAGGGTGTTGACCTCCAGTACATAACAGTCGCCGGCAGATGTAACGAGAAGATCCACCCGGCTGTATCCTTTGCATCCGAGGGCGCGGTGGGCCGCCAGTCCGATCTTCTGTGCTTTTCTATACAGCGTTTCTTCGAGCCGGGCCGGGAAGATATGCTCCGCCATTCCGTCGGTATATTTGGCCTCGAAGTCGTAGAACTCATTTTTGGGTACTATTTCGATGGCACCGACCGCACGGTCTTCAATGATCCCTACCTGTACCTCCTGTCCCTTGATGAACTGTTCCACAAGGATCTCGTCATCATGACAAAAAGCCAACTCAAGTGCCTTTGCCAGATCGGCTTCATCCTTCACGATCGAAACGCCGACCGAAGAGCCTTCCTGCACCGGCTTTACGACCAGCGGCAATTTAAATGGCAGATCAGCCAGCGTCACCGCTTCCTCGCGCCGGTAGCAGCGGAAGGGCGCTGTCAGTATGCCGCTGGCGGCAAAAGCCTGTTTGCTGTAGAGCTTGTGCATTGCCAGGGCGCTTGCCAGAACGCCTGATCCGGTGTAGGGGATCTGCAGCAGTTCCAGCAGACCCTGGACGCAGCCATCTTCACCGTAGCGCCCGTGAAGTGCGATAAAAGCGGCTTCAATACCTTCACGCTTCAGGACATCAGCCAGGTCACGCCCGACATCTATTGCGACAGCGTTGTACCCCTGTGCAACAAGCGCCTGGTGGACGGCAGCACCGCTCTTTAGAGAAACATTCCGCTCGGCTGAAAGACCGCCGTACAGAACCCCGATCTTCTTTGATCTCATCATGCCGGAAACCTTTCTTTGAGTACCCGAACTAAAAAACTAAATTTCGCCAACTATACGCACTTCTTCTTCAAGTATCACGCCGGATGCAGAGAAAACTGCATTTCTTACAATTGCCGCCAGATCAATAAAATCCTGCGTGGTAGCAGATCCGGTGTTAACCAGAAAGTTGCTGTGCACCTCTGAAACCTGCGCACCGCCGACGTGTGCGCCGCGCATGCCGGCTGCGTCTATCAACCTCCAAGCAGCATGACCACCAGGGTTTTTGAAGAAAGAGCCTGCGCTGGGGAAGCCGACATTATGTTTCACACGGCGCAGTTCCAGATCCCTGCGGATCTCTTCCTCGGTGTGCAGCGGATCCCGCTCATCCAGCTTGAATGCGGCCGCCAGCACTATATCTCCGTCCTCCAGTCTCAGGTGGCGGTAGCCGTAGTCGAGCTCCTCCATGCGAAAATCATGGACACTGCCACCACGCAGCAGGGTGAGATGGTCGGTCCGCTCCAGTATCCCCTCGCCATATGCACCGGCGTTCATCTTTATCGCGCCTCCGATTGTACCGGGGATACCGGACATAAATCCCATACCTCCCAGTCCCATCTTCTGGGCAAACCGGACCACCGCCAGATTTTCGGCCCCGGCCTCCGCCTTAATAAGTGTCCCTTCGATTGTGCTTATCCGGTTGAACCGTTCCAGTGAGATGACCGCTCCACGGATCCCCCGGTCACGTACCAGCAGATTATAACCCCTGCCGATCGGCATCCACGGGATGTCCCGTTCACCCAGCCATAACAGCAGAACGCGGAGGTCCTCTGTGTCTGCAGGAATCGCGTAAAAATCGGCAGGCCCCCCCGTCTTAAGTGATGTGTGGAGGCTCATCGGTTCGCTGCACAGCAGCTGTCCCCGTATTTCCGGCGTAGAGGGATTCAGCTTCTTTCCTCCAGCAGGCGGACCAGTGCTTCCCCCTGCTGCCAGATATTTCCTGCCCCGAGGGTGATGACTATGTCCCCCTCCCGGCAGATTCCGGCCAGATGCTCCGGGATCAGTTCCCGCTCCGGGATATAGGTCACATCTTTCTGTCCATGACGGCTGATCTCATGAGAAAGCCGTTCTGCTGTCGCGCCTTCGATAGGCTGTTCGCCGGCGGCGTAAACATCGGTCAGGATAAGCACGTCGGCATCATAGAAAGCGCTGATAAACTCGTCGAATTGCTCATGGGTGCGCGTGTAGCGGTGCGGCTGGAAGGCTGCCACGATGCGGCGTTCCGGCCATCCCTGCCTGGCTGCTGCCAGGGTTGCTCTGATCTCGGCAGGATGATGCCCATAATCGTCTACCACCATGATCCCGTTCGGTTCCCCCTTGACGGTGAAGCGCCGTCCGACACCGCTGAACCCGGCAAACCCTTCCTGAATAGCCTTGAACGGCACATCCAGCTCAAGAGCCACGGCGATGCACGCCATGGCGTTCAGAACATTGTGCGGCCCCGGCATCGGAAATGTGATTTCACCCAGCCGGTATCCTTTGAAATGGGCGATAAAAGAAGTAGTAAAGCCGTCGTGCCTGATATGGGTGGCACGTATATCAGCCTGCGCCGAGAGACCATAGGTCATGTAACGTTTTTTGACACGCGGCAGTATTCCGCGGATATTTTTGTCATCCAGGCAGAGCACAGCCATGCCGTAAAACGGCACCTTGTTGATAAATTCGACAAAAGTATCCTTGATCTCTTCAATGCCGGAATAGTGGTCGAGATGATCGGCATCAATATTGGTAACAACTGCGATTGTCGGAGAAAGCAGCAGGAATGAGCCGTCCGATTCGTCAGCCTCTGCCAGCAGGAATTTACCCTGACCGATCTGGGCGTTGGTGCCGATGGCATTCAGTTTGCCGCCGATCACGATCGTCGGATCGATGCCCGCATGTCCAAGGATGGCTGCAGCCATGGAGGTGGTCGTGGTTTTACCGTGTGTCCCGGCGATGGCGATGCCGTATTTCATCCGCATCAGTTCGGCCAGCATCTCCGCACGGGGAATAACCGGCACGTGGAGCCGCTTCGCCTCTATCACCTCCGGGTTGTCGTCATGCACGGCAGAAGAGATAACGACCACATCGACATCCTTCAGGTTTTCTGCACTGTGACCAATGGCTATTTCGGCTCCCAGTCCCGCCAGGCGCTCGGTTATTTCAGAACCACGCAGATCGGAACCGGAAATCTTGTAGCCCAGGGTGATGAGGACCTCGGCAATGCCGCTCATGCCGATACCGCCGATGCCTACGAAGTGAATCTTGTCTATTTTTCCGTACATGAGTGCACTTTCTCCGGTTGTAATGTGGTTGACGGACTATACTGCATATCAACGCTGGTTTATATACATCATCTCATCGACAATGATCCTGGCTGCATCCAGCTTGGCCAGGATGAAGGCCAGCTCTCCGGTGCGCAGTACCAGATCGGGGTCTCCTGCCAGTGTGCAAATGGAGTCCGACAGCGTTTTCCCGTTAAGCTCCCGTTCCAGCATCATAAAGCAGGCATCCTTTTTCAGAAGCGCTTCGGCGTTGCGCCGCTGGTGGTCGTCCACTGCATACGGGAAGGGGATAAACAGGCAGGCCTTGCCGCAGGCAGTCACCTCCGCGATCGTTGTGGCACCGGCACGGCAGATTATCAGGTCTGCCTTCGCGTATTCCGTTGCCATGTCGTCAATGAACGGGGTGACAACTGCCTCGATCCCTGCCGATTGATACGCTGCCCTGACTTCGGTGCACTCTTTTTCACCGGTCTGATGTGTGATTGACAATCTGACCGGAGAAGCCTTTAACAGCGGGAGGGCGTCGATCATGGCGGCGTTTATTGCGTGGGCCCCCTGACTGCCGCCGAAAACGAGCAGATGAAATTTCCCCTCTGCTAAAGGCGTAACTGGGGTCTGATTCGCCTTTTCTACCGAATTCAGGATCTGCCGTCTGAGCGGATTGCCCGTGAGCATTGTTGAAGAAGCAGGAAAATAACGGGCCGATTCTTCCAGTGTTATGAAAACCTTGCTGGCGAACCGTGCCAGGAGACGATTTGTCAGGCCGGGAATGGCATTCTGCTCATGGATGAAACGCGGGATATTCATGCCGCGGGCCGCCAGAACCATCGGTAGCGAGGCGTATCCGCCTACGCCAAGAACCATGTCCGGGCGGAAGCTCTTCAGTATTTTACGTGACAGGGCATAACCATACGTCATCATGGCTGTACCTCTGATCTGGCTGAAAATTCCTTTGCCGCGGATCCCGGCTGCAGCAATCAGTTCCAGTTGGTAGCCGGCCGCCGGCACGGCGCGTGCCTCAATGCCGCGTTCGGTTCCGACGAAAAGTACCTTGTTTGATGGATCACGTGACAGGAACTCTTCTGCAACGGCGATGCCGGGAAAAAGATGGCCGCCGGTGCCGCCCCCGGCGATGATCAGTTTCATTTTTCCTCCTTGAGGCTGATCGAAGAGATCTTCAGTCCCGATGATATGTTGAGCAGGATGCCGACTGCAAACAGGGTAATCAGCAGTGAACTGCCGCCGTAGCTGATAAAGGGGAGGGCCAGTCCCTTGGTTGGGAGCAACCCGGTTACGACTCCCATATTCACCGAAGCCTCAATTCCGAACAGTACCGCGATACCGAAGGCGAGAAATCTTCCGAATGTGTCCGGAGCGGCAACAGCGATACGCATTGCCCGCTGCACAAGCAGGAAGAACATGCCGATTATTACTATTACGCCCAGGAACCCGAGCTCTTCGCCAACTACCGAGAGGATGAAGTCCGTGTGTGCCTCGGGCAGATAAAAAAGTTTCTGTTTGCCTTCTCCCAGTCCCTGCCCGAAGAGGCCGCCAGTCCCGAAGGCCAGCCAGGACTGGATAATCTGAAAGCCGCTGTTCTGGGGGTCCTGCCACGGGTCAAGAAAAGCCAGAATGCGCCTTTTGCGGTATGCGACATTCATTATAAGAAAATAGACAAACGGCATGGACATCAGAAATATCGAAATTATGTAGACAAGTCGTGTCCCGGCGCCAAAGAGCATGATGACGGCGACAGCCGCCAGGGTCAGGGCCGAGCCCATATCCGGCTGTTTGAGCAACAGTCCCAGCATCACGAGCAGAATCAGCATGTAGGAAACAAAACCGGGCCCGAGCTGTTTGATCTTATCCTGCTTTCTGTCCAGTGAATAGGCCATGTACATGATCAGAGCGATCTTGGCGATCTCTGATGGCTGAAGATTAAAGCCCGGGAGCCGGATCCATCGTGAAGCCCCACCGGCGCTGCCGCCAATTCCGGGAATCAGTACCAGCACGAGCAGCACGATACATCCCAGCAGGATCGGTACGGCCAACTTGCGCCAGAAATGGTAATTCACCTGCATTGTCACCAGCATCAGCGCGAAGCCGATCAGCGCGAAGATCCCCTGGCGCTTGAGGAAGAAGAAACCGTCGTGAAAACGTTTTGCGGCCATGATAGAGGAGGCGGAATAGACCATCACCACCCCGAAACAGGTCAGGGCAATTGCCATCAGCATGATCACAAGATCGTATTCTTCAAGCTTTTTGAACATATCTGTTTTCCCTACAGCGCTTTTACTGCCGCAATAAACCGTTGGGCCCGCTCTTCATAATCACGGAACATGTCGAAGCTTGAACAGGCGGGCGACATGAGAACTGTGCCTCCCGCAGCTGTTATTTCTGCAGAAACACGCACCGCATCTTCCAGAGTATCCGCCCGGCGGGTGTCGGTCAACATTCCCAACTCCTGCTCCATCCGTCCGGCCGCTTCTCCGATCAGTACCAGATGGCGCACGCGCTCCCGGATAAGCGGTGCCAGCGGTGCGTAAGCACCACCCTTGTCCTTGCCGCCGGCTATCAGCGTGATGTCCGTAAAGCTTTCCAGTGCCTTCTCGACACTCCCGACATTGGTTGCTTTGCTATCCTCATAGTAGCTGACGCCGTTTACTTCGCGCACGAATTCCATGCGGTGGTGCAGCGCCTCAAAGGTCAGAACAGTCTCAAAGGTCTCGTCAGGACGGCACCCGAGCAGCAGGGCACACGCCGTTGCGGCCATGATGTTTTCCAGATTGTGGACCCCCTGAAGTCTGATCGCGGCGGTCGGGAAGCACTCCTCATGGCCGTCATGACGGTAGGTGATGACGCCATCTTTGTAGAAAATACCCTCTGCAAGTTCCATCCTCCGGCTGAAAGGGAACAGAGAGGCCTTGAGGCTTTGGGCATGCTGCCACACGAGCGGGTCATCCCGGTTGACGACGGCAAAATCGTCCTTGGTCTGATTCTCGAAAATGCGCAACTTGGCATCGATGTACGCCTGATAATTCGGGTAGCGATCGAGATGGTCCTCGCTCAGGTTTAAAAGCGCCGCCACAGTCGGGCGGAACGTGGTGATCCACTCCAGCTGGAATGAGCTGACCTCGGCAACCACCTGATCAAGTACCTGGCGGGACTCTGCCAGCTCAATCAGTGGGTTGCCGATGTTGCCACCTACAAATGTGTTATAGCCGTTATGTTTGAAGATCGCTCCAAGAATCGTGGTTGTAGTGGTTTTGCCGTTGGTGCCGGTGATTGCCGCCAGCGGCACGTCAATAAAACGCGCGGCAAGTTCGATCTCGCTGATGATCTCCACTCCTGTTCGCTGTGCCGCAACCAGTTGCGGCAGATCCATCGGCACGCCGGGAGATACCACGATCAGGTCACTGGCCAGGAAGGTCGCTTCGTCATGCCGTTCCAGTTCGCGGGTAATACCCCGTCCTGCCAGCTCGGCTAACTGGACCCCAAGTGCCGCTTCATTCCGCATGTCGGTGACGGTTACCAGTGCCCCCTTCGAGGCCAGGAAGCGGGCGCAGGCCACCCCGGTTTTTGCAAGACCGACGACAAGGACTTTTTTGTCTTTAAGCTGCATACTACCTCATTTTCAGTGTAGAAATCGCAATCAGTGCCAGGATGATGGTGATAATCCAGAAACGGACGATGATCTTCGGCTCGGCAACGCCCTTCAGTTCGAAATGGTGGTGAATCGGAGCCATGCGGAAGATCCGCTTGCCGCGGTATTTGTATGAACCGACCTGGAAGATTACCGAGAGCGCTTCAACTACAAAGACGCCACCGACAATCACCAGCAGGATTTCCTGTTTGGTCAGCACAGCAATCGTTCCGAGCGTCCCCCCCAGTGAGAGTGAACCGACATCTCCCATAAAGACCTCGGCCGGATACGAGTTGTACCAGAGAAAACCGAGGCCGGCTCCAACCATGGCACCGCATAATACGGCCAATTCACCGGCGCCTACCACACGCGGAATCTGCAGGTATGCCGACAGAGTGGCGTGACCGGCGATATATGAGAACAGCATGTAGGTTGCGGCATTGATCGCCACCGGTCCGATGGCGAGCCCGTCAAGCCCGTCGGTCAGGTTGACGGCGTTGCTGGCTCCTACAATCACCAGGGTGGCAAACGGGATGAACCAGATCCAGAGGTCGGGGTGAAAGTTTTTGAATAACGGGAAATAGAGCTGTTCACTGAACCCGGGCTTGAAGAAAAGAAAAACGGCTGCTGATCCTGCCAGCAGAACCTGCCAGAACATCTTCTGGCGGGCGGACAGTCCCTTCGTATTTTTCTCGACCACCTTCTTGTAGTCGTCCACGAAGCCGATAATGCCGTATCCGATTGTAATGAAAAGTGTGATCCAGATGTACTGATTGGTGAGATCGGCCCAGAGCAGGGTCGGGATAACGATTGCGGCCAGGATTATCACCCCGCCCATCGTTGGGGTACCCTGCTTTTGCAGGTGCGATTCCGGGCCGTCGGTACGGATCACCTGGCGGGCCTGCAGGGATTCCAGCTTGCGGATGACCCAGGGGCCCAGAATAAAGCAGACCACCAGCGCCGTGATCATGGCGTAGATAGTGCGGAATGTCAGGTACCTGAAAATGTTGAAAAGTTTTATGTCCGTTGCGAGCGGATAAAAAAGGTGGTAGAGCATGGGTTATTCCCCTTTGGCGTGCTGTATCAGGTTCTTCAGTTCGGCAGCCACTTTTTCCATCTTCATGCCGCGTGAACCTTTAATCAGAATTACGTCACCTTCAACTGCCGTCTGGTGGAGCAGAGCGGCTATCTCCGCATGGCTCGTACAGCAGACCACAGACTCTGCGGGCATATCGGCCAGTCGGGCCCCCTCAGTGGCGTATTTTATCATCAGTTCGCCAGTCAGGTAGAGGCGATCACTATTACGTCCGGCAATGGCACCGATGCCCTGATGCGCTTCTGCCTCATGTTCGCCGAGTTCCATCATGTCACCAAGCACGGCGATGCGATGCCCTGCGGAGGTGATCTGATTGAGTGTTTCCAGGGCGGCCTTTGTTGAGGCGGGGTTGGCGTTGTAACTGTCGTCGATGAGGGTGATGCCGCCCAGCCGTTCGATCCGGAACCTTCCCTGATAAGGAGTAAATGCCTCCAGCCCGGCGACTATGGTTGTCAATCCGGTCTTCTCCAGAAGTGCGGCGGCTGCAGCGAGAGCGTTATAGATATTATGGCGGCCGCAGGCTTTCAGGTGGACGGTGGCTTCACCTCGCGGCGTAACGAGCCGGAAGCGCTGTCCTTCCAGCCCCAACGTCTCGATCTCCCGGGCGCGCACTTCACCCCGATCGATGCCGAAACTGATTCGGCGGGCTGATGCATTCTGGGAAAGCGAGGCGACACGAGGGTCATCAGCGTTGACTACCGCCAGGCCACCATCACTGATACGATGAAGTAATTCACCCTTGGCCGCGGCTACCGCCTCAACTGTTCCCATGCTCTGCAGGTGCGCCGGCAGCGCATTAAGTACGATTCCGACCCGGGGGGCGGCAATGGTCGCCAGGCGGTCAATCTCACCGGGCTCGCTCATCCCCATTTCCAGTACGGCCCAGCGGTGTTCCGGACGGAGCAGGAACAGCATCTGCGGCAGCCCGATCAGGTTGTTGAGGTTGCCGGAGGTTTTGAGCCCCGGCCCGGTCAGTTCCAGGATCGATCCCAGCATCTCTTTGACGGTTGTTTTCCCATTGCTGCCGGTTACACCGATAATCGGGATTTCGAACCGGTGCCGCCAGCTGGCTGCCAGGTCGCCCAGGGCGTGAAGAGTGTTTTTGACGGCTATACAGGAGAGGGAATCCGGTATGGGGTGCCGCTTCAGCCACTGTTCCTCGGCCAGCACCACGGAAACACCCTTCCTGGCCAGCTCCATTATGAAGGTATGTCCATCAAAACGCTCTCCGTGCAACGGCACAAAAAGCTGCCCCGGGGCAACACTCCGGGAATCCGTTGATACGGCAGTTACCTCTCCCTCGGCCGGACCGATAATCCGGCCTCCTGTTGAGGTGGCTATTTCATTGATGGTGAACATTATTTGCATTCCCCTGCAAAAGCGGCAGCTGCTTCTTCCCGGTCATCAAAATGCTGTCTGACGGTTCCAACAATCTGATAGTCCTCATGCCCCTTGCCGGCCAACAGGACAATGTCGCCCGGAAGGGCTAGTCGGATAGCCAGCCGTATCGCCTCATGGCGATTCTCTACAACAGTGAAACCTCTTTCCGTAAAGCCGCCGGCAAGTTCTTCAAGGCGGTATTCGCGGAGTCCCAGCGGAGTCATGCCGGCCTTGACCTGCTTCAGGATGGCAGACGGATCTTCGGTGCGGGGATTGTCGGAGGTGGCGATCGCCAGGTCGCTCATGGTTGCGGCGATCCTGCCCATGATAGGGCGCTTGCCGTTGTCGCGGTCTCCGCCGCATCCGAAAAGCGTGATGATCCTTCCGGTCGCTATTTCCTTCAGCGTGGCAAGGACATTCTCCAGAGCATCTCCGGTATGAGCGTAATCAACAAGGCAGGTGACGTCTCGGCTGTTTTCTACGCGTTCCATGCGCCCCGGGACGGTAGTGTGATTTTCAATGCCGTACCTGATTGCCGGAAGCGGCAGTTCGAGGGCGACGCCGGCTGCAGTCGCGGCCAGAATATTCGAGAGGTTAAATCGCCCAAGAAGGCGCGAAGCGAATTCAAATTCTCCTGCCGGTGTCTTCATGGTTGCGCGGATGCCGTTGACTGATGACGTCACGGCCGTCGGGCGTACATCGCAGTTACCCTTGATCCCGAAGGTGATCACCGGACAGGCGCTGCGCCTGGCGATCTCCTCACCGTAAGGGTCATCCATGTTTACTGCCGCCCGTCGCCTGGGTTTTTCCTGCGTTGGCCGGAGCAGCTCGCTGAAAAATCGGGATTTGGCTTCCAGATAGCTTTCCATCGTACCATGGTAATCCAGATGGTCCCGGGTCAGGTTGCTGAAGATGCCGACGTCGAAATGGCAGCCATCAACACGCCGCTGCTCAAGTGCGTGTGATGATACCTCCATAACAAATGACTGTGCTCCGGCTTCCGCCAGTTTTCGAAACGCACTCTGCAACTCAGTTGATTCCGGCGTGGTGTGCGAGGCCTGAATGGCTGTTGCGCCGAAGCGGTAACTGATCGTTCCGAGTACCGCTGCCGGTTGTCCTGCAGCGGCCAGAATCGCTTCAATCAGGTAGGTCGTGGTCGTCTTGCCGTTGGTCCCGGTAATGCCGATCAACGGTACTGTTGCGGTCGGATCGCCGTTAAAGAGTGCTGCCATGTGACCCATCGCGGCGCGCCCGTCCGGCACTTTCACCCAGGGGAGCCCGGCCGGAGCAAAAGCTGCATCCTCAAGAACCACTGCCGCTGCACCTGCTGCTACGGCCTTTTCGATATAGCAGTGTCCGTCGGTCTGCGAGCCTCGCAGTGCAAAAAAAAGAACTCCCGGCATGGCCGCGCGTGAGTCACAGGTCAGTGAGGATATAGGGATAGATGTGTCACCGTGTGTCTCTGTATCCGGCAGTTTTTCGATCAGTTCACGCAGCGTCATGCGCTCTCCTGTAAAAACGGTAAAACCTGCCGGTTACCCGGCAGGTGATTTCAGCGTCACGCTGAAGGGACAAATTTTATCCAGACTTCACCGGCCCCGCGGATCCCATGGCCTGGAGGTGGACTTTGCTCGACCGCCCGGCCGCTTCCTAAAAGTCTGATGTTGATGCCGCGTTTCTCCATGACCTGCAGAACCCGGCGCATACTCATGCCATTGAAATCCGGCATGACTCCACTCTCGGCAGGCATATCCCCTGCGGCCCCATATGACGAAGATTCAACTGCAGGAGCAGGAGAAGCCTTGGCGTCATCCGGTTTGACCGCGGCAAATACCTGTACGTTCGGCTGGACTTTAAGATACGCCAGCGAATTCTGGGCGATCAGCCGAAATGCCGGGGCGGCGACAACCCCCCCGTATTTTACGCCTTGAGGTTCATCAATGATCACCGCTATCGTTAATCTCGGCTTTTCGGCCGGGACAAAGCCTACAAATGAACCGATTCGTTTTGAGGGCGAGTAGCTGTGGGTGACCGGATCTACCTTTTGCGCCGTCCCGGTTTTTCCGGCCACACGATATCCGTCCACTGCCGCATTTGTCCCGGTGCCACCTGGTCCTGTGACGGTTTCCATCATTTTTGTCACTTGCCTGGCGGTTTCGGGTGAAATTACCCGCCGTACGACTTGCGGTTCAAACTTCTGCACAACTATGCCTTTGTCGTCGAGGATCTGCTCCACCAGATACGGCTTCATCAGATTGCCGCCATTGGCTATGGACGAGAGAGCTGTAACCAGCTGGATGGCCGACAGGGAAACTCCCTGCCCGAAGGAAATCGTTGCAAGGTCAATCCCGTACCAGTTGCGTTTCAGGTTTCCGGGCGTTTCACCCGGCAGATCGATGCCGGTGCGGCTGCCAAAGCCGAAGTTGCGCAGATATGATGACAACTTCTTCTCACCCATCTTGTAGCCAATCTTCGCAGCGCCGATGTTGCTGGAATATTTAATGATTTCCGAAACAGTCAGTCGCGAGTGGGGATGGTCGTCGTGTATGGTCCGGTCTGCAATCCGGTATGTGCCATTCTCGCAATTATATGCATCAGTTGCCTTGATGGTCCCCGAATCCACTGCCGCTGCGATGGAAAAAAGCTTAAAGGTCGAACCAGGTTCAAAGCTGTCGGCCACTGCGCGATCGCGCAATTGAGAGATTGAGTAGCGCGAATAGGCATTAGGGTTGTACGTCGGGTAGTTAGCCAGTGCAAGAACCTTCCCGGTATCAGATTCCATTACAACAGCCATCCCGCCTTTAGCTCTGCTCTCCGTCACGGCCCTGGCCAGCTCCTTTTCGACAATAAACTGAATAGTTTTGTCAATGGTCAGAACCACGCTCTTGCCTGGAGACGAATCCTTGATGGCTGTATCCATTATATCAATATTTCTGCCGAGTGCATCACGTTCCGTTATTATATAACCGGTATTGCCCAGAATTGTACTGTCGTATTTGAGCTCAATTCCCTCCAGGCCGTTCGGGTCGCGTCCCGTGAAGCCGATCACATGAGCGGCGATTTCCATGTTGGGATAAAAACGCTTGGATTCCGGTGCAAACCCGATGCCGGGCAGCTTCATGTTTCTGACCCGTGTTGCAACTTCCGGAGCGAGCCAGCGCGCAATCCATATGAACGATTTGTTTACGGAAAGGGTGGCTGCCAATTCATGCTTCGGGATATTCAGAATCGGGGCCAGCACTCCGGCGGTGCCATCAACATCTTTAATGCGGCGCGGTTCGGCATAACAGGAATCCATGTGAATGGATTCGGCCAGTGTAGTACCGTTGCAATCGAGGATGCTGCCGCGGCCCGGTGTGAGGTCCACTTTGTGCTGGTACTGCCTTTCAGCCTTTTTAACCAGATTTTCGTGCTGCAGGATCTGAAGATAGAACGCCCGGCCAACTACAGTCAGGAACATCAGGCCGAAAACCACCCCGATCACGATGATCCGGATACGCGCCCATTTTTCCCGTTCGTTTTTCATTTTACGTGTATGACCTGCTGTTCGGTTGGCAGCGCCATTCCAAGCTCATTCTTGGCGATCGCTTCAATGCGGGCCGGTGTTCTCAGCGATGCCGCTTCAAGCTTCAGACACTTCTGCTCCTGCTCGGCCTCATTCATCTGACGGCTGATCTCGGACATCTGCAGGTTGAGGTCAACAATCTTGAAGCGGGACCAGACGTGGAAGACGGAGACAATTGTAAAAACTATCATGCAGATCATGAGGTATTTAAATATGTCAATCCTGTGCGGTGCCACATAAATCCCGCCAAGAACTTGCGGAGAGGCAACTTTGGTATAATCGGTTCTTGCTTGTGCCATATGACCTCCTAATGCCCCGTATCAAAGTCCTCTATCAGAGAGTGGTTCATCTCACTCCTTTAAAATGAAAGGGTCTGAGGGGGCTGTGGATTATAATTTTTCTACTGCCCGCAACTTGGCACTGCGCGCCCGGGGGTTATCATTTGTTTCCTCCGGTGTCGCTGTCACGGGCCGACTCGTCAGCACCTTGACCCGCGGCTCCCTGCCGCAGACACAGACCGGAAACTGTCGCGGGCAGGTGCATCCCTCGGCATATTCCCGAAAGATGTGCTTGACGATCCTGTCTTCCAGGGAATGGAATGAAATGATTACTCCGCGCCCCCCTGGCTTCAGCAGGTCAAGAGCTGCCCGCATCCCCCGTTCCAGGCTGTCCAGTTCGCTGTTGACCGCAATACGGAGGGCCTGGAAGGTCCGGGTTGCCGGGTGTATCCGCTCGTCCCACTTGGCCTTTGGAACCGCCCCTTTGATGATATCCACCAGCCGGAAGGTGGTTGTTATCGGACAATCGGCACGTTCCCTGGCTATGAAAGACGCAATCCTCTTTGCCCAGCGTTCCTCGCCATACTCGATAAGAATCCGTTCCAGCTCCTGCTCCGGAAGTCCGTTAACCAGATCTGCGGCAGTTTCTCCGCCGCTGGTGTCCATACGCATATCAAGCGGAGCATCCCGTTGAAAGCTGAAGCCGCGCTCCTTCGTATCAAGCTGGTGTGACGAAACTCCCAGATCGAGAATGAAGCCGTCCAACGCCGTTATGCCAAGGCTGCTCAGGTGATCGGCGACGCCGGCAAAGTCGCCGTGCAGCAGTCGGACATGTTCACCGTATTTCGCCAGCCGCTCGCCGGCAGCGGCCAGTGCCTCTCTGTCCCGGTCGATGCCGACCAGGGTCGCCGCAGGTGCGTTTTCAAGGATCAGGGCGGCATGACCGGCCCCTCCCAGCGTTCCGTCCAGATAGATCCCGCCTGGCTTCAGTGCCAGATAATGTATAACCTCGTCCGGCAGAACCGAGAGATGACGGAATTCTGCCATTAGAGACCAAGCTCTGCGGCCGCTTCAGTGCCGCTCGGGAAGTTTTTCACATCCTGGGCGCGGACCTTGTCCCATTCGCTCATGCTCCATATTTCGATCTTGTCCATTGTACCGACGAACTGGACCTCCCGATCGAGGGCGGCACTCTTGCGAAACGTCGGCGGGATCAGGAAACGCCCCAGTTTGTCGGCACAGCACTCCTGAGCAGGTGAAATGATCGTGCGCAGGATGCTCTTGCGCTGCTCGGAGGTGAACCCTTTGCTGATGCGGAAATTTTCTTCAAAGACGAACCACTCCGCGTAGGGGAAGATCAGCAGGCCGGAACTGTGCAGGCCGCCACCCAGGTCGACCGGAACCGAATTGGTCAGGAAAAAACGCTCGTCGCCATGCGTACTGACAAGAGTCTCCCTGAATCTGGCCGGCAGACTGGTACGCCCCTTGGCGTCAATTGTTGTCTCAAAAATTCCCCTGAACATGGCTGTCTCTCTGGTTATATTTTCCACAATGTTCCACTTTTTTCCACGGTATGGGAACTTATACCGGCGGTCAAGGGATGTGTCAATATAAAATATGAATTTTATAAGGGAATGTTGTACGTGCGTGCGGTATTCTCCGGCGTATTCAGGGTGGGGATTTTCAAAGCTCTGTGTCTGAAGGAAGGCCGGTATGAAAATAATAGTGTCATAATGTTAAACGGGATAAAAAATTTATCTGATATAACGTGACAAACAGCCGCAACGACGTATATTTAAATCAAAGAAATTCTGAGGAGGCGTTATGAAAAGGAATATTTTTTTATTGTTTGGGTTGATCCTGGCTCTCAGTATTACCGGTTGCGGCTACAACGCAATGCAGGCCAGTGAAGAAGGGGTTTTTGCCGCATGGGGAGATGTGGAAGCATCGTATCAGAGGCGTGCCGACCTGGTCCCGAATCTGGTGGAGGTGGTGAAGGGGTATGCAAAACACGAAGCCGAAACACTGAAAGCGGTTACCGAGGCGCGCGCCAGGGTCGGCTCGATGC
Source organism: Desulfuromonadaceae bacterium (assembly GCA_028686055.1). Taxonomy (GTDB): domain Bacteria; phylum Desulfobacterota; class Desulfuromonadia; order Geobacterales; family Pseudopelobacteraceae; genus JACRCG01. The sequence continues at coordinate 18,120 of JAQUCU010000029.1, forward strand.
AGGTTTCAAAGGATGTGCTGAAGGATCCTGAGGCGATGGCGAAATTTCAGGAGGCGCAGGGGCAGCTTTCCGGTTCATTATCCCGTCTGATGGTTGTGGTGGAGCGTTATCCTGATCTCAAGGCTAACCAGAATTTCATGGATCTGCAGAACCAGCTTGAGGGGACAGAGAACAGGATCAATGTGGCGAGAGTACGCTATAACAAGGCCGTACAGGATTTTAACACAAGCATAAGATCATTTCCCAACAGTCTGACCAATTCATTGCTGCTCCATCTTGAACGCAAGGTGCCTTTCAAAGCCGATGAAGGGGCGAAGACCGCGCCGAAAGTGAAGTTTTAAACCTCCTGCACCCATGCAACAGGACAAATTATGAAAATATTCTGCGCCGCATTGATGTTGATCCTGCTCCAGCTTCCGGCTTTTGCGCTTGAAGTGCCGCAGCTCCGTGGTCATGTGAATGATTATGCGAACATGCTTTCTCCCGCTGCAGCTCAGCGGTTGGAACAGACCCTTGCCGATTTTGAAAAAAGTGATTCCACACAGATAGTCGTGCTTACCATTAATTCTCTGGAAGGCGAGAGTCTGGAGGAATACTCAATCAAGGTTGCGGAAGCGTGGCGAATCGGGCAGGCAAAACTGGATAACGGTGCAATACTGCTGGTTGCAAAGCAGGAGCACAAGATCAGGATCGAGGTGGGTCGTGGTCTGGAAGGCGTACTGACCGACCTTGTGTCAGGCAGGATCATCCGGAGTGATATCGCTCCGTATTTCAAGAAAAATGATTATGACTCAGGCATAACGGCCGGCGTTTCCTCTATTATGCAGGTTGTCAGGGGTGAGTACAAGGCTCAGCCGCGTGACCTGAAGCAGGGCAAAAAGAGCGCGGAACCGGTTTTTACGCTGCTGGTTTTTCTCCTGGTGGCGGTTGTTTTCCTCGGTTCTCTTTCAAAATATCTGGGTGGCGCCGCCGGTGCGGCGGGGCTGACGCTGATCGGTTTTTTGACGTTTCCCGGTCTCGGGATCCTTGTCCTGGCGCTTCTTGGCGTCGCAGGGTTTATCCTCGGCCTGGTGATCTCATTCATGTTTGGCGGTGGTGGTGGCTTCGGTGGAGGATTCGGCGGACCGTTTATCGGCGGTGGATTTGGCGGCGGCTCGTCTGGCGGAGGTGGCGGTTTTGACGGTTTTTCCGGAGGCGGTGGCAGCTTCGGCGGCGGTGGAGCATCGGGAGACTGGTAAATGACAGGTAAAAAAGCCGATATTTTTTTCAGCGAATCTGAAAAGCAGACGATCAGCGTTCTGGTTAAAAAGGCCGAGAGTGAAACGTCCGGCGAGATCGCGGTCATGGTGGTGGACGGAAGTGACAGTTACCGGGAGGCTGAAATATTTGGTGCTACCCTGTTGGCGGCCCTTATCGCCCTGGTTGCTGTCGTTTTGCTACAGCATGTTACGGTCTGGTCATTTGTGCCGGCTGTTATTGTCTTCTGGTTTCCGGCACTTTATTTTATGCGCGGCTTCCCGCGTTTCAAACTTGTATTTGCGGGAAAAAAACGACTGGAGGAGGCGGTTCGCGACAGGGCTGTTCGCGCTTTTTTCGAGAAGAGGCTTTACCGTACCCGGGATGAGACCGGCATTCTGGTCTTTATCTCCATTCTGGAACGCAAGGTATGGATTCTGGGTGACCGCGGGATAAACCAGAGGATTGACCCGCAACTATGGCCGGCGTTTGCGGGGGAGCTGGCAGGCAAAATCAGGGAAGGCCGTGCCTTTGACGGTCTCTGCGTGATTATCGAAAAGCTTGGCTGCGTGCTCGCAGAGCATTTCCCTAAGAGATCGGATGATACGAACGAGCTGCCAGATGAAGTGATCGCTTAAAGCAAGGTTATGCTTAAAATAAGAAATCTGTACGCTCCCTGGCGAAGCAGCGTGCTGAATCGAATCAATTTACCTGCATCGCGACAATGGCTGTGGCAGGGAAGGAAACAGGAATGGTTCAAGAAAAGAAACGCACAACAATAGACTCGCCCGGCTTGACGGAGCTCCCCCCGCTGCCTCTGGACGCTCCCTCCCTGATTAACGAGTACCGGCGCTATTTTACCTATACTCTTGGACAGAATAAATACTGTCATTCGGTTAAGTATTTTTATAAGGCGTTGGCGCTGACGATTCGCGATCGTTTGATGGAAAGGTGGAAGAAGACCCGTTACACATACGTAGACTCTCGCTGCAAGCAGGGTTATTACCTGTCGCTGGAGTTTCTCATGGGGCGTACTCTCGGCAATGCGATGCTGAATATCGGAATAACCGATGCCGCTACAGTGGCGATGCAGCAGCTTGGCATCAAACTGGAGGATTTGGCCGAAGCCGAGGTTGATGCCGGTCTCGGCAACGGGGGGCTCGGGCGCCTGGCGGCCTGCTTTCTTGACAGCTGTGCAACCCTGCAACTGCCGGTTATGGGGTATGGCCTCCGCTATGAATACGGCATGTTTCACCAGCGGATTGTTGACGGGTGTCAGGTAGAGGCACCGGACCACTGGCTGAGAGATGGGAACCCATGGGAGCAGGAACGGCCGGAATATACCCAGCGCGTCCGCTTCGGAGGTCGCACGGAACACCATCGTACCGAGAGTGGAGGGGTGCGTGTCCGCTTGGTCAACAGCAGGGATGTGCTGGCGGTCCCCTATGATATCCCGATCCCGGGCTATCGCAATGGCACCGTCAATACCCTGCGACTCTGGAGAGCGGCCGCCACCGATGTCTTTGACCTGGATGAATTCAACGCCGGAGACTATGCCGGATCGGTTGCCACGAAGAACGAAGCCGAAAACATCACGATGGTGCTTTACCCGAATGATGCCAGTGAAAATGGCAAGGTGCTCCGTTTGCGTCAGCAGTATTTTCTCGCTTCGGCCAGCCTTCAGGATGTCGTAGAGCGCTGGGTGATGGT
>JAQUCU010000191.1 GCA_028686055.1 Desulfuromonadaceae bacterium
CGGCAGCGCCGCTTCCCATCGCAGCCATGGTCTCATCCAGCAGCTTCTCCGCATCACGCTCCAGCTTCTGCTCGGCGGCAAAATTCTGCGAGATGGCGCGGACGATCCCCGCAACAACCGCTCCGCGTTCCCCGCATGGCGTTATCAGGCCCTCTGCCAAAAGATCGTTATAAACCTTTTCTGCCAGACCGTGGATCTGTTCCTCTTTTAATCGCATGTCGCCTCAAATGGAAAAGGTCCGCCGTCCGACAGACCTCATCTATGGGATGATTTTACTTTTTTCCGGCGGAGATCCATGAGAAAGTAGACTTATTGTACTTGATACGCGTAAAATTGCAAACCATAAAGTTCAGAACAAGATCCCGGAGACCCTTATTATGCAACGTAAAGCGGTAGTTTTGTACAGCAGCGGGCTGGATTCCACGACCTGCATGGCAATAGCCAGAGACGAGGGCTTCGTCCCCTATGCCATCAGTTTTTCCTATGGGCAGCGGCACAGCTTCGAGCTGTCGGTCGCCCGGCAGAATGCCAAACGGATGGGCGCGGAGGAACATCTGGTTGTCGATTTCGATCTGCGCATGATGGGCGGGAGCGCCCTGACAGCTGATATCGACGTACCCAAAGAGGGTGTCGGGAGCGAGATTCCAGTCACCTACGTGCCGGCCCGAAACACCATTTTCCTCTCTTTCGCCCTCGGATGGGCCGAGGTGCTGGGCGCTTCCGACATCTACATCGGCGTCAACGCCCTCGACTACTCCGGCTATCCGGACTGCCGGCCCGATTTTATCGAGGCGTACGAGAAGATGGCCAATCTGGCGACCAAAGCCGGGGTCGAAGGAACATCGAAGTTCAAAATCCACGCACCACTGATCAGCATGAGCAAGGCCGATATCATCAGGCGCGGCGTAGAGCTGGGAGTGGATTACAGCTTGACGCATTCCTGCTACGATCCGACCGCTGAGGGTCTTTCCTGCGGGAAATGCGACTCCTGCCGGTTGCGCCTGAAGGGTTTCGCCGAAGCAGGACTGAGCGATCCGCTCAGGTATGTGGCGTAAGAGGGTTACATGAACATCGAGCAGATGAAAATCGTCATCAAGGAAATCATCACCAAAACCGACCTGACCCCCTGTGTGGTCGGGCATCGCGGCGTGGGGAAGAGCGCCGGGATCATCCAGGCCTGCCGGGAGATTGACCGGAAATATGTATCGTTGCGCCTTGGGCAGATGGAGGTAGGCGACCTGGTTGGCATCCCCTTTCGCGACGGTGATACCATGCACTGGTCGCGGCCGTCCTGGTGGCCCGACGATGACCAGCCGCCGACCGTAGTCCATTGTGACGAACTCAACCGTGCCCAGCAGGAGGATACGCTGCAGGCCATCTTTCAGTTTGTGGAACCGCCTGCCGAGGGACTGCTCCGTTCACTCCACACCCATCACCTCTCCAAGCGGCACAAGGTAATCGTCAGCATCAATCCTCCGGACGGCACCTACCAGGTGGCAACGCTCGACCGGGCCCTGATCGATCGAATGATCATGCTGTTTGTCGAAACCGATTATCAATGTTGGGCGCGCTACGCCGCCCAGCGGGAACTGTCCGGCGACGTTCGGCAGTTTCTCGCGGGCAACTCAGGCATGCTGGCCCGCCAGGGGGCACCGATGGAGTTGCAGGTTGAACCGACCGAACGGGGGTGGGAGATGGTCAGCGTCCTTCGCCGGAACTGCCGCTTCCCCAGCGGACTGGAGATGGAGGTCTACGCCGGTATCGTCGGCACCGAGGCCGCCATCACCTTCATGCGCTGGCTGGCCGACAGCAAGGGACGCCCGTTGACTGCCGCCGAGATCCTGAACAGTTGGCCGCAGGTAGCCGGACAGGCGGCGGGACAGCGGGACGACGTCCAGGCCGCGACGGTCAATGATCTGACCGCAACGCTGCAGGTATCCCCGGTTCTGGAACCGGAGCAGGAAGCGAATCTGGTTGCCTACATTGCCGTGCTGCCCAGAGACCTCCGTTTCGGCTTCGTCAAGTCGCTGCTCAAAATCCCAGAGGTCGCACAAGGCATTGCCCAGGACAAGTACGACAGCGTGGTGTTCGACGCCATTCAGATCATCTCCCGCGAGGCATGAACAGCAGTACCCTTGAAAACGCCGTAGTGCGTTTGCTGCGGGACCGGCCGTTCTACGGGCATTTCATCCTCAATCTGCGCCGCGAACAACGCCCGTTGAACGGGAAGGGAGCCGGTGTCACGGTGCGGGACGGAATTCCGATTCTGACCGTCGATCCCGCCGCTTTCACCTCACTGGCCGCAACCCGGCAGCGGGCACTGCTGGAGCATCTGGTCAAGCACCTGTTGCATCTGCACCCGCTGCGCCGCAAGGGGCGCAATCAGCATGACTGGGACGTTTCCTGCGACCTGGCGATCAACCCTGGCATCACCAACCTTCCGGACGATGCACTCCTCCCGGCATATTACGACGTTCCGGACGGACTGGCAGCGGAGGAATATTACGGACTGCTCGTCCCTCCATTTGACACCGGCAACCTTGACGGGAGCGGCTACGGTGATGCCGAATCCTCGGAGCGCGGAGCGGCCGGCGACGGGCGGGGAACCGATTCGACGGCAACGCTGGACAGCCACGAGCTCTGGGGGGATGCCGACAGCACGCCCCTGGCTCTGGCAGAGGAGACGGTGCGGGCGATCACCAGGGACAGCCTGAGAGGGAGCGACGGCGAAACACCGGTCGAACTCCGAATGATTATCGATTCCCTGCTCCGTCCTTCTCCCCTCCCCTGGCGGCAGATTCTGCGGCAATTCATTGCCACCGCCGGGAGGACCGGGCACAAGAGTTCATGGATGCGTGAGCACCGCCGCTTCGAGCATACTACCCCAGGGGTCAGAAAGCAGCGCCGTCTCAACCTGCTGGTCGGGATTGACGTCAGTGACTCGACCAACAGTGCCGACCTGCGGGAAGCATTCGTCCGCGAGCTGCTCCAGATTTCCCATGGCCGCGATGCCACCATCACCGTACTGTATGCCAACAGCCGGGTTCAGCAGGTCAAAACGTTCAGCGGCACCCCCGGTGTGATCGAGCGTTATGACGGGGGCGGCTTCACCGACCTGCGGCCGGTCTTTGACTACGCTAAAACCATGCATCCCCTCCCGGCTGCAGTGATCTATCTTACCGATGGTGTCGGCCCGGCTCCGGAACAGATGGAATTTCCGACACTCTGGGTGCTGACCGCCGCAGGTGAAAGACCGGTGCCGTGGGGCGTCGAATTACGAATGGAGGTATAGGAGTGGATACATGCAGTGCGATGACCGCCGAATCAGTCGGTGAGATTCTGAAGGAAGGGGGCGCCGACGTCATGGTCCGCTCCGGGTCGAGCGAGAGTTACGGCTCCCCGCGCGAATTTTCTTTTGAAGTGAAGGCTATTTTTCCGAACGGCATGGGGATGCACATCGTCGCCCGGCAATTCACCTACCGTGACCCATGGGAGGCCAAGGGGCGCGTCAATGACCTGGTGGACGCGATGCTGCTCCGGGACGGTTCCCTGACACCGCTGCCGAAAGGGTATCCATGGTTCCAGGGAATCGAGGAAGAGTGCGGACTTGACGAGGAACGGCTGCGGAAGATCGTGGAGTGCGTACGGAAGGTCAACGTCAAGCTCTACCTGCTGCAGGAGATGACCGGGGATCTGTGAATACCGGACAGCAGATTCATCAATCAAGATCCAGCGGGCTTTTTACTAGTTATGTCAATGTAGTTTTGCTTTTTATTTCGAAGCATCGCAAAACATTGGTAAATGACCGGAATTCCAGTCAAATACGAGTTAAAAAGATCGGTATGCCCCTGTGCTACATTAAAGCCCAGTACAAAAGACCATTGAGGGAGTTATGCAAAAAATCGGGATCATTGGCGGCTTAGGCCCAGAGGCTACTGTCGATTACTACAAACGCATCATGGATTTTTTCCACGAACACAATCAAAGTCTATCCACACCCGAAATCATCATCTACAGCGTCGACATCGCAGAACTGTTTGAACTGGTCACCGAACAGCGCTGGGATGCCCTAGCAAAGTGGCTCATAAATAAGGTCGTTGCCCTCGAAAATGCAGGCGCGGACTTCGCCGTTATCTCCGCCAATACCCCGCACATCGTATTTGACCAAGTACAAGCGCAATCTCCTCTCCCACTAATTAGCATCGTTGAAGCTACGCTTGAAGCGACAAAACTTGCAGGTTTTAAAACGGTAGGGCTTCTGGGTACCCAATTTACGATGCAATCCAATTTCTTTGGAGATCGGTTCGCCAACGAAAACATCACTGTTGTCGTTCCAGACGATCACGAGCAGCAATATATCCAGGACAAGCTTGTTACCGAAATTGAACTGGGGATCTTCAATGAAGCGACTCGACAAGAGCTTTTATCCATCATCACACGCACAAAGAATCGCAACAATATCGACGCCGTAATCCTTGGCTGCACTGAGTTACCTCTAATTCTCAACGAAAGCGCCTCAGAGGTTCCACTCCTCAACACTACTGCAATCCATGTTGCGGCAATATGCGAGCACTGTATGCGCCATTTTTAACAATCAGTTCCAGCGGACAGTCCGCCAGCTTCCGGGACTTGATCCGAGAGGCGGGGGTACCAGCCGCGTCGCACGTTGTGCCGGCACAGCCGGTCTTGGCGGCCACACACTGAAAGAGGCAACAGGGTCAAAAGAGAGGGCGCATCCCGGTGAGGATGCGCCCTTTGTACTGCTGCACGTGGCAAAAAACTACCCCTGTGCCGCCTGTACCGCCGTAATGGCGACCACATTGACGATATCATCCACCGAGCAGCCGCGCGAAAGATCGTTGACCGGCTTGGCCAGACCCTGAATGATCGGGCCGACCGCTTCGGCACCGGCAACACGCTCCACCAGTTTGTAGGCGATGTTGCCGGCGTCCAGATCGGGGAAGATCAGGACATTGGCCT
>JAQUCU010000030.1 GCA_028686055.1 Desulfuromonadaceae bacterium
TTGAGGCAGAGAGGATTGAGCATATGGGCGGCAAACATCATCAGGGCGGTCGCTGCCACGATGAAGGCCAGCGTCCACCCCTTGCTGATCAGGCCGGCAGGAATGGCCCTTACGGCGGTACGGGGGTTGCGGGCATCAATTTCGGCATCGATCAGACGGTTCAGTCCCATAGCTGCCGTGCGGGCGCCGGCCATGGCCAGAATGATCCAGATTGTCTGCCGGAGGGTGGGTAATCCGCCTGCGGCCAGCAATGCGCCGGTCAGAGCAAACGGGAGAGCGAAGATTGTATGGGCAAATTTGATCATCTCCAGAAAGATGCCGATTTTTTTGATGATGGTGTTCACTGTAACTGGTACTCCTTCCAACGGTGTGAGATTAGTTCATCTGTTTCGGGCGAACCTTTTACTTCCGGCCGGGACAACCGGCAGCCGGTTGCATCAACGGCAACCCTTCCGGAGGGTATGTCATGGATGACGTCGTCGGTAAAATCGGTCGCATTGATGGTTTTCCAGGCCGCCTGCGCAAGCGTATCCTGCTCGGCGGTTGCGGTGACAAACAGCAGGACACGTGCCGCCGCAAACCATGGCAGCGACCACAACCGGGCGGCAATGTCCCGTACCATGCCGGGTTGAGGGCTTTCAAGGGAAATGATGGCGCTTTGATGAAAAACCCACTCAACCGGGAAGCTGACGTCTCTAATTGACGGCAGCATCCGCTGCAGGAATGGCAGCAACAGTCGTTCCCACGCCTGCGCCATCCAGCAGTCCTCCATCGGCGGGGCCCCGACGACCGTCGCCGGGATTATGGCATCCGCGCGGTGGCTGATGGACGTTATTCGCATCAAGGATGCAGGAGCGGCAGGAGAATAGAATCCGGTATGGTTGCCGAAGGGGCCCTCGGTGACAGTTTCACCAGGTTCGACGTAACCTTCAATGACTACCTCTGCGCCTGTTGGGACACGCAACGGGATGCTCCGGCAGGGGGCCGTGGCAAGCGGAGTCCCGCGCAGAAAAGCGGCAAAGGTCATTTCGTCAAGGCTGCCGGGGAGCGGGAACATGGCGCTGAAGAGGATTGCCGGATCGCCGCCCAGGACAACCGCCACCGGCATCGCCTTTCCCGCGCGCCGGAACAGCTCGGCATGCCGCGACGCACCACTGCCGCTCTTCCACTGGATTGCCGCCTCATGCTCTCCTCGCAGCTGAACACGGTACATCCCGCAATTCTGTGTACCTCCTTCCGGGTCGGCCGTGAAAACCTGAGGCAGGGTGATGTAGCGCGGATATCCGTCGGCAGCGCCGTCTCCAGGCCAGCTCTGCAAAAAGGGGAACCGGGTCAGATCCGGAGGGCTCATCGCGATCAGCGCCGGGTCCGGTTCCAGGGCTGATCGGGGGGCAAGAGTGCTGAACTCCTGCAGGGCGGCAATCTGGCGGTCGAGTGAGTTGATGTCGAACCGGGGAATCCGGTCGAGCAGTTTACTCATCCGGGTGGTCAACTCGCTGAGTTCGGTTACGCCGAGCGCCCGGCAGACCCGTCCTGCCGACCCGAACAGATTGGTCGCCAGCTGAAAATCGCTTCCTGCCGGATGTTCGAAGAGCAGCGCTTTACCTCCGTCAGGCCGCTTGCAGACCCGATTGGTTAGAGCGGCTATTTCCAGGGTCGGGTCAACGGATACCGCTATGCGGGAAAGTTCTCCGCTTGCTTCCAGAGTGGAGATGAATTGGTGTAGATCGAATGGGGGCATGATTTATTCGAAGCGGTTGCGGTAATACTCCCCGCCCCGGCGACGCAGGATGGCAAGGCGGTAGAGCTCATTGTACTTATGCGCTGCCGTTTCCCAGGTGAACCGCTTCTTCATGCCGTTTTTACGCAGTGCGGCCAGTCCCTTGGGATTATTGAAAAAGGTCCACGCCGCCCAGCCAACGGTGTCGAACAGAGCCGTTGCGCTGTGATTCCAGAACTTGAAGCCGTCACCGCTCATAACCGCTTCGTTGAAGTTTTCGACGCTGTCGTCGAGACCACCTGTCGCACGTACGATAGGAGGGGTGCCGTAGGCGAGTGAGTACATCTGGTTCAACCCGCATGGTTCAAAGGCTGACGGCATCACGAAAAAGTCGGCGCCCGCCTCAACCTTGTGCGCGAGAGCCTCGTTATAGCCGATATAGCAGGCAAATTTTTCAGGATACATGGCAGCGATGTCGCCGAAATAAAAATGCGCCCACGGTTCGCCATTGCCGACCACCGCAAACTGGCAATCCATCTCCATTATGCGGTGAATGGCTTCGGCCAGAATATCGGTACCCTTCTGCTTGACCATGCGTGACACGATCCCGAACAGCGGCACATCGTCACGCAGCGGAAGTCCCATCGCCTCCTGAAGATCGCGCTTGCAGACAGCCTTTCCCTTTTTTACGGTGCGTGGCGTATAGTTGGCTGCGATGAAAGGGTCAGTGGCCGGATTCCACTCCTCATAATCAACACCGTTCAGGATGCCGCTTAAATCGGCGCTCCGCTCCCGTATTACCCCCTCAAGCCCCCAGCCGAACTCGGCGGTCTGGATCTCCCGGGAATACTCCTCGCTGACCGTGTTGAGCAGGGTGGCGTGGTAAATCCCCCCCTTCAACAGGTTTACCTGGTCGTCCTTTTCAAGTTCGAGATAGTTGAAATGCTTCCAGCCGATGCCGAGCACATCCATCAGCCCGGGGTAGAAATTCCCCTGGTGCTGCATGTTGTGCAGGGTCAACAGCGAAGCGGCATTGCCGGAGTAACGGTCATGAAGGTAGGAGGTGTTTAACAGGACCGGAATGACTCCGGTGTGCCAGTCGTGGGCATGAATGACGTCCGGTGCCCAGTCCAGCATTTTGCAGAGCTCCAGTGATGCTTTGGAGAGAAAGACGAAACGGTTGTCGTTGTCCAGGTACCCTTTGCCTCCCTGCTGATAGAGGCCGGAACGTCCGTAATACTCCTCATGCTCGAGGAGGTAGACCGGTACGTCGCTGCCGGGCAGACGCCCCTCCCATACACCACAGTACTGGTGTCCGATAATTCCCATCGGCACAACCAGTGTTCCGGGTAAAAGCGTCAACCCGTATTTCTCAGGGTTGACGCTTTTGTAGCGCGGCAGTACGATCCGCACATCGTGTCCCATGCGGGCAAGGTATTTGGGGAGTGCACCGACAACGTCGCCGAGTCCCCCCTCCTTGGCGAATGGCGCGGCCTCGGATGCGGAGAAGAGTATGGAAATGGGCTTGGCTGGTTTCATGAATGCTCCGGGGGCATGCATAGCAGTAGTGTTCCCTGGGCGGAGCTGAAGGAAACGGATGTTACTTCGGCACGTTTTCCCAGTCTTTCAGAAATTTCTCTATGCCGGCATCTGTCAGCGGATGTTTGGCAAGCTGAATCATGACCGAATAGGGAATGGTGGCGATATCGGCGCCGATCATGGCCGAGTTGAGAACATGGATAGGGTTACGCACGCTGGCCACTATTATCTCGGCCATGTAGCCGTAGTTGTCAAAGATGGTGCGGATCTCTTCGACAATCCCCATGCCGTCCTGTGAAATGTCGTCAAGCCGCCCGACAAAAGGTGAAACGTATGTGGCGCCCGCCTTGGCTGCCAAAAGAGCCTGCATCGAGGTGAAAATAAGCGTTACATTGGTTTTGATCCCCTTATCGGTCAGAGTTTTACAGGCTTTCAGTCCTTCAGGGGTCATCGGCAGTTTAACGACAATGTTCTTGTGTATTTTGGCAAGTTCTTTGCCCTCTTTGATCATCCCTGGCGCATCCAGCGAGATCACTTCGGCAGAAATAGGCCCGTCAACGATGGAGACGATCTCCTTGATGACATCCTTGAACTTGCGGCCCGATTTGGCAATCAGAGACGGGTTGGTGGTTACGCCATCTACCAGTCCCAGTGCGTGTGCTTCGCGTATTTCCGTTACATCTGCTGTGTCGATAAAAAATTTCATCTATTCCTCCGGATTTAATGGTGAACTATGGTCAAGTTGTTCCCGGTATTTTTCAAGGCAGTTCATGGAGCAGAAATAGTGGCGCTGACCATTATGCCTGCCGATGACCGCCGTTTCCTCGGAAACATAGACACCGCAGACCGGATCGCGATAGATCTCCTCCCCGTCTTCCCGTCCCCCGGAAGATTTTGGCAGCGGCCTTTTGGCAGTGGTTAACGAAATAAGTATACGGTAGCCGGCGTACAACAGCAGGCCCATAATTAAAAATCTGATCACACTCGCTCTCCCGGTTATAATTTAACAACAGTCTCGTCGGATTCCAGCGAGGCAAGCAGTTCGCGAATTGTCTTCCCGGTCAGGGGGTGCAGCAGATCCGGGGCTATTTCACAGAGCGGCTGCAGGACAAAACGGCGCTCTGCCAGCCGCGGATGGGGTATTAACAGGTTTTCTTCGCTGATTACCGAGTCACCATACAGCAGAAGGTCAAGATCCATCCTGCGCGGCCCCTGATGGATCGTCCTGACACGGTTGAAACATTCATCCTCGATTCGCAGAATGCTGTTCAGCAGAGAGCGGGCGTCCAGATGTGTTGAGAGTCTGAGCACCGCGTTGTAGAACCGGTCCTGCTTCACGTTGCCGACCGGAGACGTTTCATAGAAGGATGAGAGCGCCGTTACCCTGCTCCCCGGCAGTCTGCCGACCTCAGCAACTGCGCGCAGCAGGTTGAGCTCACGGTCCCCCATGTTGGAACCAAGTGCTATGTAGGCTTCTGTTTCCACCCTGTAATTAAAGCATAACGGCCACGGTGCGTCAACTGCAACCCCCTGTTATGTGCAAAAAAACACCCTGGCAACTAGGAGGGAAAGTCACCAGGGCAAATGAGGATTCGTTGGAATCCTCGCAAGTCAATCTTTGATCTAAATATACCAGTACGACGGTGTGATGGCAAGGAGTAAAGTGGTAAGTGACCGGTATTGCATGTAAAGACGGCGTGCTCGTCAGTGTGCCGCTTCCGGCGGCGCCAGCCGGTAATGCTGGAACTCTTATTCGCTGTGTGCAGCAGCCTGCATCTGAAAGTGGGGGAGTGATGCCGCCAGTCCCTCCGACAGGGCTGCGTAGCGCAGCGTTACGCCGAGCCGGTCCAGCATTCTGCTGTTATCGATAACCCGTTTCTGGCTGACATAGGAAAGCATAAGCGGTGACATGACAGTGCGGGCTTCGTCCATGCTCACCTGCGGTTGGCGCGGTAAGCCGAGGGCATCTGCGCAGGCGTTGAAATATGACGTCATGCTCGACGGGTGCCCGTCGCTGACATTGTAGATGTCACCGCCAACCCCCTTTTCGGCGGCCGCAATGCTGACTGCCGTCAGGTCGTCGGCATGTATGCGGTTGCTCGGGCCGGACTCGTCCTCGTTCAAAAGCGGCTGCCCCTGGCTGATCTGCATCAAGGGCAGGCGTCCCGGTCCATAGATGCCGCTTACCCGCAGGATTATCACCGGTACGCCGGCGGCGGCGCCATACTCTGTAAAAGCAGCCTCGGCATCGAGACGGCGTTTTCCCATCGCAGAATCAGGCACAGTCGGAGAGTCTTCCGTTACAGCGTCGCAGCCGTCCCCGCTGTAGACGGAAGTAGCGCTCATGTAGACGATCTTTGCCGGTGTACCCGCTCCTGAGATCTTTGCGAGAAAGTTTCTGGCGCGGGTGTCGTGAATCCCCCCGCCGGGGGGCGGGACGAGATAGAGAAGTATCCTGTCCGCAAGATTGAGCTGCGCTGTGACAGCCGGGTCGTCAAGGGTGGAAACAGCGGTTGAAAAACCGGCGGCTTCCAGATCCGATCCGTGTTCAAACGATCTGACGAGGCAGGTGACGTCTGCTCCGGATTCCTGATACGCCCGCGCTATCCGTTCACCGATGTAGCCGCATCCGGCAATAAATATCTTCTGCATGCTGTCCCCCCGCAATCCGCTAGGCCAGAAATAATTTCACGATCGGCAGCATTGAATCGGTTGCAGACTCTAGCGCTGCCTTGCGCTCTGCTGCGCTCATAAACTGTTTGAGGTACTTCCTGGCCTTCTTTCTGTCGCCGGCAACCGTCTCTGCCATCTTGCACAGTATTCCGAGCGGCACACCGTTGCGAAACCCCTGAACCAGTTTTTCAATCTCGTCGCAGCGCTGTTTCTCCGTCCAGGTTTTAAATAGTGATGCCCCCAGATCGTTGTTGCTGTCAAGCATATGTGTCTCCGGATGATGGAATTAATAAACCCCGCAGATTGCTCTGCGGGGTTGGATTGTAGCATTACTTGCTGCAGGAAACTACTTTTTCTCGTACGTCAGCGCCGACAGCTTCTGGTAATACTCGAAGCGATTGGCGGTCCAGTCGCTGGCCTTCTTAAGCAGCCGTGCCGATGCTTCCGGGTTGATCTTCTTCAGTACATTGTAGCGGTTCTCGCCGTTGGCAAAGTCCTCGAAGGAGGTCGTGGGTGCCTTGCTGTCCAGCTGGAGCGGATTCTGTCCTTCTGCGGCCAGAGCCGGATTATAGCGGTACAGCGGCCAGTAGCCGGAGGATACAACCTTCTTCTGCTCATCCACTGCGGTTGTCATGTTGATGCCGTGGGCGATGCAGTGGGCATAAGCGATTATGATTGACGGACCGTCATAGGCCTCCGCTTCCATGAACGCCTTGACCACCTGGGCCGGATTGGCCAGGGAAACATTGGCCACATACACATAGCCGTATGCCATCGCCATCATTCCCAGATCTTTCTTGGCCATGATCTTGCCCCCTGCGGCAAACTGGGCCACAGCCCCGATCGGAGTGGCCTTGGAAGACTGGCCGCCGGTGTTGGAATAAACCTCGGTGTCCAATACGAGGATGTTGACGTTCTTGCCTGAGGCGATGACATGGTCGAGGCCGCCGTAACCGATGTCATAGGCCCAGCCGTCACCACCGACGCACCAGACCGATTTCTTGACCAGATAATCGGCCAGCGGCAGCAGCTGCTGAGCTGCCTTCTCCGTGCAGCCTGCCAATGCCTTTTTCAGTTTTGCGACACGCTCACGCTGGGCCTCGATGCCGGTCTGGTCGGACTGGTCAGCGGCCAGAATCTCTTTCATAACCGGCAGTAACGGTTTGCATGTTTTACATTTGCAGCCGATTACCTCCGTCAGCAGTTCGCGGGCTGATTCGGTGAACTTGTCCACTGCCAGACGCATGCCGAAGCCGAATTCGGCGTTGTCCTCGAACAGCGAATTGGACCAGGCCGGTCCGCGGCCGTCGGCGCGCTTGGCCCAGGGGGTTGTCGGAAGGTTGCCGCCGTAGATAGAGGTACAGCCGGTGGCGTTGGCAATCATCGCCCGGTCTCCGAACAGCTGCGACAAGAGTTTCAGATACGGTGTTTCGCCGCAGCCTGCACAGGCGCCGGAGTATTCGAAGGTTGGGCGGACCAGCTGGCTGCCGCGCAGGGTATCAAGCTTGAGTTTGGTCGGATCCATATCCGGAAGCGACAGGAAGAAGTCGTAGTTGATCGCTTCCTCGGTCCGCAGCGGTGGCTGGAACTGCATGTTGATCGCCTTGTGGTCCGGCCTTTCCTTGCTCTTGGCCGGACAGTTGTGAACGCAGGCGCCGCAGCCGGTGCAGTCTTCCGGAGCAACCTGGATCGTATATTTCATCCCCTTGAACTCGGGAAGTTTGCAGTCGGTATACTTGAAAGTTACCGGCGCTTTCTTGAGCAGCTTTTCGTCATAGGCCTTCATGCGGATTGTCGCATGGGGGCATACGAAGGAACAGATGCCGCACTGGATGCAGAGCTGCTCGTCCCAGACAGGGATGTCAACGGCGATGTTGCGCTTCTCGTACTGCGAGGTGGCGGTAGGGAAAGTGCCGTCTGCCGGCATTGCGGAGACCGGCAGGTCGTCGCCGAAACCGGAAATGATTCTGCCGGTGACCTCCTGAACGAACTTGGGAGCGCTCTTGGCAACTGCCGGCGGCATCTTTATCTTGCTGGTGGCCTTGGCCGGAACCTTGACCTCGTAGATATTCTGCAAAGCCTCGTCCACGGCGGCATTGTTCATCGCGACAACCTTGTCGCCCGATTTGCCGTAACTCTTCTTGATGGCGCCCTTGATCTCTTTGAGTGCCGTGGCCAGAGGGATGATGTTGGAGATCTTGAAGAAGGCGGTCTGCATGATAACGTTGATGCGGGCGCCGAGTCCCAGCTCCTCGCCCAGTTTGATGGCGTTGATCACGTAGAATTTCAGCTTCTTGTCGATGATCTGCTGCTGGACCTCTTTGGGCATCCTGTCCCAGACCTCCCCATGTTCGAACGGGGAGCAGAGCAGGAAGGTTCCGCCCGGCTTAACCTTGCTGACCATATCGTACTTCTCGAGGAAGGAGAAGTTGTGACAGGCGATGAAGTCGGCGTGGTCGATCAGGTACGGGGCGTGGATCGCCTTCTTGCCGAAACGGAGGTGCGAAATGGTGATGGTGCCTGCCTTCTTGGAGTCGTAGACGAAGTAGGCCTGGGCAAAGTTTTTGGTGGTCTCGCCGATGATCTTGATCGTGTTCTTGTTGGCGCCGACGGTGCCGTCCGAACCAAGCCCGTAGAACATCGCCTCATAGGTGCCGGCCATCGTGTTGCGATAGGAGGGGGTGTAGTCGAGGCTGCAGCCGGTGACGTCCTCTTTGATGCCGACGACGAAGTGGTTTTTCGGTTTGGCCTTCTTGAGATTATCCAGTACCGATTTAGCCATGGCCGGGGTGAATTCCTTGGAGCCCAGACCGTAGCGGCCGCCGACAATGTGGGGATACCCCTTGAAGCTGAACTTGCCGGCGGACATAGCTTCGCCGATTGCAGTACGCACATCCAGATAGAGCGGCTCGCCCAGGGAGCCCGGCTCCTTGGTGCGGTCGAGCACGGCGATGCTGGTAACGGTTTTGGGGAGTGCCTTGATGAAGGCATCCAGCGGGAACGGACGGTAGAGGTGGATCTTGACGACGCCGACCTTCTCGCCCTTCTTGGCCAGTGCATCCACCGTTTCCTGGACGGTGTCGGCTCCGGATCCCATGATCACGACGACCCGTTCGGCGTCTTTGGCGCCGTAGTACTCTACCAGCTTGTATTTGCGGCCGGTGAGCTTGCCGAATTTGTCCATTTCCTCCTGGACGATTTTGATACAGGGGGCATAGTACTGGTTGACAGTCTCGCGACCCTGGAAATAAACGTCCGGGTTCTGGGCCGTGCCGCGCATGACCGGACGGTCAGGTGAGAGGCCGCGCAGGCGGTGGGCGTTGACCAGCTCATCGCTTATCATGGCGCGCATATCGTCGTGGGTCAGCTCTTCGACCTTCTGGATTTCGTGCGAGGTGCGGAAACCGTCAAAAAAGTGCAGGAACGGGAGCCGGGCGCGCAGGGTCGATGCCTGGGCGATCAGGGCGAAGTCCATGACTTCCTGGACGTTGTTGGAACAGAGCATCGCCCAGCCGGTCGAGCGGCAGGACATGACGTCGGAGTGGTCGCCGAAGATAGAGAGTGCCTGGGCCGAGATGGCGCGGGCCGCAATATGAAAGACGGTTGAGGTCAATTCACCGGCGATCTTGTACATATTGGGGATCATCAGCAGGAGGCCCTGGCTGGAGGTAAAGGTGGTGGTCATGGCTCCGGACTGCAGCGCGCCATGGACGGCGCCGGAAGCGCCCCCTTCGGACTGCAGTTCGGCGACCAGTGGTATGGTGCCCCAGATGTTCTTCTCGCCGGCGGCGCTCTTGACGTCGGAGATCTCACCCATAACTGACGATGGGGTGATCGGGTAGATTGCGATGACCTCGTTGGTGGCGTGGGCCACGTGGGCGGCGGCGGTGTTGCCGTCTATCGTTACCATTCTTCTGCTCATGCGTTCCTCCTCTGTGGGGTGTATATGATCGTGTGATCGTGTTTATAACTCATTTCTACCCTGAAGCGCCCACTGTACCGTAGCCGCATCGACAAATTCAATATCACTCCCGAGCGGGATGCCGTGGGCCAGACGGCTTATTTTGACTCCGGCCGGTTTAAGTATCCTGGTCAGGTAGAGTGCCGTCGCTTCCCCCTCTACGGTGAAGTTGGTGGCGATCACGACTTCGTGAACCGAACCTGTTTTGATACGTTCCACAAGCTCCGCGATCCTCAGGTCGGACGGCCCGATACCGGAGAGCGGCGAGATGGCCCCCTCAAGGACATGATAGACGCCCTGATAGGCGTTGCTCCGTTCCAGGGCCATCAGATCCTGTGAATTTTCAACTACGCAGATGATGCCTGCATCACGGTTGCCGGAGCAGATGGAACAGGGATCATTCTCCGTAATCGCAAAGCAGGTCGAGCAGGGATGGACCCGGTCTCTGACCTCACAAAGTGACTCTGACAAAGCTGTCATGTTGCGGGGAGATTTGAGAAGATGAAACGCGAGACGGAGTGCGGTCCGCTCTCCGATTCCCGGCAGCTTTTTCAATTCTCCTACCAATCGCATCAATGAGGATGATTTTGTTAACATAAAATCCGTCATAAATAAAACATTTTTTTAGTGTTATAGCGTGGTTAAAAAAGAAGCTCCCCCGCTCTGGACGGGCCGGCTGCGGCCTAACATCATGGAGAAGCATTAAAATAAGGAGTCTCTGCCTGAAAAGATACGGCAGAAGCCGCACTGCATACCTGAACCGCTATTAGCCGAACTAAAACATTTAACTAAAATAAAACAGCCTCTGCGGGACGCACGGTGATTAATGGTCCAACATGCTGGTAATGCTAGAAAAGACCAGGTATGCTCATGCCGCCGGTTATTTTAGACATTTCGTCCCCCATCTCGGCATGAACTTTCTTCAAAGCTTCGTTGGCGGCAGTGATAACAAGATCCTGCAGCATTTCGACATCATTCGGGTCAACCGCTTCTTTTTTTATTTCCAGTGAAATAATTTCGTTTTTACCATTCACCTTGATTGTTACGGCTCCGCCACCGGATGTTGCCACTGCAGTTTTCAGGCTGGCCTCTTCCTGCAGTTTGGACATCTTCTGCTGAATCATCTGAGCCTGTTTCATGATATTTGCCAATCCCTTTGACATCTTTTCCCCCTGTTTTTTCGATATGCTGTTCTTCGGTGACTTCAGGCGTGCTAGAATTCCCGTACGTCGGTGATGCTGCAGCCGAACACGCGCTGCGCCTCTTTTACGACCGGATGGTTTTTAACTTCCTGCTTCAGTTCTTCCAGGTGCTGTTCGGCATCACTCTTTTTTTTTTCAGCCAGTGACAGTGGCGCATCAGCGAAGCCGCTTTCAATGGATTTTATCCGGACTGCCGTATCCCCTCCGGTAAAGCTGCTGGCAAGAGCCTGTACGTCAGCGATAAATTCAGCGTCCCGGGCTGCGGTCAGGTAGTAACTCCCGGCGGGAAAGCCGATTTCCATCAACCCTTTTTCCTGCTTGAGCGGACTGCCGTGCTCAAGAACCGAACCAAGCTGGCGGTCCCTGTCATTGACAAAAGTCACAAACGTACCCCAGTCCGCATGCCCGCCGGCGGGGCCGGGAGCAGGTGCCGCGGCGGCGGCCGGAGGCTGCGGCCGCGCGGAAGGTGTGCTGCTGAGCGGCTCCGAATGCTGCTGCATCGGCGTGGTGGCTGCCCTGGCCGTGTCCCATGGCAGCGCAGGCGTGTGTACCGCCGCCGTTTCCAGAGTTTTTATTTTTTCAATCAGCTCCCGGATAGGCACCAGAGGGGCCAGCAGAGTGGCCTTCAGAAGTGCCATCTCGACAATGAGGCGCGGAAAACTGGCGTATGCCATTTCGGATTCAGCCTTTATAAGCAGCGTCAAACGGCGTTGAATATCCAGGGCGCTGACATGGAGTGACTGCTTCTGCAGCTCCTCAAGTTCTGCTGCCGCGATGTCAAGTATCTCTTCCGGTTTTTTGACCGAGCGGATTACCAGCAGATTGCGGAAATGCTCGATCAGCTCCTGGCAGAACTGGCGCATGTTGTATCCGACCAGGTCAACCTGCCTGACCCCCTCAAGCACCCCCTGGGTATCGCCGCTGAAGACCGCCGCCGAGATTTCCGCCAGCAGTCGCCGGTCGATGGTCCCCAGCAGCGTTGCAACGTCTTCATCGCTGACTGTGTTGCCGCAGAATGCCAGCACCTGGTCGAAAGCTGTCAGGGAGTCGCGCATGCTGCCGTCCCCTTTGCGGGCGATCAGCGCCAGCGAAGCATCGGAGACCGTCACCGACTCTTTTCCGGCAATTTCACGCAGCCGGGCGATGATCTTCGGCAGCGTGACCCGCTTGAAGTCGAAACGCTGGCAGCGTGACAGAATTGTCACCGGCAGCTTGTGCGGTTCGGTGGTGGCGAAGATGAACTTGACATGCTCCGGCGGCTCTTCGAGCGTCTTCAGCAGTGCATTGAACGCATTGGTGGAGAGCATGTGGACTTCATCGATGATGATGATCCGGTAGCGGCTATGGGAGGGGAGGTATTTGATGTTGTCGCGCAGATCGCGGACATCGTCGACGCCGTTATTGGAGGCGCCGTCGATCTCGAAAACGTCGGTTGAGGTGCCTTTGGTTATCTCGATGCACTGCGGGCAGACGTTGCACGGCTCATGCGTGACCCCCCTTTCGCAGTTGAGGGTCTTGGCCATGATGCGGGCGGTGCTGGTCTTGCCGACACCGCGGGCGCCGGTAAACAGGAAGGCATGGGCGACCCGGCCGGAATCAATCGCATTCTGGAGGGTACGGCTGACATGTTCCTGGCCTGCCAGTTCGGAGAAGCTTTGGGGGCGGTATTTCCTTGCCAGGACTTCATAGTGCGTGCCGTCGGACAAGAGATCTAACCTCGCAGGTGGTCTGGAGCTCCACTTTAGGAAACGGGAGCAGCATTTGGTTCAGGGGGATGTGCAAGGGAAAAGAGTTTGCAGACGCAGATGATAGCCGGGTTTACCCGCGGCACACGGCAGGAGCCGCTGCCGTTGCTTCCTTCCGGACCTGGCGGAGTTCACGGCGTGCCGTTGCGCGAGGCCCGGCTATCATCTGCGCCTGCAAACAGATTAAATAAACTGTACTGCGTTACATTTTATAACAGTAAAGCAGGCAACATGCTTTACATGCGACACATTTATAACTGATAAGCCGATAGAGACCCTGTGTATCGGCACTTCATGTTAGAGGGATATGGTTACCACAGGGGCGCAATTTTGTCAAAACTTTATAAAGTGTGGTTTGTAATCCTTGCGCAGGGTATGCAAAACTCCCCGGAGCGGCCCGGCGCAAATCCAGCCGGTACTTTCTCTGTGCGGATATTTGTCCCTTGTATTATGATCGTAATAGAGATATAGAGTTTTTCCACTGTTTACATTTCCAGTGGAAGCACTTCGGTCGCTGGTGGGCCGCCCGGTCTTCAAAACCGGTGGGGGGGATGAGAAATCTCCCCGGTGGGTTCGATTCCCATGTGCTTCCGCCATAAACCCCCACTACCAAGCAGCTGCGGCTGCGGTTTCCGGCGAATTCATGAAGAACCTCATTCTCGGTACAGCAGGCCACATCGATCACGGCAAGACCTCCCTGGTAAAAGCATTGACCGGTGTTGATACCGACCGGCTCCCCGAGGAAAAGTCGCGCGGTATCACCATTGAACTCGGTTTTGCCGGTCTCGACCTCCCCGGCGGGATCCATTTCGGCATCGTCGACGTGCCCGGTCACGAGAAATTCGTGCGGACCATGGTCGCCGGGGTTGGCGGGATGGACCTCGTTATGCTGGTAATCGCCGCGGACGAGGGGGTGATGCCCCAGACCCGTGAACACCTGGATATCTGCCAGCTCCTCGGCGTACGTCGTGGTCTGGTGGTCCTCACCAAGAGCGACCTGGTGGATCCTGACTGGCTTGATCTTGTCGTGGAGGAGGTGCGGGAATTCCTTGCCGGCAGTTTCCTCGAAGAGGCTCCGGTCATACCGGTCTCATCCAGGACAGGAAACGACATTGACCGTCTCAGGGATGAACTCGGTCTGATCGCCCGTGAGCTGGAGCAGAAACGGAGCGAGGGTCCGTATCGCCTGCCGGTGGACAGGGTTTTTACCCTTGCCGGCTTCGGCACGGTTGTCACCGGCACGCTCCTGTCCGGCACGGTCAAGCTGGGTGACGAGGCGGAGATCCTGCCGTCGGCACTCCCCTGCCGGATCCGCGGCATTCAGGCTCACGGCGCAAAGGTTGAAGCGGGAGAGGCCGGTTCGCGGCTGGCCCTTAACCTCCAGGGGGTGGACCACCATCAGGTCCGGCGCGGGGATGTCGTTGTCCCCAAAGGGGTCTACCGCACAACCCGGATCGTGGATGTGTACCTGAATCATCTTGCCTCGGCCCCGCGCAGCTTGAAACATCGCGCCGGACTGCGGCTCCATTCGTCCACCTATGAAGTTCCGGCCACGGTGATACTGTTTGACAGAGCTGCTCTCGCTCCGGGTGACAGCGCCTATGCCCAGCTGCGGCTTGCCCATCCCGTGCTGCTCCTGAACGGGGACCCCTTTGTCCTTCGCACTTCATCCCCCTCCGCCACCGTTGCCGGCGGCAGGATACTCGATCCTTCACCACCCGGCCGCAGAAGACGCTCCCTTGAGGCGCTGGAACTGCTTGGAAGCCTGTCTGCCGGCGCCGAGAGCGGCATTATTGCCGGCATGGTATCGGGGAGTCTTCTTTCGGGGATCACCCATGCCGAGA
Source organism: Desulfuromonadaceae bacterium (assembly GCA_028686055.1). Lineage (GTDB taxonomy): Bacteria > Desulfobacterota > Desulfuromonadia > Geobacterales > Pseudopelobacteraceae > JACRCG01. The sequence continues at coordinate 14,685 of JAQUCU010000030.1, forward strand.
TAGCAGCACGGAGCGGAATCCCGGCCAGACGGCTGGAAGCCGCCCTGGCAACACTGCTGGCGACAGGTGAAGTTGTACAGGTTGTGCGGGATCCCAAGAAGTACCTCAGCCGCGACTCCTTCTCCCAGCTGTGCGATCTGCTCGTCGACGTGATGAACAGCTTTTTTGCCCAGAATCCTCTCAAAGAGGGGATCGGCAAGGAGGAATTAAGGACAAGGATTCCCGCGCGAAGTGACGTGCGGTTTTTTACTCCCTGCCTGGCGGCCCTTGAAAAAGAGGGGAGAGTCATTGCCGAGCGGGAACAGGTCCGTCTGGTCGGCCGAAAAGCGGGCAGCGAAACTGCCCAGGCGGACATCCGCCAGCAGATCCTGCTGGAACTCGAAAAGGGGGGGAAGGAACCCCCGTTTCTTAATGATATCTGCACGCTGCTGCAGATCCCTGAAAAGCAGGCAGTTGAGTACCTTGAGCTGCTTGCCGCTGAGGGACAGGCGGTGAGGGTAAAGAGCGATATTTTCTACCGTCCGGAGGCGCTGGCCGGGATGGAAGACCTTTTGATCGGCTACCTGAGGGAAAAGGGTGAAATCACTCCTGCCGAATTCCGCGAGATAAGCGGCCTGTCACGCAAGTTCATGATCCCGGTGCTTGAGTATTTTGATTCAAGGAAGGTGACGATACGTCTCGGTGACAAGCGGGTGCTGCGCCGGAAATAATGACAAAAAGCGAAAAGGCCCCGCCACGAAAAAAGTGCCGGGGCATTTTCAATAAAAACCCCGGCGCAGCCGGGTCAGGCAGCAACCGCGCGCAGGCCGTCAGCTACTGCCGGCCAGTCACCGTCGGCAACGGTCCGCAGGTCGAGGAGGAAATCCCCCCGGGCAATGCGCCCGATCACCGGCACCGGCTGTCGGCGCAGTCCCTCTTCAAGCTCCCGGGCGGAACAGTCGGCGGAGCGGACGGCCACGAGCCAGGTGGGGAGTTCGGCCAGCGGCAGGGCACCACCGCCCACCTGGGAGACTCCGGGAACAAGCTCCACCGTCATTGAATCCGGCAGCTGCCGGCGCAGGCGGCGCAGCGCCTGCTGTCCCTTTTTTTTCAGCTCTTCAGCCGTCAACCGCAGCAGGCGCAGGGTCGGAATTTCAGCCCAGGCCTGACGCTCGTCGCGGTAGAGGCGGAGCGTCCCCTCCAGCGCTGCCAGAGTCAGTTTATCCACCCGCAGGGCCCGCAGCAACTGGTGCTCCTTCAACCGGTTCACCACTGCGGCACGCCCGGCAATGATTCCCGCCTGGGGGCCTCCCAGCAGCTTGTCGCCGCTGAAGGTGACCAGGTCCGCGCCGGCGGCCAGATACTCCTGCACCTTCGGTTCATTCATGCCCGGAATCCCTTGCCAGTCCATCAGGTTGCCGCTGCCGATATCCGCGACGACCGGAACCCCGCACTCTCTCCCCAGCGCCGCCAGCTCGGCAATTGTCACCTCGGCCGTGAAACCGACGACCGCAAAGTTGCTGCAGTGCACCTTGAGCAGCATGGCGGTCTGTTCGGTTATGGCGTCGCGGTAGTCACGCAGATGGGTCCGGTTGGTGGTCCCCACTTCGCGCAGCAGCGCTCCCCCCTGTTTCATGACGTCGGGAATCCGGAAGGAACCGCCGATCTCCACCAGTTCGCCGCGGGAAACGATCACCTCGCGGCCGGCAGCCATGGCCGCGAGGACCAGCAGCACCGCCGCCGCATTATTGTTTACCACCAGGGCCGCTTCGGCGCCGGTGAGCCGGCAGATCAACTCCTCCACATGGGCATAGCGGGTGCCCCGTTCACCGGTTACGACATCATATTCCAGGGTTGAATAGCCGAACGCTATCTCGGCGAGATGTTCACGCAGTTTGGGCGCCAGGGATGAGCGCCCCAGGTTGGTATGAAGCACCACGCCGGTGCCGTTCACCACCCGGCGCAAACTGAACGTTTCACCGGCGGCCAGACGGCGTTCAATGCCGGCACTGACCGCTGCCGGCTCCAGGTCTACCGCCTGCAGCCTGCCCGTCCTGGCGGCCGCCCGCAACCCGTCCAGTACCTGGCGCACCGCCGCGAGAACGACCGGGCGGGGATGCGCGGTCAACAGCCGTTGACATTCAGGTTCGGCCAGCACCTTATCGACTTTGGGAATGCTTCGTATCAGATCCATCCGCTGCTCCTTGGCAAAAGGTGTCTGAATAGTATCACACAATACAAAAAAAGCCCCTGATTTCTCAGAGGCTTCTGGACTGCATTGGTTCAATAAATGGCGGAGAGAGAGGGATTCGAACCCTCGGTACGCTATTAACGTACACACGCTTTCCAGGCGTGCTCCTTCAACCGCTCGGACATCTCTCCACAAAAATGAACAGTAGATATAGTATATCAAATGCAATTTGTCCAGCATTTCATATTATACTTTGAAATAAGCCGGTGTTGATTGTACAGTCCGGGAAGGAGAATCGACCGATGAAGATTGCAGCCATAACCGCCATGCCGGAGGAATTCAATGCTGTTTCACGCACTCTGGGAACAGGTGCCGCCATGCAGTTGGCCGGCCTCAAAGCCGTGAGGTGCCGGACTGCCGGGCATGATATTATACTGCTGGAGTCCGGCATGGGGTTTGACAACGCCGCACGGGCGGCAGAAGCGCTCATCAGGGAGGAGAAACCCGATCTGCTGATCTCCGTCGGCTTCTGCGGCGGAATTGCTCCGGAGCTTAACGTCGGCGACGTAGTGGTGGCGCAGCGGATTGTCATTGCCGCCGGGAGTGGAATCGAAGAGGTGCCGGTGCTTTTCTCTGCAGCAGGGCAGGCCTTTGTGGCGCATCAGGCCGGAGCGAGGGTATTTGGAGGAACTTTTGCCGGTACGCCGGTCATCACGTCAAAAGAGCGGCTGGCCGCAATGCTGCCGGCCGGGAGCCCCTTTCCGGTCGTGGAGATGGAGAGTGCGGCAATTGCGACCATCGCCGTTGGAAGCGGGATCCCGCTGCTGGCTCTCCGGGCGGTTAGCGACCCTGCCGGCGAAGAGCTTGGTTTTTCGCTCGATGAATTCTGTGATGCCCGCATGCGTATCCGCCCGCACCGGGTGCTGCTGACGATCCTTCGCAAGCCGCGCATCATCCCGCAGCTGATCCGGCTGGCCCGCAACAGCCGGGTCGCGGCACACAGCCTGACTGCGGCCATGGAACAGTTACTGCCCCTTCTGTGAAGGGTTCCCCGCCGGCGACCAGGGGTAATCCCGCAGGTGTTCTCCCAGCTCATCCCGGCTGTAACGATTGGCCCGCCGCAGAGCCAGGATAAACACTATCAGGACCGGCAGCGTGAACATCAATGCCGCGCAGAGTGCCATGAAGCGTTCACCGATCACCAGCATCATCCCGGTATTGAATACCAGCACCGAGAGATAGAGAACCGGTCCCAGCAGCGAGCGGAAGGGGAGGTTGACGGCCCCCTTCGGAGCGTCGTTCAGCCGGCCGGCATCGATCAGCTGAAACGCTGCGATCAGGCAAAAACCGGTCAGGAGCCACCCGGCATAATTGGAAAGCGGCACGCCGAAATGGAGTCCCGCCTCGCGATAGCCGTAAATCTGCCCCAGAAACCAGCGCCGTCCCTGCAGGGCCACCGGATCGATCACGATATCGAGGAAGGTTTGCAGGAACGATCCGAGCAGCAGCGCCGCAAACGACCGCCGGATGGAGCGGGTTTCCAGCGTAGCCAGGTTCCAGCGCCACGCCTTGAGCGGCGAGAGGATGAAGAGCGCGGTCGCGTAGCTGCAGTAGGAGAGAAAAACGTAGGAGAGCGAGTCAAAGAACGGTACTCCGGCGATCCAGAGTTCGCGGCAGCGGGTGGTGTCGATGTAATAGTACCAGCCGTAGGGGAAGCCGGTGTTGATCGAGAGCCACTCCGAGCCGAAAGCGATACCATAGCCGGCCAGTGTGAATGTCAGGGTCCGTTTCCACCCGACATGGGGTACGCACGCGAGCAGAAAAGCCCCGAAAAAAGCGAAAACATACGGGCGCATGGTAACGGTGCCGATGGCGATGGCAAGAAAATGAGGCATTGTGATCGATCCCTGGGTGCACGGGCGTACCGGCCCGGCACACGGTGTAAATTGTGTTTCAACCGGCAGAGCGGCGAATCCCGGCACTATAGCCAAAACTCCGGATTAGCGCAAGGCTGCAGTGCCGCTTACGGGCGACATATCAGTTCTTGACCGGCGACCAAAAGCGCGTCACTATCACTAATTCTGAATTTTGAATTCTGAATTTTGAATTGAAGACGTACATTCAAAATTCAACATTTATAATCCAAAATCGCCGTCGAAGGGGGGGTAGTATGCCATCAATAGATTGCACTCCAGGCAGGCTGGATGTTTTCGACAGCCATTTCCACATCATCGACAGGCGCTTCCCGCTGGTCGCCAACAGCGGCTATCTGCCGGAGAATTTCAGCTGTGCAGACTACCTTGAACGGCTGCGGGGATACCGGCTCGTCGGCGGCGCGGTCGTTTCCGGTTCGTTTCAGGCTTTTGATCAAAGCTATCTGCTGGATGCGCTGCATACGCTTGGACCGCTGTTTGTGGGGGTCACCCAGCTGCCGTACACCGTCTCCGACGAAGAACTGATCGACCTTGACTGGGCGGGTGTCCGCGCGCTGCGGTTCAATCTCAAACGGGGCGGGTCCGAAGAAGCTGCCCATCTGGACGCGATGGCGAGGCGGGTGCATGAGGTTGTCGGCTGGCATGTGGAGCTGTATGCAGATGCGGCGGATCTGGCCGGCCTTTACGGCATACTGGCCTCCCTGCCGGCGGTCAGTATCGACCACCTCGGCCTTTCCAAAGCGGGCTTCAGTACGCTTCTCAAGCTGGCCGAAAAAGGGGTGCGCGTCAAGGCCACCGGGTTCGGACGGGTGGACTTCGATGTGAAAAAGGCCCTGCGTGAGCTATATGCCGCCAATCCGGATGCGCTGATGTTCGGCAGCGACCTCCCGTCAACCCGTGCTCCACGCCCCTACCGTGACGAGGATTATGCCCTGGTGGTCGAAGCGCTGGGAGGGGAGGGGGCAGAAAAAGTTCTCTGCAGCAACGCGCTCGCCTTTTACCGGGGGTGGCAGCGGCGGTCATGAACGTCCGCTGTCAGCCTTTAAAAGTATTCCCCTTTTGTATATACTTGAACTATTGATATCTGTCTGGGGCAGCACATTCTCATGAATCGGTATCAGGAAATGTATCGGGAGGTGCATCATGAAAACAGTAGCGATGTTCATTGCAGCAGCTGTTATTCTTTCGAGTCAGTGCGTATGTGCCGAGGGGCAGTCGGTGACTCTGGCGACAGTCACCAACGTACGTGAGGTGTTCAGAATCATCACGATCCGCGAGCCGATTACCACCAGGGAGGAGGTCTGCGAGGATGATCCGGGCTTTACCGGCGCAATTCTGGGCGGTGTCACCGGAGGGCTGATAGGGAGCCAGCTCGGGAGGGGAGGCAATCCGGCCATGACGGTCTTGGGGGCCGTGGCCGGCGCCGCAACCGGCCAGAGCCTGTCACGCAGTTCACGGTGTTACCCGAGAGACCGGATCAGTTATATCGAACGCGAAAAAGAGGTGATTGACGGCTACATCATCACGATTGAAAGCGGTGAGGAATTCCGGACAAAAACCCGCTATCATGTCGGCGACCGGGTAAGAATCCGCTCCACCATTGATTAAGGGTCAGGAAATAATGAGAGATATCTTTGTAACGGTCTGCCTGCTTCTCGCACTTGCCGCCCCGGCGGCTGCTCTGGAGTATGACCCGGGCATGCAGGTTCTGGCGGAGATCAATCTGGCCCGCACCGAACCGGGTACCTATGCCGGCTTCCTGCGCGGGTTCCGGAGCCGCTTTCAGGGTAGATACTATCTGCTGCCGGGGAGCGATGTCCGCATACGGACCAGTGAGGGTGCTGCTGCCGTTGACGAGGCGATAAGATTCCTCTCCCGCCAAAAACCGCTGCCGCCGCTCACCTGGTCGGACGGGCTTGCCGTGGCGGCTGCTGAACACATCTATGACCAGGGGCGCAGCGGCGCTGTCGGTCATAACGGCAGGCGAGGCAGCGGAATGCGGGAACGGATCG
>JAQUCU010000192.1 GCA_028686055.1 Desulfuromonadaceae bacterium
GCTTGGAACGATTGAGCAGCTTGCATTCCAGTACCTGTATTTCTACCTCACCGGTCTTCATGTTCGGATTGACCGTGCCACCGGGGCACGGGATGACCGTACCTCTGACCGCCAGCACAAATTCGCTGCGGACAGATTCGGCAACAGCATGACCTGAAGCGTTGACTTCCGGGTCGAACACGATCTGGGCTATCCCCTCACGGTCGCGCAGGTCGATGAAGATAAGTCCGCCATGATCACGGCGACGCAATGCCCATCCCATCAGAACAACCTCGCTGCCGATGTCGGAAGCCCGCAGGTCGCCGCAGTAGTGTGTCCGTTTCCAGTTCCCGAGAAAATCCATAGTATCCTCCAGTTTCCTATCTCTATTTTTTAGTTTATCAGCTGTCCGATGTTTCCAAAGCGCGGCCTGAGCTTTTCGCTATCCCAGGACCAGTATTTGATAAAGGCCAGGCCCTTGATCTGATCTCGCCGGACAAAGTTCCAGAAACGGCTGTCGTATGAGCGGTCGCGGTTGTCACCCATCATAAAGTATGAATTTGCCGGCACGGTAACCGGACCGAACGTATCGCGCGGATTCATTTCCTTCGGAATAATATCCTTTTCCTTATGTACTTCATGCGGATTCACATACAGCTTGCCATTGACGTATACCTTCTTGTCCTTACCTTCAACCACATCACCGGGAACGCCGATCACGCGCTTGATAAAATCCTTGCTCGGGTCTTCCGGATACTCGAAAACAACCACATCCCCGCGACGCGGATCACGAAGCGTCAGGATCCGCTTGTCAACAAACGGTATCTTTGTACCGTAGATAAACTTATTGACCAACAGATGGTCACCGATCGCCAGTGTATCCTCCATCGAACCGGACGGGATCTTGAATGCCTGCACCAGATAGGTGCGGATTACCAGAGCCAGCAGTATCGCAATTGCGATTGATTCGGCATACTCACGGATCAGGCCCTTCTTTTTGACCGGCACCGGTTGTACCGGAGAGAGTTTCGTCTGTGATGATTCCTGATGCTCTTTCATGCGGATTCCTTTTTATAAAACGTTAAATGTCAGTCAACCTTCAAAATTGCCAGGAACGCTTCCTGCGGCAACTCGACGTTGCCGACATTCTTCATCCGTTTTTTGCCCTCTTTCTGTTTCTCCAGCAGCTTTCGTTTACGGGTGATGTCCCCGCCGTAACATTTCGCCAAAACATCCTTGCGCATCGCCTTGACCGTCTCACGGGCAATTATCCTGTTGCCGATAGCCGCCTGAATGGCCACCTCGAACATCTGCCGTGAAATCAGCTCCTTCATCTTGGCGACCAGATCGCGACCGCGAAAATAGGCTTTATCGCGGTGCAGAATCAGTGACAGGGCATCAACAACCTCTCCGTTGATCATGACATTCATGCGCACCAGATCACTCTGCCGGTACTCCAGATGTTCGTAATCAAGAGACGCATACCCTTTGGTAATTGATTTCAAGCGGTCGTAGAAATCGAGGACGATTTCGTTCAACGGCAGTTCATAGATGATCATGACGCGTGTCGGGGTAAGATACTTGATCTCGCGCTGGACGCCGCGCTTGTCTTCGCAGAGCGCCAGAACGCCTCCGACAAATTCATTCGGCACATGGATGTGGGCCAGAATGAACGGCTCTTCCAGAAATTCCGTGCTCTGCAGTTCCGGCATCTGATTGGCGCTCTGAATCGAGTACACTTCACCATTCATCTTGTGGACACGGTACACAACCGTCGGAGCGGTCGTAATCAGCTCGAGCGCAAACTCACGCTCCAGCCGCTCCTGAATGATCTCCATATGCAGCAGACCGAGAAAACCGCAGCGAAAACCGAAACCGAGCGCCAGAGACGTTTCCGGCTCGAAGGAGAATGATGAATCGTTTAATTTCAGCTTGGCCAGTGCGTCCCGCAACTGCTCGTACTGGATAGTATCAATCGGATACAAGCCGGAGAAGACCATCGGCTTGACCTCCTTGAAACCATCCAGTGCCTTCTCGCATTGACGATTAAACAGAGTGACCGTATCACCGACCTTGGCATCAGCTACGTCCTTGATACCGGCGATGACGAAGCCGACCTCCCCCGCCGCCAGTTCCGGCACCTCAGTCATCGTTGGCGCAAAGACCCCGACTTTCAGCGCTTCAAAAGCGCTGTTGGTTGCCATCAGCTGGATCCTGTCACCCTTCTTAAGCGTGCCGTCAAAGATGCGCACCAGGATGATGACCCCCTGATACTGATCATACCAGGAGTCGAACAGCAGCGCCTTGAGCGGAGCATTCGGGTTTCCGACCGGTGGCGGGATCTTCTTGACGATCTCTTCCAGGATCTCGTGAGTACCGATACCCTCTTTGGCGCTGGCCAGAACAGCATCATGGGCATCAATGCCGATGATGTCCTCGATCTCCTGCTTGACCCGTTCCGGATCGGCAGCCGGCAGATCAATCTTGTTCAGTACCGGAAAGACCTCCAGATTGATATCCAGAGCGAGATAGACGTTGGCCAGAGTCTGGGCTTCGACCCCCTGGGAGGCGTCAACCACCAGCAGTCCGCCTTCACAGGCGGCGAGAGAACGTGATACTTCATAGGTAAAGTCAACATGGCCGGGGGTATCAATCAGGTTGAGGATATAGTCGACGCCGGCATCAGAGCGGTACTTAAGCCGCACGGTCTGGGCCTTGATCGTAATGCCCCGCTCCCGTTCCAGATCCATTTTGTCAAGGAACTGGTTCTGTTTGTCCCGGTCGGAAACAGTGCCGGTATATTCAAGAAGACGGTCAGCCAGGGTCGATTTGCCGTGGTCGATGTGAGCAATAATGGAGAAGTTGCGGATTCTGCTGATTTCCATGAATTCCTTCGTACTCTAATAAATAGGACTGTGAAGAATAAATAAAGATGGCGGGAAAGTAAAGGGGAAAAGGGGCGAATGGAGATCGGGCTATAGAGCGGAGGCGGTTACGAACTGCGGGTTATCCCTGTTTTTCAGCAGCGCGCTTCAAAAAGGATGGTGCGGCGGCCCTCGATACTTTTGATAGCCGCTTCATCAGGTCGAACGGCACCTGCGTGAGTTTATACCCGGCTTTAAGATCATTGACCATGCCGATCCAGAGATGTCCCGTCATCTCGGCATCGGCAAGTGCCCGGTGATGGACTCCGTCGGTCTTGAGATTCTTGCAGCGGACCAGTGATTCCAGGCTGTGACTCGGCAATTCCGGGTAAACCCGACGGGAAATAAGCATCGAGCAGGCAAACTCCTGACGCCGCTGCCGACCCAACCGCTGCAGTTCGGCATCGAGAAAGCGGCTGTCAAACCCGGCGTTATGGGCGACCAGATGGTGTTGCGCCATGAAGCAGGTAAATTTATCCATTACTTCAGCACTAGACGGGGCACCGTTCAGCATCTGGTTCGTGATGCCGGTATACTCCTCGATAAAGCGGCTGACCTTCATCCCGGGGTTCATCAGGCTCTGAAAACGGTCCACAATTTCATTATTTTCGACCAGAACCGCGCCTATTTCAATTGCCCTGTCGCCGTAATTCGGCGAGAGACCGGTGGTCTCAAAGTCTAGAACAACAACGCTGTAATTGCCCACAGATTAACCTTTACAATCAATAGATTCATTTTAATGGCATTACGTATTACTTAGACGGACAGGGAAAAACAAGCCTGAGCCCGGGCCACTTCCCCAACAATAAATGGATTTGACTCCGATGTTTTTCCCCTCCCCTGCCACTCCCGCGAAATTGATTTATTGTTTTTCCCCGAGCTTATCAAACACCTTCATCAGCTCAATGGGAAGCGGGAACACGATGGTGCTGTTTTTCTCCACGGCGATCTCGGTAAGCGTCTGCAGATAGCGCATCTGCATGGCGGCAGGGTTCTTGCTGAGGGTGTTGGCGGCTTCCAGCAGCTGCTGGCTGGCCAGGAGTTCACCTTCGGCGGCAATAACCTTGGCACGTTTTTCACGTTCGGCTTCGGCCTGTTTCCCCATGGCGCGCTGGATCTGTTCGGGAAGGTCCACACTCTTGAGTTCGACGGCGGAGACCTGGATGCCCCAGGGTTCGGTGGAGGAATCGATGATCTCCCGGAGCCTCAGACTCAGTTTTTCGCGATCAGCCAGCAGTTCGTCCAGGGTTACCTCACCCAGGATCGATCGGAGCGTGGTCTGCGCGATCTGGCTGGTGGCATAGAAATAGTCCTCCACGCCGAGGATGGCCTGTTTGGCGTCCATAACCTTGAAGTAGACAACGGCGCTGACCTTCAGGCTCACGTTATCACGGGTGATGATGTCCTGGCTCGGCACATCCAGCACCACGGTGCGGAGGCTGATGCGCACGGCCGTCTGAAAGGGGCGGAAAACGAAGACGAGGCCGGGACCCTTGGGATCCTTGTTCACCTTGCCGAGTGTAAACACCACCAGCCGCTCATACTCGTTCACCACCTTGAGACAGCTCGCAAGCCAGACTAACAGGATAAAAACAAATGGTGCGAAGCTGAATACCAGGTTGTACAGTGCTTGCATACTCTCCTCCAGTGCTAACGTTCCGGTTATTTGTGTAAGATTCACTATAACCCAAAACAGACCACCGTCAATTCAATTCCAGGGCTTTTGTGAGGGAGCGATTATAAGGGATCACAAGGGGTTTATTACATAGCGTCCCTCATCTTTATCAGCAACCATTCCTTGCCTGTTTGGCCCTTTTTGATCCGCACCAGGGCAAATTCACCGTTAAGTCTGTTTCCAAACAGACAAAACGCAAGGTGTCCGCTCTTCAGTCCGGCTTCCATATCCAGCAGCGGTTCATACGTTCCCACGTCCCAGATGAGAACCCGGCCAGCCCCGTACTGTCCCTCGGGGATGGTGCCTTCAAAACTGCCGTATTCCAGCGCATGGTCCTCAACCTGAATGGCAAGCCGCT
>JAQUCU010000193.1 GCA_028686055.1 Desulfuromonadaceae bacterium
CAGACCAGATCGGGCGCATGTCGCATGTCATGTTTGGTGGTCTGACCCACCAGCCGGCCATAGAACTGGCCCGGTTGCTGATCAGGATCGTGCCGGAGGGTCTTGAGCATGTTTTCTTCAGCGATTCGGGTTCGGTGGCTGTGGAAGTGGCCATGAAAATGGCGCTTCAGTACTGGCATTCCCGTACATGCAGTACAAAGCACGGGTTTGTTACCATTCGCAAAGGGTATCACGGCGACACCTGGCATGCCATGTCCGTTTCTGACCCCGACAGTGGAATGCACTCCATCTTCAATAAAAACATGCCGAAACAGTACTTCTTGCCCGCACCCCGTTCCGGCTTTTACGATGTGTTTGATGAAACCGAGACCGACCAGGTCGAGGCTTTTCTGCAGCAGAACCACGAGACTATTGCCGCGTTCATTCTCGAACCGGTTGTGCAGGGTGCCGGCGGAATGCGTCTTTACCATCCCGAATATCTGAAACGGGTACGTCAGCTGTGCACGAAATACAACATTCTGCTTATTGCCGACGAAATTGCGACCGGCTTTGGCCGGACCGGAAAGCTCTTTGCCTGCGAACATGCCGCTATTTCGCCGGACATCATGTGCGTAGGCAAGGCGTTGACGGGCGGATATCTGACGCTCGCCGCCACGTTGTGCACGCAGGATGTGGCTTATACCATTTCGAACGGCTCGCCCGGCGTGTTTATGCACGGCCCCACCTTCATGGCCAATCCCCTGGCCTGTGCCACGGCTTTGGCGAGCACGGAGCTTCTTCTGCAGAGCGGGTGGCAGGAAAAGGTGCTGCTTATCGAAAAGACCCTGAAAGAAAAGCTGCTGCCGTTGCGCCAGGCTGCTTCGGTGGCCGACGTCCGTGTTTTAGGGGCGATAGGCGTGCTGGAAATGAAAGAACCGGTGAACATGGAGCAGATCCAGCAATGCTTTGTGGACGAGGGGATCTGGCTGCGACCGTTCGGCACTCTGGTCTATACGATGCCGCCGTTCATCATCTCCGAACATGAGTTGGACGCGCTTTGCAGGGGGATAAACAACGTCATTAAATGAGACGTGAAAAGGCGGTTTGGGATTCTGTCTGTTTTTGACCAGGAGGGTCACAAGGGGGAAATAATCCGCGCAACCATCCGTTCCGCTGCCCGCAGCAGCCAGAAGAACAGCTCGGCGCCGGGACGGTATCTGAACGACACATACGGGTGGCGGATGTAGCAGGGGCGGGCGCCGGCTACCAGTGCGGCAAGGCAGCCGGTCAGCAGGCGGTCATCGACCATCATTAGTGAATGCAGGGGGACTCCGGCGAGTTCAGCTGTTTTAAGCAGACCGTCGGGATACGGTTTTTTCCGGACGCCGGAGATGAAGCGCATGGCGGGAAAGTTTTCGCCAAACCACCGCCGCCGGCCATCGGTCGGCTTGTTGGAGAGAATGAAAATACGGTCACCGCCAAAGACGGCTTCGCACCGTTTCATCCATTCTACCGCCTCTGGAAGCGGGGCCGGGGCTCCGTGGTTTGCCAGGACACCATCAAAATCCAGAGCCAGCGCTTTGATTCCCGAAGAGTGCACGGCTGAAGGGTCAAGCGTCAGGATGCCGGTATGTGGCGGGGTGTTGTCAAGCAGGCGCCGCAGTTCACGGCGATGGTGAAAGCCGAGAGAAAATCCTGCCAGAATATGAGCGCCCGGGATCATGTATTCAGCTGGTCTTTCTGAACCCTGGAGACCAGATAGTAGACGATGCCGAGGATCAGGAGGGTTCCGGCCAGGAAAGCCTGCTTTTCGAGGGCGTCGTGCCGCAGGGTCGAGATCAGAATTTCGCGGATAATTGCGACAATGACAACCCCGATGAACACCTGGATGCTGAAGCGGCCCCCTTTGAGGTTTTTGATTTCGTTGTCCAGCAGTTCGATCATCATCCAGAGGATCAGTAGTGAACCGAGAGCGGTGAAAACCCCTTTTTCCACGTCTCCGGTGAAGACGTGCACGATATCCCAGCCGAACATGGTCACAATCGCCAGCGATACAACTGCCAGAGCCAGTATCAGCACGAGATTAAGGCCGTATGTGAAGCGCTCCGTGGCTTTTATCAGGAACGAATCGATCTTGCGCGACACAAAGACCTTTTTCATCTCCTCTTCGCGGTATGAAGTGCTCATGACATCCAGATTCATATCCAGAATCTTTTCAACTGCTTCCCGCAGTCCTCGTCGCTCCTCGCGATCGGAATAATTGATATCTATCAGGCCATGCAGGAAGTGGCGAACCTGGTTCATGGCCGCATTAACAAAGTGAACGCTGAGCCCCACCTTGACATGGGCGTGGCCGATCCGGGCCAGGTGGTTCATGTAATGATTGTCATAGATTCCGGTGAAGAGAGACATGAACCAGTTGCTGTGCATTTCACGCAATTGGGCACGGCGGCTGTTGTTGAGGATCGATGCCGTTTCCGGGAGGCTGTAGAGGTAGTCGTAGAACTCCAGGGCAAAGTTTTCGAGATTTTGCTCAGCCAGAGGCTGCAGCGACAGCAGCAGTTCGGCATCCCGATCTGTGAAACGGTAATGAGCGCGCAGATCCTGCATCGTAAACATCATGTCATCTCCCGTATTTGTAAGCTGCCGAGCAGGTTCCTTCGCTGGATACCATGCAGGCGCCAGCCGGTGTCTCCGGTGTGCAGTGCGAGGCAAACAGCGGGCAGTCGAAAGGGGTCAGCTTCCCTTTTAGCACCTCTCCGCAGCGACATGCGGGGTTTTCGGCTGCTTCAGGAACGTCCAGTGTCAGAGCCCGTTCGGCATCGAAATCAGCATATTCCTCTCTGATTGCCAGACCGCTGCCGGGCAGAACTCCCAGGCCGCGCCAGACCGCATCACATGGTTCAAAAAGCCGGTGCAGGATTGCCAGTGCCTTTGGATTGCCATCCCAGGAAACGGCACGGCTGTACTGTATCTCAACCCTGCTTTCGCCACGCAGGTTCTGCGCCAGAAGCATCTCGATCCCCTGCATGACGTCGGCCGGTTCGAAGCCGGTCACCACGCACGGGATATGGTGGACCTCCGCGAGCGGCCGGTAGGCGGCTGCGCCGATAATTGTGCTGACATGGGCGGGGCAGAGATACCCTTTGAGGTTCAGTTCAGGGTCGGCGGTCAGGATCTCCATCGGTGCCGGCATGGTTTTGTGCGCAGCCAGTACGCAGTAGTTTTTCAGCCCCAGACGGATGGCCTCCAGGATGCTGGCAGCGATCGTCGGGGCAGTCGTCTCGAACCCGACACCGAGAAAAACCACCCGCCGGTCCGGATTGTTTTTAGCAAGGGCAACCGCGTCAAGCGGCGAGTAGACGATGCGGATGTCAGCGCCGCCGGCCCGTTTTTCCATCAGGGATGAACCGCTGCCGGGAACGCGCAGCATATCACCGAAGGTGGCGACGATGTTGTCCCGGTCGGTTGTACAGGCAAGCGCCCTGTCGATATAGCCGATCGGCGTGACGCAGACCGGGCACCCCGGTCCGGAGACCAGCCGTACATTTTCGGGGAGCAGGGTCCGGATGCCGTACTGGTAGATCGACATGGTATGGGTGCCGCAGACCTCCATGAAGTTGACCGGTGAGGTCAAGCGCTGCGCCATGGTGCGGATGTTGGCCGCCATGTTCTGAACCAGTCCCCGGTCCCTGAATTCATCCTGGAATTTCATGCCGTGCTTCACGCCATATCCTCTTCAGAGAATACTTCCCGCATCAGACTCAGGGTTTCCTCAGCGTATTCCTCATCCAGCCTGGAAATGGCAAAACCGGCATGGACGATAATATAGTCGCCGACCGCCACCTCTTCATTCAGCAGCATGATGCTGGCTTCTCTCTGCACGCCGTCAACTTCGGCGACGACCGTGTCGCCGTCTCTACTCACGATCTTCATCGGAACACCAAGACACATATCAGACCTCTCTCCTCCCTGCGATTGCTGCCTGCCCCAAGGCGATGCCGCCGTCGTTAGGCGGCACCAGATGATGGGTGAAAACGGCCAGCCCCTTGCGGGTGAGGGCAGTATATATCATTTCAGTCAAAAGGCGATTCTGAAAAACACCGCCCGAGAGAATAACGCGGTCAAGACCGCTGGATTCGGAAATATGCAGGCACCCTTCCGCTGCGGCGGCCGCGACGGTTTGATGAAAACGGTGCGCGATGGTTGTGGTTGTTATACCAGCTCGCAGTTCATCCAGAATCTCCGGAAACATCGGAGAGAAGTCAAGTTGGAGTGGCTCTTCGCCATGGGACACGATGTTGTACGAATACCCCCCCCTTTGAGAAAGGACCCTCTGGGGCCTAAAGGGGGCTGGGGGGGATTTACACTTTTCCGCCAGCGCCTCAAGCTCAATGGCTCCCTGGCCGTCATACGACACAATATGTCGCAGATTCAGCAGCGCTGCAACCGCATCGAACAGCCTCCCGCAGCTGGAAGTAAGGGGCGAGTTTATGCCTCGCCTCAGCATCCGGGCAAAAAGCGCAAATTCCTTCCCGGCAAGAATTCGGGTAACAGGGTGGTCGAGTGTAAATGCGGCTTCTCCAAAAGCCTGATGCAGGTATGACACCGCCATGCGCCACGGTTCGCGCACTGCAGCATCCCCGCCCGGCAGCGGCACCTGACGGAAATGCCCGGCGCGCCGGTAGCTGTCATATCCCCCCACCAGGAATTCTCCCCCCCAGACCGTACCGTCCGGCCCATAGCCGGTGCCGTCAAGTAGTATCCCGATGGCGTCGCCGTCCAGGCGGTTCTCTGCCATGCAGGAGGCCAGATGGGCGTGATGGTGTTGTACCCGGATCAGCGGCACTCCGGAATCCTCGGCAAAACGTGATGAAAGGTAGTCCGGGTGCAGGTCGCAGGCGACCAGCCCCGGCTTGACTGCCAGGATGGCGGAGAGATGTGTAAC
>JAQUCU010000194.1 GCA_028686055.1 Desulfuromonadaceae bacterium
CCCCGCTTGTTTCTAATGTTTCATCCCTGAATACTTCAGCGTCCCCTTCCGCAATTCCCGTGTCTTCATCAGCACGAATAACACCGGCGTCATGATAAGCACGAGTACCGCCGAAGAGATCATACCGCCGATCATCGGTGCGGCGATCGGTTTCATCACATCTGCACCGGTACCCGTTGACCACATGATTGGCAGCAGACCGAGCAGGGCCACGGCAACGGTCATCAGCTTGGGACGCAGGCGGAGTACCGCCCCCTCGAAGGTGGCGTCATAGATATCCTGTTCGGTACAGGGACCGTTGATCAGTTTTTTGTCCAGCGCCTCGTGCAGATAGATAACCATCACCACACCGGTCTCCACGGCGATGCCGTACAGGGCGATGAATCCGACCCAGACCGCCACCGAAAGGTTGTACCCCAGCGCCGACACCAGATAGACCCCGCCCACCAGGGCAAAGGGCACCGAGAGCATGACCATGCTCGCCTCCAGAGCCGAATGAAAGGTGAAATAGAGCAGGATGAAGATGATCACAATGCCGATCGGAACGAGCATCTGCAGACGCGCCTTGGCACGGATCTGGTTCTCCCACTGACCGGACCAGGCCACGTAATAACCGGGCGGCAGTTTAAGCTGTTTTTCCAGCACCTGTTTAGCCTCGGTGACGAAGCTGCCCATATCGCGGCCGCGCACATTGAGGAATACCAGTGAACGCAGCAGGCCGCCCTCGCTGTTGATCTCGGGAGCGCCGGTGGATATTTTGAGCTTTGTCACCATCGAAAGCGGCACCTGGGCCCCATCCGTACCGGCGACCAGCATGCGGCGAATAGCGGGGATGTTATCGCGATAGTCGCGCAGATAGCGGACCCGGATCGGAAAGCGGCCACGACCCTCGACAGTAGTTGAGAGCATTTCACCACCGAGGGCTGACTCGATAACGTCCTGGATGTCGTTCACCCCGACGCCGTAACGGGCGGCCGCCTCGCGGTCGATGTCGATATCAATGTAATTGCCGCCGGTGACCCGTTCGGCCACCACGTCGGCCGCACCGTTGATCGGCTTCAATATCGCCTCGGCCTGAATCGCCAGATCGCGCAGCACATTAAGGTCGCTGCCGAAGATCTTTACCCCCAGATCGGTACGCACGCCGGTGGAGAGCATGTTGATGCGGTTGATGATCGGCTGGGTCCAGCCGTTGCGGACACCGGTCTGCTGCAGCTTGCTGTCCAGTTCAGATACGATATCCGCTTTTTTGATACCCGGCCGCCATTTGTCTTTGGGCTTGAGTATAATGATGCTTTCGAACATCGAGACCGGAGCCGGGTCGGTGGAAGTCTCGGCCCGGCCGACTTTGCCGAGGACATGCTCCACTTCCGGGACGCTCATGATGATTTTGTCCTGCACCTGTATCAGCCGTTTGGCTTCCGTAATCGAGACGTTGGGAAGTGTGACCGGCATGTAGAGGAGTGATCCCTCATCCAATGGCGGCATGAACTCGGAGCCAAGACTCATGAACATGGGTATAGCGATGGCCAAAGCCACGAGGTTAAGGGCTATGGTCGTCTTCTTCCAGACCAGCACCCAGCGGATAACCGGAGAGTACAGCTTGATAAAGAAGGTCGAAACCGGATTGGAACTCTCAGGCGGCATCTTGCCCCGCATGAAGTAGTACATCAGAACCGGCACCAGCGTGATGGCGATCATGGCTGAGCCCATCATCGAGAAGGTCTTGGTGAAGGCCAGGGGATGGAACATCTTTCCCTCCTGCCCTTCCAGCATGAAGACCGGCACAAACGAGAGCACGATGATCGCCAGCGAGAAGAAGATCGCCCGGCCGACCTGCTTGGCCGAAGCGATAACAACCTCCAGCCGTTTTTCAGCCCGTTCTTCGGGCGGCATTTCAGAGAGGTGGCGGTAGCAGTTCTCCACCATGATCACCCCTGCATCCACCAGCACGCCGATGGCAATGGCGATACCGCCAAGAGACATGATGTTGGAACTCACCCCCATCAGCTTCATGGTAATGAATGCTATCAGCACCGAGATCGGCAGGGTCAGCACGATTACCAGGGCGCTCTGGAAGTGGAGCAGGAAGACCAGGATAACCAGCGATACGACGAGCGACTCCTCCAGCAGGTTATGTTTCAGGGTATTGATTGCCCTTTCAATCAGGTCCGAGCGGTCGTAGGAAACCTTGATCGTGACACCGGGCGGCAGCCCCTTCTCCAGCTCCTTGATCTTCACCTTGACACGGTCGATGACGTCCTTGGCATTCTCGCCGTAGCGCATGACCACGATGCCGCCGACCGCCTCCCCTTCGCCGTTCACATCCAGCAGACCGCGCCGGATGGCGCCGCCGGTCTGCACGGTCCCCAGGTCTTTGATATAGATCGGCGTGCCGCGCATGTCGGCGCCTACAACGATGTTTTCCAGGTCCGCGTTTGACTTCACATAGCCGCGGCCACGAATCAGATACTCGGCATCAGCCTGTTCAATCAGCCGTCCCCCCACATCCTTGTTGGACGCCTTGACCGCATCCATAACCTTGGAAAGTTTGATGTTGTAGGCCAGCAGCTTGTTCGGGTCGAGGTCGATCTGGTATTCCCGCACCAGACCGCCGATAGAGGCTACCTCGGCCACCCCGGAAACGGTATTCAGCTGATAGCGGACGAACCAGTCCTGGAGCGTCCGCAGCTGTTCCAGATCGTACCCCTTCCCCTCGATCGTGTACCAGAATACATGGCCGACTCCGGTACCATCAGGGCCGAGAGTCGGGGTCACGCCGGGGGGCAGCAGCGAGGCAGCGTAGTTCAGGCGTTCCAGTACCCGGGTCCGGGCCCAGTAGATATCGGCCTTGTCTTCAAATATGACATAGATCATCGAGAAGCCGAATGCCGAGGATGCGCGTACGGCCTTGACCTGCGGCAGCCCCTGCAGATTGGTTGCCAACGGGTAGGTGACCTGGTCTTCCACCACTTGCGGAGAGCGGCCGGGGTAGTCGGTAAAAACGATCACCTGGTTGTCGGACAGGTCAGGGATGGCATCCACCGGAGTATTGTAGACCGACCAGAGCCCCCAGGCGATGATCAAACCAAAAATCATCAGGATGATGACCCTGTTACGGGCGGAGTATTCTATGATTTTTTCGATCATGGGTAAGATCCTTGTCGGGCTTGAAGTCCCGCTGGTTGAAGCGGGATTTAACACCTACATCTTCATGTCATCCATCTTCAAGGGTCTTTTTTTTCCCGGCGGCTGCTGTGTCGACGGGGATCCCGGCGCTGCAGGTTTGTTGCCGTCCATCTTCATACCGGGCATCGACCCGCCACCGCCCTTCAGCTGTGATTCGGAATCGATCAGGTAACCGCCGGATACCGCTACCTTGTCGCCCTGTTTGAGCCCGGACAGGATCTGTACCTTGTCATCACTACGCTGTCCAACCTGTACATCACGCGGTTCAAACATCCCGGCCGAAGTTTCAACCCAGACGACCTGGCGCTTGCCGGTATCCATGACTGCGGTAACCGGCACGACGATGGCCGACCCGAGCGGCACTTTGATGGTCGCGTTGACGAACATGTCCGGCTTCAGCTTCATACCAGGGTTCGGCATCTCCACACGGACCTTGACAGTCCTGGTTTTGGGATCGAGGAACGGGTAGATAAACGCGATGCGGCCGCTAAACGGCCTGCCGGGGAAGGACTGGGAAACAATCTCCACCCGCTGGCCGATGTGGACATCGGGAAATTCATTTTCATAGACCTCGACCTCGACCCAGACCGTGGAAAGATCAGCAACACTGAACAGGACATCACCGGTGTTGACGTACTGCCCCTGCTGCACCATTTTTTCGATGACAACCCCTGACTGGGGCGTGTAGATCGGCAGGCGAATATTAGGCTTGCCCGCCTTCTCCAGTGCGGCGATCTGACGTTCCTTGACTCCGAACAGCACCAGCCGCTGTTTAGCCGAAGCAACCAGGCCCTCGCCGTTCTGGGAGATGGAGGGGATCGGGGAGTTTTTCAGCTGTTCACGGCTCCTGATCGCCAGCAGATACTCCTGCTGGGTAGCCAGCAGGTCGGGTGAGTACACTTCCGCCACCGGCCTGTTTCTGCTGACGTAGGCACCAACTGTGGTAACATAGAGCCTGTCGATACGGCCGGCTATCCAGGCAGTGACCTTGGCCTGCCGCGACTGGTCATACTGGACGATGCCGACGGCATTGATCTCCTTGTTCATCGGGGCCCGTTCCGCAGCCACCGTGGCAACATTGGCCATGACCCGCTGGGTCGGCGAAAGCGATACATGGCCGAGCATATCGGCCTGTTGTTTCTGCTCCGGGGTCTGAGCGCCTCCGCCGGCAGGTGCGCTGTCAATCTTCTTGATCAGTTCCATGCCGCAAATCGGACAGACCCCCGGTTTGTCCTTGATAATAAAAGGATGCATGGAGCAGGTGTAGAGCTGCTTGCCCTGGGTAGCTTTCTGCTCTGTTGCTGTGCCGGAATGTTGCTTTTGCCAGAGGAACCAGCCACCAGCAGCTGCCGAAGCAAAAATTATTACTACCAAGGGGATCGAGATTTTCTTGTTCAGTGCCATGATTGTACCTCAGAATCTATTTTGAATTTTGAATTTTGAATTGAATTTAACATTTATAATTCAAAACTCACAATTGCCTTTACTGCAGTTCCACCCCTACCGTCGCTTCGAGTTGCGCCAGCTTTATCATATATTCAGCCTGCGACTCGTACAGTTCCTTCTCGTAGTTGAACAGGTTTACCCTGCCATCAAGAAGCGTCAAAAAATCCACCTTGTTCACCCGGTAGCTGATAACCGCCGACTCCAGAGACTGCTCGGCCTGAGGGATAATACCTCCCTTGTAGAGCTCCACAAGTTTTCTGCGGCGATCCAAC
>JAQUCU010000195.1 GCA_028686055.1 Desulfuromonadaceae bacterium
GTACGGTGGCCTGGCCATAGCGGCGGATCCCTTTTTTATCACCGAGAGCCTGTTTGAACGCCTCGCCCAGTACAATGCCGATATCCTCTACCGTATGGTGAAAATCGATATCGATGTCGCCGCTTGCTTCGATGTCCAGATCATAAAGACCGTGGCGCGCAAAAAGATTCAGCATATGATCGAGAAACGGCACTGAAGTACAGATGGTTGCGCTTCCCGAACCGTCCACAGTAAGCAACAACTTTATTCTGGTTTCTTTTGTAATCCGTTCAATGGCTGCGGTACGTGACATACTCTCCTCCAAGGTTGGTTTTATCCGATTTCCGCCATAGCGGCCAGTGTCGCTTCCATTTCTTCCCTCGTTCCGATGGAGATCCGAAGGCCATGTGCCAGCAGGGGGTCGGAGAGCAGGCGCACCAGGATCTTGCGCGCGAACAGGCCGTCATAAACCCGTCTGCCGTTTCTGTCCGGAGGTGACGCAAAGACGAAATTCGCCTGTGACGGTATCACGCTGTATCCGATGGCTGTCAACTCCCGCGTAAACCATTCCCGCGTCTCAATGATCCTGCGGCAGGATTCACGGAAATAGGGCTGATCCTGCAGGGCGGCAACACATGCCGCTTGGGCAAGCCGGTCAAGGTTGTAGTGATCGCGGATCTTGTCCAGGGCGGCAATGATCTCCGGGCGGGCAATCGCAAGCCCGAGGCGCATGCCTGCAAGGGCATAACTCTTCGAAAATGTGCGTGTTACGACAATATTTTCGTACTTCTTCACCAGGGCGAGGGCGTTGCAATCGGCAAAGTCGGCATACGCTTCATCAATCACCAGCAGTCCGCCGCAATCCTTGGCAAGCTCCTCGATATAATCCAGCGGGAAGGCGAACCCGAGCGGTGAGTTGGGCGACGTCAGGAAGAATACCCTGCCGTTGTAATGTTCTGGAAACGCTTCAATCTTGAAAGAGTCGGTAAGGCCGTAGGTGCGGACGGCCGCGCCCTGAATTTCGGCCAGCGTCGAGTAATAGGAGTAGGACGGGTGGACATAGCCGACATCCTCTCCCTCTCCGGCACAGGCTCTGATCAGGTTGTTGAGAACCTCGTCGGAACCGTTGGCCATGATCATCCAGGATGGATCAAAACCGTACAGTCTGCCGGCCGCCTCGCGCAGCCTCTGGCTTGAAGCGCTCGGGTACGTACGCAGTGATGCCCCGTTACTCCCGATCTCCGTCTGGATCGCTTCGACAACTTTTGGGGATGGCGGGTAGGGGTTCTCATTCGTATTGAGTTTAATCCAGGAGGCAACGTCATCAGGCTGGAAACCGGGTACGTAGCCGTTCATAGCTGTTATGGCAGGGCGAAGATAACTCACTCTATTTCTCCTGTCGGACCGATACTGACCGGCCATGTGCTTCCAGTCCTTCCAGTCCGGCGATCCTGACAATGCTGTCTCCCAGTCGCCGCAGTCCGCACTCTGAAAAATAGACGATCGAGGATCTTTTGACAAAGTCGTCAACAGAGAGCGGGGAGAAGAAGCGGGAAGTGCCGCCGGTCGGCAGGGTGTGGTTGGGGCCGGCCAGGTAATCTCCGGCCGCCTCAGGTGTCCAGTGCCCCATGAAGATCGCGCCGGCGTTGGTTATCTGCGCAAGAATCGCAAACGGATCGGCCACTGCCAGCTCCAGATGCTCCGGAGCGATGCGGTTGGAGAAGTCTATCACCTGATCCAGTGTATCGGCGACAATGATTGCCCCGTATTTTTCCCATGAAGCGCGGGCGATGGTCTCGCGGGAAAGCTTTGCCAACTGATGTTCAACTTCGGCGGCCACTTTTTCGGCAAAAGAGCGATCCGTCGTTATCAGGATAGAAGACGCCAGTTCATCGTGCTCTGCCTGGGAGAGGAGGTCAGCGGCAATGTGGGCCGGGTTGCCGCTGCCGTCATTGATCACCAGAATCTCGCTCGGTCCGGCGATCATGTCGATGCCGACCTGTCCGAACACCAGTTTCTTGGCCGTGGCAACATAGATGTTGCCCGGTCCGGTGATCTTGTCAACCCGCGGGATTGTTGCCGTGCCGTACGCCAGGGCCGCAACCGCCTGCGCACCGCCGATCCGGAAGATACGGTGGACGCCGGAGAGGCTGGCGGCGACGAGTACATGGGGGCTGATTTCGCCTCCCGGGGAGGGGGCCACCATGATGATTTCACCAACGCCGGCAACGCGGGCCGGCACGGCGTTCATAATGACGCTGCTCGGATAGCTTGCCTTGCCGCCGGGGACGTAGATGCCGACCCGTGACAGCGGCGTGACCTTCTGCCCCAGCATGATGTCCGGCTCTTCCGTGGAAAGCCAGGTCTGCTGCTTCTGCTTTTCGTGAAAACGGGCTACCCGTTCGACAGCCAGTTTGAGTGCCGCAACATCCTCTGCAGCAACTGCAGCGAATGCGGCTTCAATTTCAGCAGTGGTGACCTCCAGTTCCTGAACCGATGCGGCCTCCATGCGGTCGAAACGGCGGGTCAGTTCCAGTACCGCCGCGTCACCGCGCTGACGGACTGCGGCGATGATGTCAAGCACGGTCTGTTCAACTTCATGCCCGGACTCTTCTCCGCGTGAGAGGATGGCGTCAAATTTTTGAGTGAAAGCGGGATCGTTGATGTCTAGGAAAAGCATGTTATACCCTGTTCAGTGCGACTGGAGCAGTTGCTCAAGTCCCTGTATGATGTGTGAAATGCGGTCATTCTTGGTTTTCAGGCTGGCCCGGTTAACTATCAGCCGGGTCGTGATCTCGGCAATTGTTTCAACCTCGACGAGGCCGTTCTGACGCATGGTTTCGCCTGTCGAGACCAGATCAACGATCCGGTCCGAGAGGCCCACCAGCGGCGCCAGTTCTATTGAACCATAGAGCTTGATGATCTCGACCTGCACACCTTTGGAGGCGAAATAGTTCTCGGTCACGTGCGGGTATTTGGTGGCGATGCGGATATGTGACCAGCAGGAGGGGTCATCGGCCTTTGCCAGGTTGGCCGGTTCGGCAACCATCATGCGGCAGTAGCCGAATTTCAGGTCGAGCGGTTCATAGACATCCTTGCACTGTTCCATCAGGGTGTCTTTGCCCACGATGCCGAGATCGGCACTGCCGTATTCCACGTAGGTGGGAACGTCGGTCGCCCGTACTATCATATAGCGTATCCGCTGCTGCTGATTTTCAAATATCAGCTTGCGCGAATCAGAGAGGAGTTCACTGCAGTCGATGCCGATCTGGCTGAACATGCTGACTGATTCTTCCAGGATGCGCCCCTTCGGGATCGCTATGGTAATCCAGTCGCTCATTCTTTGACCCTCTGGATGTCCGCACCCAGTGCGGCAAATTTTTTCTCTATCGAATCATAGCCGCGGTCCAGATGATAGATGCGCGATACCTCTGTCGTGCCGTCGGCAGCCAGACCTGCCAGAATCAGCGATGCCGAGGCCCGCAGGTCAGTGGCCATGACCGGAGCGCCGGACAGGGTTTTGACCCCTTTGACCGTTGCTATACTCCCTTCGACCGTGATGTCGGCACCAAAGCGCTGCAGCTCTGATACATGCATGAAGCGGTTTTCAAAGATATTTTCGGAGATGACGCTGGCACCATCAGCCACACACATCATCGCCATGAACTGAGCCTGCATGTCGGTCGGAAAACCGGGGTAGGGACGGGTTCTGATATTGATGCTCTTGACCCGTTTCGGCCCTTTGACCCTCACTACGCCATCGTGGCTGGTAATCTCGACCCCCGCATCCAGCATCTTGAAAACCATGGCATCGAGATGCTCCAGTTTCATGCGGTGGATACGGATGTCGCCACCGGTCATAGCTGCCGCGATCATAAACGTACCCGCCTCGATCCGGTCCGGCATGACTTCGTAATCGGCCGCGGCAAGCCCGGACACACCCTGAATCCTGATAGTGTCGGTACCGGCCCCCTCGATCTTTGCCCCCATGCGATTCAGATACAAAGCCAGATCGACTATCTCCGGCTCGCGGGCGGCGTTCTCCAGCAGAGTTTCGCCCTTGGCGGTTGCTGCTGCCATCATCAGGTGTTCTGTGCCGCCTACTGTCGAGATGTCAAAGTTAATGCGGGCACCCTTGAGTTGACGGCATTTTGCCTCGACATAACCATGTTCAAGCGTGATTTCAGCGCCAAGCGCCTGCAGTCCCTTCAGGTGCAGGTTGATCGGACGTGCCCCGATGGCGCATCCGCCGGGCAGCGATACCCTGGCTTTGCCGAAGCGCGCCAGTAGGGGGCCCAGAACAAGCACCGAGGCCCGCATTGTTTTGACCAGATCATAGGTAGCTTCATGGCTGTTGATGTTGGTCGTGTCGATTTTGACGATATTGCCGTTTCCTTCGATCCTGGCGCCGAGTGATTCCAATACCTTAATCGTTGTATTGATGTCGCGCAGAAACGGAACGTTGCTGATCTGATTGACCCCGGGGGCCAGGATTGTTGCAACAAAAATCGGGAGTGAAGCGTTTTTGGAACCGCTTATTGTTACGTCTCCCTTAAGTTTTTTACCGCCTTTGATAATGAGCTTGTCCAATCAAACGCTCCTCTTGTGCTTGTTAAATTTCGCCATATTACTGTATGGGCCGGCTCTTGTCCAAATAAAAGTTGACAAAAATGCACAGCACATTCCTGTAAAAACAGTCGAACCGCTGCTTTAATGGAATTATTGCGTGGTATTGAATTCGCTATAACTAACTCTGTAGAAATGTGCTATTTTGGCCGCTGCGTTTGCAAACGTCCCTATGCGCGGTCCATGAGTTTGAATATGCCACGGCTTTCCTTAAAAAACAAAGTTACCCTGTGTTTCCCGTTGGTCATAACGGTTCTGTTCGCATGCCTGCTCCTGCTGATCTAC
>JAQUCU010000031.1 GCA_028686055.1 Desulfuromonadaceae bacterium
GGAACCAGCTCCGACAGTTTGTGCAGCCGCTGCCACGGATCTTCCTTCAAAAAGCGCATCGAGACGTCAAACGTTGACCCGCCCCAGCACTCCAGAGAAAACAGATCGGCGCCAAGGTAGGAGGTCGGTTCGGCTATCTTGAGGATGTCGTAGCTGCGCACACGGGTTGCCAGGTTGGACTGATGGGCATCGCGCATGGTCGTATCGGTGATCAGCAGTTTTTTCTGCTCAAGGATCCATTTGGAGAGCCCCTCAGCCCCCATCTGCATGAAAAGGTCCTTGCTGCCGGATGGCCGAGGCTTGTTGGTGTCTATATACGGAACAACAGCTTCGATAAGCTCTGCAGATTTCAGCGGCTTAACAACACCGGGCGAACCGTTGACAATCACCTCACCGAGGAAGTTGAGCACCTTGCTGGCACGATCCTGCTTCTCACGGAAATGGAGCAGTTCCGGATGCTTTTCGATGAAGGAGGTATCGCACTGTCCCCTCAAAAAGACCGGATGGGTTATGACGTTTTCGAGAAAGCCGATATTGGTCTTGACGCCACGGACACGGAACTCCTGCAGGGCGCGGTCCATGATGTGGGCAGCATCTGTAAAAGAAAGCCCCCAGGAGCTGACCTTGACCAAAAGCGAATCATAATGAGGGGTTATCCTGGAACCGGTAAAGGCATTCCCTGCGTCCAGCCTGATGCCGCATCCGGCGGCTGAACGGTAGGTGGTCAGGGTGCCGAAGTCGGGGGCAAAATTATTGGCCGGATCTTCAGTCGTGATGCGGCACTGGATCGCGTACCCCCGCATATCGATGGCGCTCTGCGAAGGAATGTTGATTTCAGGGTCGGAGAGTTTATGTCCGCAGGCGACAAGAATCTGGTTCTGGACCAGGTTGCGACCGGTGATCATCTCGGTGACGGTATGCTCAACCTGTATACGGGGATTCATCTCGATGAAGTAGTGCTTTCCTTCTCCGTCCACAAGGAATTCAATGGTTCCGGCATTGCGGTACTTGACGTGCCCGGCTATTTTGAGTGCCGCCGTACAGAGCTCCTCCCGCTGTGCCTGGGTCAGAGAGAGCGACGGAGCAAATTCGACAACTTTCTGATGACGGCGCTGAACCGAACAGTCCCGGTCGAAAAAATGCACCAGATTACCATGGTTATCCCCCAACACCTGGACCTCTATATGTTTAGGGTGCAGCAGGTAGCGTTCCAGGAAAACTTCGGCATTGCCGAAAGAAGCCTTGGCCTCGCTGCTGGCTGCGACCAACCCTTCAAGCAGTTCTTTCTTGTTGTTGGCCACGCGCATACCACGGCCACCACCACCCGCAGATGCCTTGATGATGATCGGATAGCCATGCTCCTTGGCAAAGATCAATGCGTCCTCTTCCTTCTCGATCGGATTTTCCGTTCCTGGCACAACGTTGACACCGGCAGCGATTGCTGCCCTCCTACCGGAGACTTTGTCACCCAGTGAACGCATCATGTCAGCGGAAGGGCCGATAAAGGTTATGCCGTTGACACGGCACTCCTCGGCAAATTCGGCATTTTCTGCCAGGAAACCGTAGCCGGGGTGGATGGCATCGACATCGGCCTTAAGCGCCAGGGCTATGATCTCATCAATTCCGAGATACGCATCGATCGGCGACTTGCCCTTGCCGATCAGATACGCTTCATCAGCCTTGTAGCGGTGCAGTGAAAGTTTATCCTCTTCAGAATACAGTGCCACAGTGCCGATACCCAGTTCTGTACAGGCGCGAAAGATACGGATAGCAATCTCACCCCGATTGGCCGCCATGACTTTACGAAATCGGTATTTTTCCATGCCAGAAATTCTCCTTGATAAAATTATTTAGCAAAACTAAAATTATTCAGTTATTTTAAACAGTTACGAACCATAGAGCCGGCACTAAAACAGATTGACGGATCTTTGTCAATGAGTAAGTTAGAAATCAGTTTTCTGCAATTTGTGCAGAGAATCAAGTTCGTTAACCGGCTTTTCGGGTCAGGATTTTCACCTTGCCGCAACATGCTGGTTATGATAAGTATTTCGTCCGAAACCAAACTGTCAATTGCTATACGGTATACGGACGGTTGTATGACACCCTGACCGACATTAGGCTTCAAAGATTAAGAATGAATTCGGTCGCGCCAGGTTTGTCGAATAGACCAGATTACGTATGGGAATTTCAAAACGCCCCATACATGGACAGAATGCCATGACACAGAAACAGAGAGCACAGAACCCTTCCCCGAACAAACTCTGCACATCGTGCCGCCGCACCTGCAAGCAGGTCGCTACTGCTGTAGTTGCCAAATGCCCCCGTTACTACCCTTTTCATAACAAGCAGATGAAACGCGAGTTCACATGGAAACAGATGGATCTGGGGCTGTAGACAGAGTGCCGACGGTCGACCTGGTGCTCTGCAGCGGTTGCGGCCGGTGCGTAGCAGCATGCTCCGCAAAACTGATAACTCTGGAAACCGCCCGATTTCACAAAAATGCTGTAATTCGAAACCCTGAACGCTGTAACTGTTGCGGGCTCTGCGTAAAAGCCTGTCCGGTTGCCGCACTGCTGTAGCGAGACTGGCATTTTCACTTGATTTTAACAGAATCACTGTGTTATAAAAATCCGCTGTACAATTCACACGCCTCGGTAGATCCGGTGGTGTCCCTATTTATTAGAAGACGGGGATTCGGCGGGGCGGAGGAAAAAACCAAAGGAGAAACGTATGTCAAGTATCAGCATGAAGGAACTGTTGGAAGCAGGCGTTCATTTCGGTCATCAGACAAAGCGCTGGAACCCCAAGATGAAGCCCTACATTTTCGGAGCACGTAACGGCATCTACATCATCGACCTGCAGAAAACCGTCCGCTATTTCAAAACCGCTTACAGCTTTGTCAAGGAATCAGCACAGGATGGCAGCACTGTCCTTTTTGTCGGCACAAAAAAGCAGGCTCAGGATTCAGTTGCTGAAGAGGCAACACGCTGCGGCATGCATTATGTCAATCAGCGCTGGCTGGGCGGCATGCTCACCAACTTTGCCACCGTCAAGCAAAGCATCGATCGTCTCAAGAAGATCGACGCCATGTTCGAAGACGGCACCATCGAAGCCTACACCAAAAAAGAAGCGCTGCAGTTTACCCGCGACCGTGAAAAACTGCAGAAGACTCTGGGCGGAATCAAATCGATGAACAAGCTCCCGGGAGTGATGTTCGTCATTGACCCGAAAAACGAAGAGATCGCCGTTCAGGAAGCCAACAAGCTTGGTATTCCTGTTGTTGCCGTCGTCGATACAAACTGCGATCCTGACCCGATTGATTATGTCATCCCGGGCAACGATGATGCTATCCGCGCCATCCGTCTCCTCTCATCCAAAATGGCCGATGCTATCCTTGAGGGAGTTCAGGCACGTAAGGCAGCCCTGCAGAAGGATACCGAAGGCGCAGATGAATACGCACCTGAAGAAGAAGCAGTGGCAGTGGCAGGCGAATAAAACTACTTATAAACAATTCCTGTTGTAACAGGATAGGAGGACAGCAATGGCAGTAACAGCTGCACAGATATCTGAACTGAGAAAATCAACCGGCGCAGGAATGCTGGATTGCAAGAAGGCGCTTGAACAGACTGGCGGTAATTTTGACCAGGCAGTCGACTTCCTGCGTACCAAAGGTCTTGCGGCCGCTTCCAAAAAAGCCGGGCGTGCTGCTACAGAGGGCATGGTGGCTGCAACTGTGGCTGCAGACGGCAGCAAAGGCATTTTGCTTGAAATCAACAGCGAAACCGACTTTGTCGCAAAGAACGATAAGTTCCAAGGCTTTGTCAAAGACATCGCAAACCACATTCTTCAGGCCAACCCCTCATCTGTTGAGGAGATGTTAGCCCAGCCGTATTGCGGCGATAGCAGCAAGACCATCCAGACGATGCTGAATGAGGCTATTTCTGTCATCGGCGAGAATATGCAGATCCGTCGTTTCGCCAGCTATGTTGTTCCCGGTGCCGGCGCAATCGGCTCTTACATCCACGCCGGTGGGAAAATCGGCGTTCTGGTAGAGGCAACCTGTAACAGTGCCGCAGCAGCCAAAGAGCCCGCATTTGCCGCTTTTGTCAAGGATGTGGCAATGCATGCGGCAGCAGCTTCACCGCTGTATGTTCAGCGCAACGAAGTCGATGCTGACGTACTTGAGCGAGAGAAGGATATTTACCGTGCCAAGGCACGTGAGACCGGCAAACCTGAGAATATCATCGAAAAGATTATCGACGGCCAGGTCAACAAGTTCTACGGCGACATCTGCCTTCTTGAGCAGCACTTTGTCAAAGACACAGACAAGACTATTCAGCAGTTGGCAGCTGAAACCGGTAAAGCACTCGGCACGACGATCACCATAACCCGCTTTACAAAATATGCCCTGGGTGAGGGGCTTGAAAAAAAGGAATGCGACTTTGCCGCCGAGGTGGCGGCAGCTGCCGGCCTCTAATTCCTCCATCGAAGCCGGCCTGAAATGGCCGGCTTTTTTTTGCTCTTTTCCCGATTAAGACAGTTATTACTGCAACACATGTAAAACGAACATCAATGAATTCCGGAGGCACAGACATGGGCAGAAAATCCTACACCCGGGTACTCTTAAAACTTTCCGGTGAATCACTGGCTGGTGATCAAGGGTATGGTATTGACCCGCAGACACTCAGCACTATAGCCCGTGAAATCAAGGAGGTTGTCGACAGCGGAGTACAATTGGCTCTTGTCATAGGCGGCGGCAATATTTTCCGCGGCCTGGCTGCTTCGTCCAAGGGGATGGATCGTACAAGCGCAGATCACATGGGGATGCTGGCCACCGTGATCAACTCGCTGGCCCTGCAGGACGCTCTTGAGAAGCAGGGAGTTTCCACCCGTGTTCAGTCAGCGATCGCCATGCAGGAGGTGGCTGAACCGTACATCCGCCGCCGGGCCATGCGCCACCTTGAAAAGGGGAGAGTTGTTATTTTCGGGGCCGGAACCGGAAATCCCTATTTTACAACTGACACCGCCGCCAGCCTGCGCGCGATGGAAATCAATGCCCAGGTTATCCTCAAAGGGACTAAAGTGGATGGCGTCTACACCGCCGATCCCAAAAAAGATCCGGAGGCGGTTAAACTTTCGAAGCTGTCCTACATTGAAGTCCTCAAAAAAGGATTGCAGGTTATGGATGCCACTGCTATATCGCTCTGCATGGACAACAATCTGCCAATTATCGTTTTTGATCTGACAACCGAAGGTAATATCAAAAAAGTTATCCTTGGTGAAGAGATCGGCACCATCGTACAAGGAGAATAGCCATGCCAAAGAACGTGCTTGATGACATGAAGATCCACATGGAAAAGACGTTGGGGGTCCTGAAAAACGAATTTCAGAAGATCCGTACCGGACGTGCCACAACCGGCATCCTGGATTCCATAACCGTTGATTATTACGGCGCCACCTCGTCGCTCAGCCAGGTAGCCACCCTGGCTATTCCTGAGGCGCGCACGATTACCGTTACCCCCTGGGAGGCCAAGATCATCCCGATCATCGAGAAGGCCATTATGAATGCCAACATCGGACTGACCCCCTCCAACGACGGCAAATCGATCCGCCTGAACCTTCCCCCTCTGACCGAAGAGCGCCGCAAGGATATCGTCAAAGGGCTCAAAAAGAGGGCTGAGGACGACAAGGTAGCAATCAGGAACATCCGCAGGGATGCGATAGACAAACTGAAAAAACTGGAGAAGGATAAGGCTATCACCGAGGATGAGTTAAAGAAATACGAGAAGGATGTCCAGGATATCACCAAAAGTTTTGAACTGAAGATGGACGAGGCGGTCGCACATAAAGAGAAAGAGGTTATGGAAGTCTGATGATACAGCTTGATCCGCAAAAACTCCCCGTTCATCTGGCGGTTATCATGGATGGCAACGGGCGCTGGGCGCAGCAGCGCATGCTCAAGCGCATCGTTGGTCATCAGCGCGGCGCTGAAACCGTTAAGATGGTGGTGGAGCAGTCTTCACTGCTCGGGATCAGATATCTGACACTGTTCGCATTCTCCTCGGAGAACTGGTCGAGGCCGGCAATGGAAGTGCGGGCACTTATGACGCTGCTCAAAAAATATATCCGCCAGGAAACTGCCCGCATGATGCGCAAGAACATCCGCTACAACGTCATCGGCAACCGCAGTGATCTGCCGGACGATGTCAACGAGACACTTGATGAAGCGATCCTCAAGACCGCCGGAAACACCGGCATGGTATTGACCCTGGCCTTATCTTACGGCGGACGCCAGGAGTTATGCAGGGCCGCAGCCCGCCTTGCGCAGGAAGCCATTGACGGCAGATTATCACCCGGCGACATCACTACCGAACTTTTCGACAGTTATCTGGACACAGGCGGCCTGCCTGACCCCGATTTTCTGATCCGTACCAGCGGCGAGATGCGCATCAGCAACTTTCTGCTCTGGCAGCTTGCCTATACCGAGCTTTATTTCACCGAAACAAACTGGCCCGATTTCACCATCAACGAGCTTCACAAAGCACTGGCCGACTTCCAGTCGCGCGAGAGGCGTTTCGGCATGACCAGCGACCAGCTAACGCAAAGGGGCGACCTATCAAACGCCTGATTTCTGCACTTATACTGTTGCCAATCGTCATCCTGATCATCCTGAAGGGCGGTACGCTTCTCTTTGCCTGCCTGCTGGCCCTGTTTTCTGCCATCGGGATTGCAGAATTCTACCGCATGGCTCTGCCGACACGGAAACTGGAACTCTGGCTGGCGGCACCGATAGGATCGATGCTGCTCTTTTTACCCCTTGCCAACAATGACAAGCTGATTATCGCCGTAATCGGCCTCCTTTTTGTCGGGTTTTCGCTGCTGTTCCTTTTCCGGATTCGCGCAATCGACACAGCCGCCCGCGAAGTGGCCTTTGCACTGCTGGCTTTTCTCTACATCCCCTTTCTGCTGATGCACCTCATCCAGCTACGCCAGACAACTTTCGGCATCCAGTGGCTGATTGTTATCATGCTGATCGTGATGACCAATGACTCTGCCGCCTATTACTCCGGCAGCGCATTCGGGAAGCACCCCCTGTATCCTCTTGTCAGCCCCAAAAAAAGCATTGAGGGGGCTGTCGGCGGCCTGATTGGAAGTCTCGGCGGCACCATGCTGGCGAAGTTCACATTCTTTCCGCAATTGACATTCAGCGATGCTGTCCTGACCGCTCTCGTAGTCGGTACCGTAGGCCAGGCCGGTGACCTCTTCGAATCGCTGCTCAAGCGCAGCTTCGGTGTCAAGGATTCCGGTACGATCATTCCCGGGCACGGCGGTCTACTTGACCGTATGGACAGCATTCTGTTCGCCGCTCCGATCACCTACTATTACGTTCTTTTCTTTTTCAGAGGCTAACTAATGAAAAATATTTCCATCCTCGGCTCAACCGGCTCGATCGGCGTGAGCACGCTCGAAATTGTCGCTGCCCATCCGGATCGTTTCCGGATTGCAGCCATGACTGCCGGAAAAAATCTGGAGCTGTTTGTGCGACAGATTAAACAGTTTGCACCACGGATTGCCGCCGTTGCCGACCTCGAAGATGTCCCGCGCCTGAAGGATCTTTGCAGTGGCCTTGATGTAACACTTCTGGGTGGCGTTGAAGGTTTGATTGCTGCCGCAACGGCTGATGAAGCAGAAATGGTTGTTGCTGCAATTGTCGGCGCAGCCGGCCTGATTCCGGCTGCCGCAGCAATCCGCGCCGGCAAGGACATCGCCCTGGCAAACAAGGAAACCCTGGTTACGGCCGGCCACCTTTTCATGGAGCTGGTTGCGGAGTTCGGTGTAAAACTTTTTCCGGTAGACAGCGAACATAGCGCCATCTTTCAATCAATTGAAGGGCACCGTAATGAAGATATAGCCAAAATCATCCTGACCGCATCGGGTGGTCCGTTTTTGAATACTCCGACAGCTGACTTACCAAAAGTCACCGTGCGTGATGCCCTCAACCATCCCAACTGGAACATGGGGAAAAAAATCAGCATCGATTCTGCCACCATGATGAACAAGGGGTTGGAAGTTATCGAGGCTCGCTGGCTGTTCGACACTCCTGTTGACAAGATAGGAGTCAATATACACCCTCAGAGTATTATTCACTCAATGGTCGAGTATGTCGACGGCTGCGTTATCGCCCAGCTCGGCACGCCGGACATGAAGGCTCCGATTGCCTATGCCCTGGCATACCCCGAACGGATCGCAACCGGTGTTAAAAAGCTTGATTTGACAACATTGTCCGGGTTAACCTTCTTCAATCCTGACCGGGAAAAGTTCCCCTGTCTGGAACTTGCCTATCG
This sequence comes from Desulfuromonadaceae bacterium, assembly GCA_028686055.1. Taxonomy (GTDB): domain Bacteria; phylum Desulfobacterota; class Desulfuromonadia; order Geobacterales; family Pseudopelobacteraceae; genus JACRCG01. Next base: position 8,346 of record JAQUCU010000031.1, read on the forward strand.
CGCCATGACGATGGGGGAAAGCATGCCGGCTGTAATGAATGCCGCCAACGAAATAGCTGTCGCCCATTTTCTCGAGGGGCGCATCGGATTCACCCAGATTGCCGAAACCATAGAGCGCACTATGAATGCCCACTCGGCACACAATCTGAGGTCAATCGAAGAAGTGCTTAAGGCGGATCTCTGGGGCAGAGAGTCTGCCCGTGAAATATGCCGGGAAATGGTACACTGATATGACCATTGTTTATGCAGTCATTGTTTTAGGTGTTTTGATCTTTGTCCACGAATTTGGGCACTTTCTGCTGGCCAAGCTGATGGGGGTACGAGTTGAAAAGTTTTCTCTCGGTTTCGGCCCGAAGCTGTTCGGCAAAAAGATTGGCGAAACGGAATACCTCCTTTCAGCCTTCCCACTGGGCGGTTATGTAAAGATGTTCGGTGAAGGCGGGTTTGTTGAAGGGAGTGAGACGCACCACCAACCTGAAAATGAAACCACTGAGACGGCAGACACGTCCGCTCATGTCCCGGAGGAGATGACCGAGTATGAGAAGAGCCGTTCCTTCTCCCATAAACCCGTACTGGCACGAATTGCGATCGTTATGGCCGGCCCGGTATTCAACCTGCTGTTCGCCTGGCTGATCTTCATGGTAATCTGCATGATTGGCGTACCTACGATGACGACCAGAATCGGTGAAGCCCTCAAAGACAAACCAGCTGCAAAAGCCGGCATGCAAAAGGGTGACGTCATCACCGCCATCAACAACAGTCCGACCAGACAGTGGGAACAGATTGCCGAGGGGGTTGCCGCCAGCAAAGGTCAGCCGCTCACGATCTCGGTAAAGCGTGATGCAAGGAACATCTCCTTCACAGTTACTCCCGAACCGCGTGTTTCCAAGAATCTGTTCGGTGAAAAAATCAATGGCTATGCCATCGGTGTTGCATCGGCGGGTGAAATCGTAACCGTGCAGTACGCCCCGGTTCAGGCTGTTATCAAAGGGTCCGAGCAGACAGGGAGAGTCATTGAACTGACGCTCCTGTCGCTGGTTAAAATGGCACAGCGCATCGTTCCGATGGATAGCGTCGGCGGCCCGATTATGATCGCCAAGATGGCTGGAGAACAAGCCTCAGCCGGCGGCGCCAGTTTTCTGGCATTTATGGCACTGCTCTCGATAAATCTCGGCGTACTCAACCTGTTGCCGGTTCCGGTACTTGATGGCGGACATCTGCTGTTCTTCTTATTGGAACTGATATTCCGCCGTCCGGTTCCGCAAAAGGTTCGCGAATATGCCCAGCAGGTCGGGATGGTACTCCTGTTAGGCTTGATGGTTCTGGCCTTCTACAACGATATCATCAGGTATTTCGTCAACGCACAGGGGTAGCCTGCTCCAGCGGGAGCCATATCATCCATAGCCTCGAAAGGAGCTTCTCTATGTCCTCCGAATCGAAACAGAATGTTATAACTCCCCATGATACACGCTATCTCTTCGTCCTGCCATTTTCAACAGACCCGGCTCTGGCCAGGCGTTTCCTTGCCAGGGACAGCGATATTGTCGGCAACATCCGCTTCGGCAAGATACTGGAAACACTCGACAAGGTCTCCGAGAACACCGCTCTGGCGTATGTCCACCGGTTTTATCCCGGTGCCAGAGTTGTCACAGCTGCCGTAGACAGCATAGTTTTGAGAAACCCCGCTAACACAAAACTGGATTTGGTCTTTTCAGCCCAGATAAACCATGTGGGCAAGTCCTCTATGGAGGTCGGCATACGGATCGAGTGCCTGGGTGAAGGCTCCAGTCACATGGCAACCTGTTACTTCACCATGGTGGCGCGTTCAACCGACAGCGGCGAGGCGAAAAGCCTGGTTCTGCCACAGCTGCAGTACCCGGAAGAAGTCGATAAAAAAAGGTACCAGAAGGCTGAGAACCGCCGCCAGGCATATCGGGAAGGCCTTGCAAAGGCCGAAGAAATGCCGTCGCTGGATGAATACCTGCTGCTCAAAAAACTGCACAAAGAGCAGGAGCAACAGGGCTTTGTTGGCGTACGTGCAGGCCAGCTTATGCTTGAATCTACATGCAGGGCATATCCCGAGCAGGAGAATGTCCCTACCACCATTTTTGGTGGTTACCTGATCAGAAAAGCATACGAATTAGCTGCGCTGGCGGCGGATATGGTCGCTCCGGACAGGGCCGTACCGTATCGGGTGAATCGCATCAACTTTAACCAGCCGGTACTGCTGGGGGACCAACTGAAATTCACTGCAAGAGTAGTCTATACAGGTAAAACCACTATTACCGTACAGAGTGATATAGAGCGTTTCAGCCGCACGGACGGCAACAAATCCCTTTCAAACTCCTGCCTGTTCACGTTTCTCAACGTCGACAGCGACATGGAGCGCAGACCGGTGCCGTTTATCTACCCCGTAACCTATGCCGAGGATGCGCGTTTTTTAAATGCCTTCCGCCAGCGAATTGATTGAACTGGCTTTACATACTTCCGTCTATCGACATGTTCCGGAGCAAACGATTCATGAACATACTTGCCATCGACACTTCCACATCCCTTGCCAGTATCGCTGTAGCCGTTGACGAACAGGTCGTTGCCGAATCACTTGTCAACACAAACCGCACACTTTCCGCACGACTTGTACCCGAAATCGAACGCCTTCTGGCTACAGCCGGCCTCGGTATTTCCGATATCGACATCTTTGCCTCGGCGACCGGTCCCGGCTCGTTCACTGGAATACGCGGTGGTGTGGCGACGATTCAGGGGCTGGCACTGGCGCTCGGAAAACCTTGTACAGGGTTCTCCTCGCTTGCCATGCTGGCGATGAATTTTTCTCTCGCGACCACGCTGGTCTGCCCGATGCTCGATGCCCGCAAAAGCGAAGTGTATGCCGCTCTCTATGACTGTTCGGCCGCTATTCCATCTCCCCGTATCAACGATTGTGTGCTCTCCCCCACCGCGTTTCTTGACCAGATCGTCGCCATGAGCAGAGACAAGGTCATCTTTGCTGGAGACGGTGCGCTACGCTATCACGACCTGATTGCCGAACGCCTGGGTGACCAGGCAATCTTTGCCCCCTTCCCCTCCCATAACTCCCATGCCGCCAACGGGATAACGCTTGCGCAACATGCCTTCCGGCATGACGAATTGAAGGAGCCCTCACAACTGCTGCCGGTGTACCTGCGCGCGTCGGATGCAGAGATAAACAAGTCGAATCTCCCGGCAGTTCATAGTGCCAGCCCCACCTGACACGTTCCTAAGAACAGGCAGGAGAAGAGCCGGAATTGCCTTATTTCGGATGGCTACAACATTGCAAAAAAGTCCGCAATAAACCTGCGTGCGTTTTTTTGGGTTACGGATCAGCTTACAATAAGGTAATACTAGACTCGTTACGATCACCATAAAGCTGAACGGAGTGCCATATGAGACGTATGCTGCCTATCCTGACCACACTGGTCCTGCTCTTTATATCTTCAGGAGTTGTGACCGCGACTCCGCTGAAAACCCATGTGGAACCGTTCAATGTCACCGGCGCTCCAGACAGTGAGAATCTCAAACAAACATTTCAGGGGATTCTGACATCGCGCCTCAACCCTGATATGGTAAAGCTCGTTGAAAAGCCGGACCAGGCCGAACTGCTGATTATCGGCAGTTATGCCCAATTCGGTAAAATGTTCAGCTTGGACGTCCTGCTCAAGAACAGGGAAAACGGCAGCTTAACCAAGGTGTTCGAGCAGGGAGAAGGACAGGAAGATGTTATCCCTGCACTGGGCCGACTGGCACGAAAAATAGACGCTGAACTCGTGAAGATGCCGGTTCCGGCTACGCCGCCCACACCCTCTCCTGCCTCTGCACAGATGGCAGTGAAGGATCAATATATTATCAAAACGGAAACACCGGCAAAGGCCTCGCCGGACAGCTGGTCAAGCGCCCCGTTGGATGGAATATTCAGCAGTATCGCGACCGGGCGTACCAATTCGTCAGGAGAGCGGGAGCTGTTCATAGCCGGCACACAGACTATCCGGGCCTATCTGAAGGGGAGTGAACTGAGGCTGGTTGCCGAAACTTCCATTCCACCCTCCGGAAAGATTCTCGCCATCGACACGGCCGACCTTGACAAGGACGGTTCTTTGGAGCTGTACGCTACCATCATAGACAGGGAGTCCCTCTCTTCGCGCGTGTATAAATTTGACGGCACGGCATTTGTGATGATTGCAGAGAAACTGCCATGGTTTTTCCGTGGTATAGGCAATGATGTTGTCTCCCGAAAAATATACGCACAGAAGTTAAAAGACGGCAGTGAATATTATGGCGAGGTAAAGGAGCTGTTGAAATCCAATACCATCTATACAGCCGGAACGCCCATTAAACTGCCCCGTTCGGGAAACATCTTCAACTTCAACCGTCTGGCCGGAGCAACCGGCAAAGACGGTTTTGTCGTGCTGGATCAATACGGCTACCTCGCCATATATGCACCTGACGGGAGTGAAATATGGAAGAGCAGCGAGAAATATGGCGGGTCGGAAAGCTTTTTTAGCAGCAAATCACATGCCGGTTCACGCTCTACCAGTGACCTCGACCGGTGGACGTTTCTCCAGCAGAGAATTATGCTGCTGAAGGACGGAACGATTATTGTCCCCCGTAATGAAGGCTCACTCAACTTCGGGAATATCCGCTCCTTCGATAAACACGCCCTGTTCGCATTCGAATGGAACGGTACGGCACTAAATGAAAAATGGCATACCCGCCAGTCACCCGGCTATCTTGCCGATTATGCCCTTGACCCGACTTCCGGAGAAGTTCTGCTGCTGAAAGTGGTTAAGAAACCCGGATTATTCACCGGAGGAAAGTCAGTCATCTCGATTAACAAGATAAATTAGCCCAGGCGGCTGCACACCGGCTGAGCCCGTACAGCTGGAAATAAAATATCACTTCGTAAAGTACCCCGGGATGTACGAGGCCGATTGCGCGATCGGCCTCTCCTGCTATACTCTCATACATAAATTCCGCTCCGGATGGAGACCCCGCCATGAACATTCACGAGTACCAGGCCAAGGAGATCCTCAGCAGTTACGGCATCCCGATCCCGAGAGGGCGAGTTGCGCTTACCTCCGATCAGGTTGAACGTGCCTCCAAGATGATGGGGGGGCGCTGCGTCGTCAAGGCCCAGATCTATGCAGGGGGGCGCGGCAAAGGGGGCGGAGTCAGACTGATCCACCACCCTGAGGAGGCGCAGGAGTACGCCAAGGAGCTGTTCGGACATTCACTGGTGACCAGGCAGACCGGGCCGGAGGGTCTGAGGGTACGCCGCATCCTGGTGGAGGAAGCGGTGGAGATCGCCCGTGAGTTTTATCTTTCCATCACACTCGACCGGGAAAGTTCGCGCTACATCCTGATCGCCTCGGCCGAAGGCGGCGTGGATATTGAAGAGGTTGCCACCAGGAGCCCGGACAAGATCCTTACTCTCACGATAGATCCGTTCACCGGCCTGCGCCCCTATCAGGCACGCAAGATCGCTCTGGCACTGGGACTGACAGGAACGATCTGCGAAGATTGCGTCGAGTTGATCCTTAACCTGTACCGTGTCTGTCTGGAGAAGGACTGTTCCCTGATCGAAATCAACCCGCTGGTGGTAACCAAGGCCGGCTGGCTGATGGCCATGGACGCCAAGATCACCTTTGACGATAACGCCGTCTATCGTCATCGCGAATACCCCGATATGATCGATTACTCACAGCTCGACCCGCTGGAAATCAATGCCGCCAAGTACGACCTGTCATACATCAAACTCTCCGGCTCGATAGGGTGTCTGGTCAATGGCGCCGGATTAGCCATGGCAACGCTGGATGTCCTCAAGGAGTGCGGCGGCGAACCGGCAAATTTTCTGGATGTAGGGGGCGGGGCGACCCGTGAGAAGGTTGCCGAGGCATTCAGAATCATACTGCAGGATTGCGACGTGAAGGGGATCTTTGTCAATATCTTTGGAGGCATCATGCACTGTGACGTCATCGCCCAGGGGATCATCGAGGCGGCCGGCGCGGTCGGCTGCACCCTTCCGATCGTTGTCCGCATGGACGGCAGTCACGTCGAGGAGGGGAAAAAACTGCTCCGTGGTTCCGGTCTGAACGTGCAGATCGGCACCACACTGGGAGATGGCGCCGCCAGAATCGTGCAGATGCTGGAACAGGGAGGACAATAGGCCATGTCAATACTTGTCGATAAAAACTCCCGGGTCGTCGTCCAGGGGATAACCGGCCGCAGCGGCCTGTTCCACACCGGTCAATGCCGCGAATACGGCACCAGCATCGTCGCCGGTGTCACGCCCGGCAAAGGTGGCATACACATCGAGGGGATTCCGGTCTTCAACACCGTGTCCGAGGCGATCAAATATACGGAGGCCAACGTTTCGATGATCTTCGTGCCTCCTCCAGGTGCAGCTGACGCAATCTTCGAGTCAATCGACGCCGGAATCGGTCTGACGGTCTGTATCACCGAGGGAATACCGATTAGAGACATGGTACCGGTCAAGGCTGTTCTGCAGGGGAGCAGCGCCCGCCTGATCGGCCCCAACTGTCCCGGTATCATCACTCCCGGAGAGTGCAAGGTCGGCATCATGCCCGGGCATATTCATACACGCGGCAGAATCGGGGTCGTCTCACGCAGCGGAACCCTGACATACGAAGCGGTTAAGCAATTGACCGATGCAGGGCTCGGCCAGTCCACCTGTGTCGGCATCGGCGGCGATCCGATAATCGGCATGAGTTTCATCGACGTCCTGACCCTGTTCAACCAGGATCCGGATACCGAAGCGGTCTTCATGATCGGCGAGATTGGCGGAGGCGCCGAAGAGGCGGCCGCCGTGTGGATTAAAAGGAACATGACAAAGCCGGTGGCGGCATTTATCGCCGGTGTCACCGCCCCGCCAGGCAAGCGGATGGGGCATGCGGGAGCAATCATCACCGGCGGCAAGGGGAAGGCGGGGGACAAGATCCGCATCCTGCAGGAGTGTGGTGTAGTCGTCGCCACCAGCCCGACGCGAATGGGGGAAGCGATGCTTGAGGCGCTTGAAACTGCCGGAAAGCTGCCCCTAAAAACTGCTATGGCCAGAAAGCAGATACATAAATAGGCATATCATAGCCTGTCACACTTAACAGCTTGACATTGTTACAATAAAACATAATTGACGACTATCTGATTTAGGGGCATACTGCTTCCCACATATTTTTGGAACGGGAACTCATGAGAGCTCCCGTTCTTTTTTACAGGAACAACAAATGGAATCTTCCCCCTTCGTTCATCTTCACCTCCACACCCAATATTCCCTGCTTGACGGTGCTATCCGCCTTGATGACCTGATCGCCAAGGCCAAAGAGCACAATTCTCCGGCAGTCGCGATTACCGACCACGGGAACATGTTCGGGGCAGCTGAATTTTATCTGAAATGCAAAAAGGCCGGCGTCAAACCGATTATCGGCTGCGAGCTTTACCTGGCACCGGAATCACGCTTTTCAAGGGACGCCAAAGGGATCTCCGACGCGGCCTACCACCTGATCCTGCTCTGCGAGAATATGGAAGGGTACAAGAACCTTTCCTACCTCACCTCGGCCGGTTACAAGGAGGGATTCTATTACCGCCCCCGCATCGACCGCGAACTCCTATCCGGCCGCTCCGGGGGGCTGATTGCCATGTCGGCATGCCTCAAGGGGGAAGTGGCGATGCAGTGCGGCCGCGGCAGGATGGAAGATGCCGTTGCTACCGCCCGCTGGTACAGCGAACTGTTTCCGGACCGCTACTACATCGAGCTGCAGGAAAATACGATTCCGGAACAGGATGTCGTCAACAAGCGCCTGATGGAGGTGGCTGCCGAGCTGAAACTGCCGTTGGTGGCGACGAACGACTGCCACTATCTGAACCGTGAGGACGCCCGTGCCCATGAGGTGCTGCTCTGCATTCAGACCGGCAAAACCATGGAAGACCCTACCCACATGAAGTTCTCGGTCGACGAATTTTACGTCAAGTCGCCGCAAGAGATGGCACGGGCCTTTTCCTATGCCCCGGAGGCTGTCAGCAACACACTGACCATAGCCGAGCGCTGCAACCTCAATCTGCCGGTGGACGGCAAAACCTATTATTTCCCGCATTTTGAACCACCGGAGGGGCAGAATCACGACGATATGCTGCGCGATCTGGCACACGAGGGGCTCAAGGAACGGATGAAAACCATCCTGGCCAAATATCCGGACATGACGCTGGAACAGCAGCAGAGGTACTTCGATCGTCTGGAAATCGAGCTTGACTGCATCAGCGACATGAAATTCCCGGCATATTTCCTGATCGTCTCCGATTTTATCCGCTGGGCCAAGGACCGCGGCATCCCGGTAGGACCGGGCAGGGGTTCGGCCGCCGGTTCGCTGGTGGCGTATTCGATCAAGATCACCGATCTCGACCCGCTCCCCTACAACCTGCTGTTCGAACGTTTCCTCAATCCGGAACGTATATCCATGCCTGATATCGACGTCGACTTCTGCCAGGACCGCCGCTCCGAGGTGATCCAGTACATGGTGGAAAAGTACGGCCGTGATCGTGTCTGCCAGATCATCACCTTCGGAACCATGGGTGCCAAAGCGGTCGTGCGGGACGTCGGGCGGGCGCTGAACATGACCTATGGCGATGTCGACCGGATTGCCAAACTGGTCCCGGATGATCTGAAGATGACACTGAGCAAGGCCCTGCTGCAGGAACCGCAGCTCAAGGAGCTGTCCATAAACGATCCGCAGGTCAAGGATCTGCTGGACACCGCACTCTGCCTGGAGGGACTCACCAGGCATGCCTCCACCCATGCCGCCGCTGTAGTGGTAGCGCCGGAGCAGCTGGAAGAGTTCCTGCCGCTTTACAAGGATCAGAAAACCGGCTCGATCAACACACAGTATTCGATGAAATATGTCGAGCTGGTCGGCTTGGTAAAATTTGACTTCCTGGGGCTCAAAAACCTGACCGTTATTCAGAATGCTGTCAAACTGATCCGCGAGGGGAAGGACCCGGATTTGGATATCGCCCTCTTGAAGGACGACGACCAGGCCAGCTATGACCTTATCAGCGCCGGCAACACAACCGGTGTTTTCCAGCTTGAATCGAGCGGAATGAAGGAGATGCTGACCAAACTGAAGCCATCCTGTTTCGAGGATGTCATTGCGGCTGTTGCACTGTACCGTCCCGGCCCGCTCGGTTCCGGCATGGTGGACGACTTCATCGAACGCAAACATGGAACACAGAAAGTGGTCTATGACCTGCCGCAATTGGAACCGATCCTAAAGGATACCTACGGGGTCATCGTCTATCAGGAACAGGTCATGCAGATATCACGCACCCTGGCCGGCTACTCACTCGGGCGCGCCGACCTGCTGCGACGAGCCATGGGTAAGAAAGATCCACTCGTCATGGCCAAGGAAAAGGAACCTTTTCTGGCAGGTGCCAAACAACTGGGAATTGACCTTAAAAAGGCCGGCGAGGTTTTTGACCTGATGGCCAAGTTCGCCGAATACGGCTTCAACAAGTCGCACTCGGCAGCATATGCCCTGATCACCTACCAGACCGCCTTTTTGAAGGCACACTATCCGGTCGAGTTCATGGCGGCACTGCTGACCTGCGATATGGACAGCACCGACAAGGTTGTCAAGAATATCAGTGATTGCCGGGAACAGGGAATAGATGTGCTGCCCCCTGACATAAACACATCCGGGCTTTCATTTACCGTCGTCGGCACATCGATGCGTTTCGGCATGGGAGCAGTGAAAAATGTCGGCAGCGGCGCCATCGAGGCGATTCTGGAAGCCCGCAAGGAGGGTCCATTCAAAAGTCTGTACGATTTCTGCGAGCGGGTTGATCTGCGCAGGGTCAACAAACGGGTAATAGAATCGCTGATTAAGTGCGGTGCCTTCGATTCCACCGGTGCGACCCGTTCCGCCCAGATGGAGGGGCTTGAAGCCGCCACAAACTACGGACAGAAGATACAGGAAGAAAAGGCGAGCGCCCAGGTTTCGCTATTCGGTACGGAAGAATTGTCAAGGGGTAATTCCGGAGGCGGCATGAAACTCCCCAACACCCCTGAATGGCACGACAAGGAGAAGCTTGCTTACGAAAAGGAGGCACTCGGCTTCCTGATTACCGGTCACCCTCTGGATCGCTATATCGATGACGTCAAACGCCTGTCCAACACCGACATAGCCAGCATGGTGGAAATGCCGGACGGCAGTGAGGTGCGAATCTGCGGCATCGTTTCCGCCTTGAAGGAGATCACGACGAAAAAGGGGGATCGGATGGGGTTTGTTACCATTGAAGACCTTACCGGTTCCGTGGAGATCACAGTCTTTTCAGATATCTACGCGATTGCTTCTCCGCTGTTGAAATCCGATGACCCGCTGTTGGTGGTCGGCAAGCTGGAAAAGGGTGAAAAAGGGTGCAAAATTCTGATCATGAAGGGGGGCGAGGAAAATAACGGCAAACGCTTCCATCGTGATCGCGGTCCGGCGGGAGATATCAAGCTTTTATCCGAGGCACGGGCCCAGACGACCAAAAAAGTGTCGTTCATTCTGCGTACTGATGAAACACCGCCGGAGCAGATCACCCTCCTCAGGGAGGTCATCGAGCGGCATCCCGGAAGTGTACCGGCCTCCATCCAGTTTCTGATACCTGAGAGGAGTCGCTCGATCATGCCTCTGGCTGCTGGGATGAACGTGGCAGCCAGTGATGATTTAAGGCTGGAAGTAGAGCGGCTGTTAGGGTATAATGCCGCCACTTTTGAGTAAATATATGAGGTGATTAAGATGGCTACTCCGTTTTATCTTGAATTTGAAAAGCCAATTGTCGAACTGGAAAAGAAAATAGAGGAACTGAATATGCTGGCGGGTGATGGACTGGATATCGGCGCCGATGTCTCCGCTCTTGAGGGGCGCGTGGAGGAGATGCGGGCCGATATTTTTTCCAACCTCTCCCGCTGGCAGACTGCTCAGGTTGCCCGTCACATCAACCGCCCCTTTACTCAGGACTACATCAATCTCATGTTCACCGAGTTCATAGAGCTGCACGGTGACCGCAACTACGGCGACGATCACGCCATAGTTGGCGGCCTGGCACGCTTTGATGGCCAGCCTGTGATGGTGATCGGCCACCAGAAGGGCCGCGACACCAAGGAGAAGGTCTACCGCAATTTCGGCATGCCAAATCCGGAGGGGTACCGCAAGGCTCTGCGCCTGATGCAGATGGCAGAGCAGTTCAAGCTGCCGGTGATCACATTTGTCGACACCCCGGGAGCCTATCCCGGTATCGGGGCCGAAGAGCGTGGCCAGGCCGAGGCTATTGCCAGAAATCTGCGCGAGATGGCGAGCCTGCGTATACCTGTCATCGTCTGCATCACCGGCGAAGGGGGATCAGGGGGAGCGCTGGCCATAGCTGTCGGCGACCGTATTCTGATGCTCGAGCATTCCGTTTATGCCGTTATCTCGCCGGAAGGTTGCGCCGCTATTCTCTGGTCGGACGGCACTAAAGGCGCCCAGGCAGCAGAGGCACTCAAACCGACTGCTAAGGACATTATCAAACTGGGAGTCATCGACGAGATCATCAAGGAACCGGTCGGTGGTGCCCACCGCGACCACGAACTTACAGCCGGGAACTTGAAAGAGGCGATCGCCCGCAACCTGACCGAGCTGAACAAGCTTTCCGGTGACGAACTCGTGGAAGGGCGCTACAAGAAATTCAGGGCCATGACACGGTTGGCCGAATAGGACTTTTATTCAGTGGGCGGTTTAACCGCCCCTGTTTTTTTAGGTAGAAGTTATTTTCTGCGTTTTTCAGTGGAAAACAACTTCGTTAACGCACTTATCCTGTTTATCAGGATCAAGGGACTGAAATGCTCGAACGTCTGCAAAAAATAATCTCCGCCGCCGGCATCACCTCGCGCCGCGCTTCGGAAGCACTTATCCTGAACGGCCAGGTGGCGGTCAACGGCGTCGTCGTGACGGAGCTGGGCAGCAAGGCCGATCCGTCCAAAGACACCATTACGGTGGACGGGAAAGTCCTGAAAATCAGCGCACAACGCCTCTACATCCTCCTGAACAAGCCGCCCGGTTACATCACCGCCCTGAAAGACGGCCAGGGGCGGCCGCTGGTTACCGACCTGCTGAAAGATGTGCCGGAGCATGTCTACCCGGTAGGCCGCCTGGATTACAACACCGAGGGGCTGCTGCTTTTGACAA
>JAQUCU010000196.1 GCA_028686055.1 Desulfuromonadaceae bacterium
TTTATGACAGGTCAGGCAGTCCTTCTGTGCCGGCGGATGCGGCGTTTCTTTGGCAAGCTTGTCCTTTTTATCCTTGTGGCACGTCAGACAGAGGTCCGGGCTCGGCGAGAGGAGGAGCTTGTTCAGCTTCGACTTATGCGGACTGTGGCACTTGGTGCACTCGCCGGCGACAACCGGCGCATGGCCGCTTTTGGTCCCCATTTTACCCTTCATGAGGTCATCATGACAGGTGGAACAGAGCGTAGCCTGTTTCTCCACAAGCATGCCGGCAGTGGCGCTGGCATGGGGATCATGGCAGGTAAGGCAATCGCCGCTGCTGAAGGGATCATGGTTGGTGCCGCCGGTTTCGGCTTTCATCAGATTGGCATGACAACCGGCGCAAACCTGGGCTACGGGGGCTTTGAGGAGCTTGGCCTGGTCCGAGGCGTGGGGGTTATGGCAGGCGATACAGTTGCCGTCCACCACCGGTTTATGGGCGTAGGTCTTCTTGAACTTCATCTCCGAATCCGTATGACAACCGTAGCAGACGACCTCGGTGCGGGCCTTGAGCATGCCGGGAATGTTACTGCCATGGGAGTCGTGACAGGCAGTGCAGTTGCCGGCCGCAAAGGGTGAGTGGACATCTTTGCGTTTGCCGGCTTCTTTGGTTTTACTGTGGCAGGTGTAACAGAGGGCTGATCCCGTGGCCACCAGGAGCTTCTTGTTGGACGCCGCATGGGGCTTGTGGCAGGAGAGGCATCCCTTACCCTTGGCAACGGCGCCATGGACGACGCTCATCTTCGCCCCTTTTTTCGCATGGCATTCGATGCAGAGGTTGTTTCCATCCCGGGAAAGGAGTTTTCCAAACTCCGAGGTATGCGGGTCGTGGCAGGAGAGGCATTCACCCTCTTTGAACGGTGCATGGTCGATATTCCCCCCTCCCCTGAGCTTGGCGACTTCGTGGCACTGGTAACAGAGTTCGGAGCCTTTCAGGGTTACGGCGAATGGCTTCGCAGCGGTGGCTGCAGCATGACAACTGTCGCAGGCGCTGGTGGCCGTTGGATCATGGGCGCTCGTTTTCAGCAGGTTCGGCTGATCTGACGAATGGGGGTTATGGCAGATGGTGCAGCGTTTCCCTTCAACCGGGTAATTGTTGTGGGCTTTCTTGAAGGACGCGGCGCCGCTGTCATGGCAGCCGAGGCAGAGCTTGGGCACCCCCGTGGTAAGGAGGTTTTTTTCGTTGGAGCTGTGGGCAACGTGACACGCTTTGCACCCCTCCTTGGCCAGCACCGGGTGCACCACCTTACGGGTGAAATTCTCTTTCTTGTGGCACTGGTAGCACACCTCGCTCCCTTCCGCCTGGAGAAGATGGCTCCCCTGGGAAGCGTGGGGATTGTGGCATACCGTACATTTGCCAGATTTGAGCGCTGAGTGGACGTTGGCCCGGTTCATGCCGATCTTTTCCTTGGAGTGGCACCGGAGGCAAAGAGTATTGCTGTTATCCTTCAGGATCAGCTTCGGTATGATGCCGTGGCGCAGGTGGCATTCCTCGCACTTCTTCTCTTTCACGACCGGATGCACGTTCTTCATCCCCAGGTACTTGTCGGCGAACTTCTTGTGGCACTGCAGACAATCCTTCTGGGCAAACTTCAGGGCCGCCGTTGCGGGACTGCTGGTGATTGCCAGGAGTCCCGCAACCAGCAGGGAGAGCAGCAACGGGAGTACATATTTTATTTTTGACACTGACATGGCTTATCCTCGCAATGGGTTGTAGATTGTCACTTTCCCTGGTCCGTGAGGTAGATATTCACCGTTGACGCCGCACGCAGCTTGGTTCCCCACCCTTCTAGCGACGTGCCGACCTTTTCGCCGAACAATTTCTGGGCAATGGTCTTGCGCTCATCCTTCAGCGGGGCCGGTTTGGCAGGGACAAAATCCTGAATCTGTACGGCATAATAATACCCTTCGGGGCTGGCATAGAGCCGGAGGTCACCTTTTTTAGCGCCGTCTATGGCCCGCTGCAGCTGCTCGGGAAGGTTCTTGCTGATGAGCAGGTTAGCGCCGAAATCGAGCAGTCCCGGCTTATCCCCCGCGACCAGACCTTCAGCGTTCGCCTGGAGCCACTGATACTCCGCTCCCTTGCGCAGCTTCTCAATCGCCGCTTCGGCCTGATTCTGTTTCCCGAAAGCGAGAGCCTTTATCTTGACCATTGCCGGGGTGGAATAGTCGGCGATATGGGCATTGTAGTAATCCTCGATCTCGCCGTTCGTGACTTTGATGTCCGGCACGACGGCCTTTTTGATGAACAAGCCGAACACCAGCGAATCCTTGTACTTCCTGTTTGCCTGACGATACTCGTCCGAGTTGTCGATCCCCAGCCGCAACGCTTCCATCCTGAGAATCTTTTTCATCAATATATCCTCAAGGGTTGGATATTTTCCCTCGTTGACTTTTTTCATTTTGATAGCTTCATCGACGCCATGAAAAAACTTCGACTGCATCTCTTGCGCCAACTGGCCTACGGTGACCGGTTTCTCCCCCTTTATTGAGGCGACTACCCGATTGTCCTTCAGCAGCTTTTTGAAACCGGGCTTGGCAGCCTCAAAATCGATCTTGTCGATGAGTTTTTTATTGATCGTGGCATATTTTTTCTTCAATGATTCCCAGTATGCGTTCAGCACATACGCAGTCTTGATTTCCGATGCCCTTCCCTTGGCCTCGTCCATGGCTGCACTGTTTCCTTCAGGATAACGGGTATCTTCCCGTTCGACGACTGTGAACGCCGGCCCGATCGCAAGAACCGCTGTCGTCTGCCCGGCCTTGAGCGGCGCCAGAGCGGCGGCTATCTGCGGCAGGAGATCCTTCGGCTTGACAAACGCTCCGGTTTTCCCCCCTTCAGCCTTGCCGCCATCAATGAGTTTGTCCGCCAGAGTGGCGAATTTGCCGCCGCCGGCCAGCTCTTTGGCAAAGGCATCTGCGTCTTCTTTGTGTCCAAATTTTACGGAACGGATTTTCCATTCCTGAACCTGCTGTTGATAGATCTTATTCACCGTATCAGGGTCGGGTTTCAGATCCTTCACCTGTCTCCGTTTGAGCACCTCACGAAGACTGCTTTCGCTGAAATCAGCCACCAGCTTCTTCGTTTCCGGCAGATCGTCTAGCCCCATGGCAAACCCTTCCTGGACGATCAGGTGGGCATTGACCAGACGGTTCAGCACCTGCTCGAAATCTTTTTTGCCCGCTTTTTTCCCAACTCCCGCGCCATCTTCGTGCATAGCTGCCAGCGTAGTGGTAAACTCGTCGAGAAGAATCGGATCATCGTTTACCAGCGCTACCGGAGTCTGGCTGAAGCGGGGTGAGAAAGCCGGCACCTTGAGAGTGAGCGTTATATCTTCTCCCGTAATGTTTTTCTCAGTGACTTTGGCTTTCGCGGTACCCTTCGCCGTGGCAGCGGTACCCTTTGCCGTGGTGGCTGCGGTGACCGGGGTCGGAGCCGGAGTCGGGGCCGGCCCGGCTCCAAAGGCGGTAGCCGCTCCGCACAAGACGGTGACTGTAATGACTTTTGCAATGGCAGCTGACGTTTTCATGGTGCTCCTTTTCTCTGCGTGGTTTGACTCACCTGCAGTCTGATCGGTGTCCATCAGGGCTGTGCGGTGAGGTTGGTTGATATAAGCGTTTTTACGGCGCCGCGGGTCATGGCAGCGGCCAGGGCATTGGCTGTGCTCAGCCTGCCGAAATCGAACAGGTACATCCTGTCATCGCCTTTGGCATGGGCATCAACCGCCCACCCCGCCCTGCGGTTGTTCCGGTTGAGCATCAGGGCGGTAAAGTCCACCTTCGGGGCGTTGGATGTTCCCTGGGTATCCTCATAATCATTAACGTTTCCGGTCAGGAGGAGCTCGGCTTGCATCACGCCGAAGACGAGTTCCGCGTCTGCCAGAGAAACACCGTCTTCCATGATCACGCGGTACTGCAGGAGTTCCTGGCGTACCACCCCCGGTTCGATAACGCTGAACCGGTCGTTCCGTACAAGCTCCCGAATGAAGTGGAGCGCCAGGATCTCCCCGGCATAGCGACGGCTGCTCTTGTTGAAGAACGGCAGGACCGCAACGCTGTATTTTTTACCCTGGTCAAGCGGCTGATTGTGGAAAACGCTTGCCGGCGTCAGCGACGGGCCAACCTGTCCGGCGCTGTTCTCCGCCATCAGCCCCGTTACCAGCCGGTCGATGGCCCTGGCTCTCAGTACCTTTGGATTGTCGATCAGGCCGATCCCCAGGATTCCCGGAGTGTCGTCGCCGGCCATGGCACTGCTTGCCATCCGTATTATGCGCGGATCGTTCCCTGTTGAAACCATCCTCGCCGTAAGCGCAATCCGGGGAGGGTAACTCTCATTGTAGAGTTCCAGTGACGTAACAACCACCGCCGTGACCCCGGTTTCATTCCTGAAAGCGGCGGCATCCTCCCGGGATATACCCCCCACATAGCGAAGGCGGCGCCTGGCCATGAAAGCATCGAGCTCCGCATCGGGAAGCACCACTACTCCTTCGGCCTGCAGTCTGGAGATAAACTCCTGGCGGATCAGCTTCAGAGGAGCAACACCGCCGCTGAGGTTGTCAAGGGGCAGTACCGCAACCCGGGTCCCGGCCGAAACCGCCTGGTCGCTACTCCCTGCGGAGTGAGTGCTGCCTGCGCACCCTGCCAGTGCGGTAATAACGACCAGAGCGCCAAGGGCAATCCTACTGAAAAAGTTTTTTGAGGAGGTCATCTACTGCCTTCACGGTGATTGTGTTCATCGCCTCGCCGCCGCCGCCGAACAACCGATCGTTGATGCCGATACCGCCTTTTGTGGTGGAGGCAGCCCACACTACTTTGCCGGTCTGGGCCTC
>JAQUCU010000032.1 GCA_028686055.1 Desulfuromonadaceae bacterium
TAAAAATGGTAATTGACATCATCGAACCATACCCCAGGTCGATCCAAAAATATTCAACAAATCCTGGCAACGCAGATATGAGCGGCACAAAGACTTCCCGTACTTTTTTTGTAGCCGCTTCAGGGTTCTTCACTCCTTCGTAACGCCTCGCTGTAGAAAACATCTTATGTTTCATAGTGCCCTCCTTGTATTTTTCCCTTGAAAATTCAAGAAACTCCCCGGGTTTTTCCGGAACAGTGATTTCATAACACAGTATTATAAAACAAGATAGCTATTTAATTCGCACCCCCAGGCTAGTTTATGCGAAAAAAATTCGGGGTCATAATGCAACTGGTTCATCCCTCAGACCATCTAAAAATAATAGCATTATTTTACCGGATGCTATGCATATCCAATGAGCCTCTTGCAAAAGTCTTGAATCGTAGCGAGTGCCCGCACCTACGCATTACAACGAAGGAGGCAAACCGGTTAAGTTTGTCCAGCGGCTTCCCCGCTTGCTCCATGCTTCATTACAGGCAAGGACAAATCTGAAGGGGTAGGCTCAATACTCTTGTACTTGCACTTATTACGGAAGGTCTTGGAAGGCATGAGGGCAAAGCAAACAGTGAACTTAAAAAGAAAGCTGCACCATTGTCTACCGTGCTCATTTCTGCAGTTCTTTGCCTATGGTATACGCCCTGCCAATGCAAGATGTGACACCGTGATATCCCCTGTGAGAGGCGTCATAGACAAGTGGCTTGATCTTCATAATGTCGAGGAGCCCATCGTCACTGAACACGTCGGTATCGCCCTTGACATCGATTATTTCTCCGATGAACTGGGTGTGTATTCCTATTTCAATGGTGTGCAGCAGACGGCACTCCAGAACTACCGGGAATTCAGCGGCATAGGGTGCATCCACCAGTTCACTTTTGACTGGAGTAAGTCCGGTAACTGCAAACTTATCGACATCACGCCCCGAGGTAATGCCGACATAATCGGCCTCTGCCATCTTATCTTCACATGCTATCCCGACGGTAAAGGCTTTACGCTCTACAATGCAATCATATGAATAGCGCGCCTTGCGCAGTGAAACTGCTATACATGGTGGTTCTGAACAGCAGATTCCACCCCAGGCGGCACTCATCAGGTTTGGTTTGCCTGCCTGATCGTACGTCCCGACCATCAGGACCGGGTTAGGAAACAGCAGCGTCTTTGCTCCGACTGATTTTTTCATGATATCCTCCGTGGTTTTGCTTTTGAGAGCCTGCCGAGTATCTATAGGATCATCCACCAGAATGAATTTCTACGGGTTTATACCTCGCGATGTGGGTGCCCTGAACGCAGCTTCAACGAGCGTTTCAATGGTTTCAGGAGCTATTTTTCAGCAGTAAATTTCCTTGTGCTTCAGCGGCTGCGTAATAGTTCGATCATGACACCTACTGGAGAATTTTTCAGCGTTTCTTGCCGATACGGCAGGTTCCGCTGTCACATACATGTCTCTTTGGCAGGTATGGACGGATACTGGCAAATCCTTTGTACAGCAGACGAGCGACAGGATTAACCACCGGCATGTTTATGAACGTCCCCATCATGCCATACACGGTCGAAGACGGGAACGCCTGCCAGATGGCCCAGAATGCCTCTACCCCTCGATATACATGTCCCGCCTGATCAATTGCGTGCAGTTCGTACATGAAGGAACTTAGCGGAATGCTGAATGGCTCAGGGTTAAAGTCCGGAGCAGCAATATTGACTGCTATGAGTCTCCCTCCGTGGTCCTGGCGCAGATAGTGTTCAATCTCTGTGGCACAGACAGAACAAGACCCGTCGTAGAATATCTGAATCGGGAAATCCGGTTGCCTGGACATGGTCTATTGGTTCGATCCGGCGGGACCTGAAGCAGCCGATGCCAGCATCTCTACCATCTCATTATGAATCTGACCATTGCTAGCCACTATTTTGTCATTAAATATATCATAAGCAGAACCATCAAATGTCGTCACTACTCCGCCGGCTTCACGTACCAGCAGCACACCTGCCGCCACATCCCATGCTTTCAGCTTCAGTTCCCAGAAACCGTCCAGTCTACCGGCAGCCACATAAGCCAGGTCAAGCGCAGCAGCACCGGCCCGGCGAATGCCCCTGGCACCCTTTTGAAAGGCAATAAAATTGGCAAAATTGTTGGCCGGGTCAGTGGCGCAATCATAGGGGAAACCGGTTCCCAGCAGTGAATTATTAAGGTGATTACTAGCTGACACTGACAGTTTACTGCCGTTTAAGTATGCACCTCCACCTTTGGTTGCCGTAAAGAGTTCATCATACACTGGATTGTAGATCACACCGGCAACCAGTTCACCTTCAAGTTCAAGTCCGATTGAGGTACAAAACCAGGGATAGCCGTGTGCATAGTTGGTAGTACCGTCAACCGGATCAATGATCCAGCGACAGGAGGAACCTCTCTGAAGGTAGTCACCCTCCTCGGCTATAATATCATGGTCGGGAAAGCTGGAGAGCAGATGTTCCACAATCAGCCGTTCCGATTCCTTATCAACCTCGGTAACCAGGTTTTTGTCCCCCTTCATTTCTATACTCAGAGATGAAGCCAGGCGCGACTTTTGATATTGCCCTGCAATCCGGGCCGCACTGACAGCCTCCTGCAGATAGTTATTGTAATTACTCATGTCAGCTCCCTGTTTATTTACGTTTATTTTTATTCTAACAATTCATGCTGCACCCGTAAACTACTTTGGTCTGGGCTTTATCATACCCGCAAAAAAGACACTACAACATGCTGCAAAATGAATAACATTCGTTTTTTCCCCTCGTGACATGAAGCCCGGAAAATTGATGGCTTTGACAGTGGATTTATAAATATAATTCCATGAAGTAAAGCTACTTATGCTTGTCTAAAAGGTATGAATCCGGTATAAATGCCCGCAATATATTTGTTGGATACCATGTGAGAATGGAGGCTTGTATGCTTACACAGCGCAAACAGAAACACCTTGGTCGTTTGTTCCTTTTCGTCTCAGCTCTTTTGCTCTCTGCATGCGCAAGCTCGCAGCAGCACATGGTGCATGCAGCGATCCGTGGTGACAACGCCGAGCTCGAAGAACTTTTGCGCGCCGGTAAGGCTGACATAAACCTCGCAGATGAAATTCAGGGCGACGCAAGAGAGCTCTGCCCCGGCCATGAGACCCTGACAGCGCTCCAGGGGGCTGCGTGTTCAGGTAAGATCAACACCGTTAAAAAGCTCGTTGATAAAAAGGCCGATATAAACGCAATGACCGCCTCGGGGGAAACCGCTCTTTCCCTCGCAGTTGGTAAAGGACACGACGATGTCGTCCGCCTCCTCGTTTCGTCCGGCGCCGACCCGGACACCCGTGACAAAAACGGCAACACTCTTCTCATGCAGGCCGCAGACAGGGGCGACACGCAGCTTGTCGAGCTTCTGCTCAAAAAAAACGCATCGGTGTCTTTGTCCGGAAACAACGGCGTGACGGCCCTTATGGTTTCGGAAAGCCCCGGGATCGCAAAGCTCCTTCTTGATGCCGGAGCCAGGCTTACCACCACAAAGAATGGCGAATCAGCCGTGCACTACGCGGCAATGTACAAAAGCGCCGAGATGGTAAAGTTCTTCATCGAGGCCGGGGTGCCTGCAGATCTTCGCCGCGCGGACGGCAAGACAGCCCTTGATCTGGCCCGTGAGAGACTCAGGGCCGAAAACGGCGCAGCTGGCACAGAGAATGGGGCGACACGGAGAGGACTCCGCTTGGGCGCAGCTGCTATGAGAGGGCAAATGATGGCACGACGCGCCGCTGCTTCGCCGGCTAAAACACAGGAAAAGGTCGGGACGAGCGTTTGCGAGGTTCTTGAGGCGGAGATGGGCCGCCTTATCGAGACGGACGCAAAGGATGCCGAGCGTGCGGCGGCTCTTGGTGATTTTAAGGACGCGATGGCAAAATACTCGGCAACAATCAAAAAGGCAGAGGGGGTAAATGACCAACTGGAGCAGAAGCTGCGCGTCGATCTAGTAAAGTACGTTTCCACTCAGGAAACGCCACCGATGCTGTCAGAATCGTCGCGCGAACACCTTGTGAGAAGCTCGTACATGTTAAAGCGGGGGCAGGACCAGGCGATGGTCGAAAAAGAGCTTCTGGCGGTAATTGACACCGATCCGTGGTGGACCGACGGCTACTACAACCTGGGCGTCCTCCAGACGGAGCGAAAGGAGTACGACAAGGCATCAAAAAACCTGAAGACCTTCATAGCGTGTGCTCCAGTCGACCCAAAGGCACAGGCGGCACAGGACAAAATCTATGAGATCAATCTTGCAAAGGAGGAGGTCGCAAGGGTATTTGGGATGTCCGGCAACTGGATCGGAAACGGGCAGAGCTTCAGGGTTATTATCGGCGATGACTCCGTGAACATCACATCCGGCTGGCTGTCGTTCAGCTTGAAACTTGCAAATGGAGCCCTGTCGGGTACGGTCTCCGGTCCGTCAAGCCCAGGTGCCCACGGCTGCACGATACCTGCCCAGTCTCACCAGGTGACAGGCAGGCTTGACGCGAACGCAAGAACGATCGACCTTGACTACATCTGGGCAAACTACGAGACCAAGTTCCACTGCGTGAACATGGCCGGAGCCCCGTCGAACTGCTGCCTCTTCTGCACCGAGGTCTGCGACGCGACAGTCATAACGGAAACCCCCAACATTAGCCTGCATCTAACGCCAGCGCCATGAAAAAAACCGCTTTCATACTCTCGTCGCTCCTTATGGGCGCAACCCCGTCGTTTGGCCAGACGATCACGCCGCAGATCGATTGCGAGGCAACGCGAAAAGCCTGGGGCTATGATCCGAAGATGAAGCAGTACCTGAATGAGTACAGCTGTGTCTGCGACGAGCGGACGAACAGCCTGAAATGCACAAGAAACGAGTCGCCAAGGGCATCGGCGGCTCCGAGGCAGCACAGCTCCTCTTCGCACAGGGGATCAGACTCGAACACCATCATGCTGAAAGCGTTCCAGAACGCCCTGAATGAGTATATGGCAGACTCTGTGAGAGTTTCAAGGGCGGTTGCGGCGCAGAGCCAGGCAAACAAGGAGATAGCGCAGCAGCAAAACCAGCTGCAGACCGATATAATAAGGGGAGAGGAGCTTCGCCTGAAAATGGCGGCGCAAAACGACCGGGCGCTCAAGAGCCAGTCGTCACTCGATCTCATGGGGCAGCTTCAGGGGCTTCCTCAGTCCGGTTCGTCGCTGACCATTTCCGATGCCCTTGCCAAGGATTCACAGCAAAAGCTAGGCCTTGCGCAAAAACGTGAGCTCTGCAAAAAGACCGCGGCCGACATTGAAAAAATCCAGTCGGGCCTCCACTTCATCGAAGAGGCGATGGACAAAAATCAAAAACTCATAAACGCCTCAGACAAGGACCGGGGTGCGGCTGTAAAGGACGCAGGAAAGGAGTCTGCCGGCTATTTTGGGGCGAAGGCGGCCGATGCTCTGGAAGACAGGCTCAAAGAGTTCGCAAAAACCAGGAAAAACCTGCAGCTTATGAAAAAGCAGCTGGACGAGGTCGAGAAGGGCTGG
Source organism: Desulfuromonadaceae bacterium (assembly GCA_028686055.1). Classification (GTDB taxonomy): domain Bacteria; phylum Desulfobacterota; class Desulfuromonadia; order Geobacterales; family Pseudopelobacteraceae; genus JACRCG01. The sequence continues at coordinate 5,572 of JAQUCU010000032.1, forward strand.
GGTTATCGTAAGAACGCGCGCAAACTCACCCGGAAGCAGCTGATGGACGCCAGGAAATGGATCGATGACGGGGTAGCGTATGGAGATGAAGTGTTGGACAGCGCGAAGCTGCTGGACAGCTATAACAACGACGGCAGGCCACACACCCAGGCGGATGGCGATGCGATTTCAAAGAGAGCCATCGCGGCTCTGAAAGACTTCAACGACCGCTTCATGAATGATGCGGGGGGATGGGAATTCGCCGGCGAGCATTTGTCCCTGGCCGTTGGCGGACCGGCGGGGAAGCTCGCGTTTCAGCAGGCGGTGCTCGGCATCAAGCTCTCGTATGACGCCGGCCTTGCAGCTATCGACACCAGAGATATATCAAGGTTCAAAAAGGAACAGGAAAAACTCGAGATCGAGAAATCAAAGCGGTTGCAGAGGATCATCGACCTGAAAAAAGCTCTGGAGGACAACCGTTGCCAGGAGGTTGGATAAGTCAGTCCCAACCTTTATTTGAGGGATAAAAGCTTAGCAGGTATTCTGGCTCAATGCAAAACAGCTTTAAGTTTGTGCATACCTGTGAACGTCAAGGCAACATTAGGAGCCTCTTCCCTTACTACTTCACAAGAGTATTCACGAATGAATTTCCCATCCATGCTAATGTCGCATTTATCGCCAGTATGAAGTCCCGGTTGAGGGGAGTATAAATTCACTAGAGCGCCACCAAAAGAGATATTCTTGACCGTGGCTATGTAGTGTAAATCTCCCATGTGCAATATACATTTATCTTCGCAATCGACCCGTATGTCATGCCTATGTTCTGCCATGGCCTCCCCCGGTTCATAAAGCCTTTTTGGTTAAGTTATATAATTTGTAACATAGGATATAATTATTGCAACGCAAGAGGATAATTTAGTTACTCATATAAATTGACGCGTGTATCGCTTTGAAAGATCAACCATGTGTAGCCGACATTGATAGAAGTATTTATTTTTTAAAATATTTTATTGACAATGATTCTTCAAATCGCTAGATAATTAGCATCGATACTGTTTATCGCAGTTGGCCTCTTTTGTGCTGTTTACTACGATAAATGATTCAAAATTCAGTGGGGGTAGTTGAAAATGAAAAATATTTCATCCGCAGTAACTGTCATCCTTGCAGCACTATCTTTCACCGCTGCAGCATTTGCAGCAGATGCTGTTAAACCGGTTGTACCTGCTATCGATACAACTGCCGTTTCTTCTACTGCCGCCGGCATTCAGAAAGATTCAAAAGCAGCAAAGGAAAAAGTTCAATCAAAAAAAGCAAAAGCAAAAGCCGATGCGACAGCAAAAGCCAAAGCAGCAAAAGAAGCAAAAGCAAAGGCTAAAGCTGATGCGGCAGCAAAAGCTAAAGCAGCGAAAGAAGCAAAAGCAAAGGCAAAATCCGATGCAGCAGCTAAGGCTAAAGAAACAAAAGAAAAAGCTAAGGCTGATGCGAATGCGATAAAGAATTCTTTTGTTCCTCCTGCCAAGTAAATTTCTACAAGCAGTTTAAGATGAAGAAAGGCATTTCCATATTACTCGGATATGCCTTTCTTCTATCTGGAAGGCAAGGGATTCCAGCAGCCTCATCCAGCCGGGCACTATCATGCACTGCCCAGTTTTCTCTCCAGCCTTTCGACTACCTCGGCAACTGTTCCTTCGATATCATCCCCATAAACGGTAAAATAAAGATATTGTCCCGTATGGTCTGACCAGTAGACGTTTTCGACCTGAAGCGGCTCAAGCAGCGAGTCAATCTTTTCATAGGAAATGAACGGGTCGCCGTCAGGCCACTTTCTGTCGAGTTTAGCCTGCTGGGCATCCGTCAACGGTATCCTGTATGTTATTGAATAGACGTCCGCCTTCATTACGGTTTGATATAGGCATTAAGACCGATGGTGACCGGTTTACCGTCAACTTCTGCAGTGGTAACAGCATTTCCCCGCGTGCTGGCAACCACCAGGGTTTTACCGGATGACGATGGTGTCGGTTTCTCCAGGTCTATTTCGATGCAGAGTTTGTTGCCTTTAATTTCTACCGTCATTGACATGACTGACTCTCCCTTTCCCGCATAGTGTTTCATCGCATTTCAAATCAAACTTGAGATATCCAACCCGGCCCTCTTCTTTTACAGCCGGCTACTCCAACTATCAGAAAACCCGCCATCTGTGCTATAATAATAAATATGCGGTCTTTAGTCATGTTCATTATCGTATATAATCAACCGCCAAATTTGTACTAAACCAGAAAAGGAGACTCACCATGTCATATTATTTCAGTAAAACAGTCGATATGAGTTTTGAAAAAGCCATTTCAAGAGTAATTGAAGAATTGAAAAAAGAAGGTTTTGGAATTCTTACAGAGATTGACGTAAAAGAAACCTTAAAAAGAAAAATGGATGTTGATTTCCCCGATTACACCATACTTGGCGCATGTAACCCTCCATTTGCCTACAGAGCATTACAGGCAGAGCCGAAAATAGGTACGATGCTGCCGTGTAATATCGTCGTTCAGAAACTGGATGACGGGAAAATTGACGTTTCTGCCGTAGATCCGCTTGCTTCAATGCAAGCCATACAGAACAGCGAGCTACAGGCCATAGCTGAAGAAATCCAGCTGAAACTTAAAAAAGTAATCGAACAACTGTAAAAGTTGTCCGTGGTACAGATTAGAATGTAAACTATCCACGCTTGACCAGTATGCCGGGAATATGACAAAGTGTAAACCTACATATAGGTAGGCAAGAGGCTTGGCTGGCCACTCGCATACCGGAACAATCCACCCCCTCCCCCATTAAAGAGTGAGGATCACCGATGATTTATCTTCCACTGATACAGAATATTGCACTTCTGGTCGCCCTGACCTTCGTTCACAGCCTGATGTTACGGCGCCTTAAAAGAGACCGACTTGTATACCCGCTGCTTTCAGGCCTGCTATTCGGCTTCGTATGCGTGATCGGCATGATGACCCCGGTGACACTGCAGCCAGGCCTTATTTTCGACGGCAGAAGTATCATTCTCTGCATTTCCGGTCTCTTTGCCGGGCCATTGGCGGCTCTGCTGGCCGGCGTAATAGCTGCGGCCTATCGGATATGGCTGGGCGGAATCGGAGGTTTGCCAGGGGTTGGAGTCATCATCGGCACTGCCGGTCTTGGCGTTGTCTGGCACTATCTGCGGCGGCACCAACAGTGGGCCATGCGGGCGCCGGGCCTGTTTTTATTCGGACTGCTGGTACACCTTTTGATGCTCGCAACCCTGCTGTTTAGCCTGCCTGAAGCTGCCGCACAGGTAATGTTAAACAATGTCGCACTGCCGACGCTCCTAATCTACACTCCGGCTACTATGCTGATTTGCATGCTTTTTCTGATGGTGGAGCAACAGATCCATGCCGAGGAGGCCCTGATCCAGAGCGAGAAGAGGATGCGCCTCTTCTTCGAACGCCAGCTGGTTGGGATGGCAATAACATCGCCTGATAAAGGATGGGGGCAGGTAAACGATAAATTATGCCAAATGCTGGGATATACCCGCGAAGAGCTGGCAACCTTGTCCTGGTCAGAACTTACGCATCCGGACGACCTTGCCGGGGACATCGCCGAGTTCAATCGTCTCCTGTCAGGCGAAATCAACGACTATTCCATTGAAAAGCGCTTCATTCATAAAGATGGCACTGTTATCCACACCAATCTTTCCGTCGGCTGCGTCCGGCAAGGTGATGGCTCGGTAGACTATGTTCTGGCTATTATTGAAGACATTACCGAGCACAGGCTGTTGGGTTTTCAACACGAACAGGACAAGCAGTTTTTGCAGACTATCCTTGATTCGATCTCCGACTTTATTTTCTATAAAGATAAAAAAGGCGTCTTCCTCGGCTGCAATGACACCTATGCATCACGTTACATCGGCCTTCCGAAAGAACAGATCGTCGGCCACCGGGACAGCGACTTCACACCGAATGCCGGGCTTATCGAACTGTACCTCGAATCCGATCGACAGGCGATGGAATCCGGCAGCCCGGTAACCGTCAAACCCTGGATCAGGCTGGTTGATGGCCAAAAAGCCCTGATTGAGGTTCTCAAAACTCCCTTTTATGACACTGACGGCCACGTAGCCGGCGTGATCGGGGTGGCCCGCGACATCACCGAGCACCACCATGCGCTTGAGGCGATTACCCGCGAGAAGGAGAGCGCCCAGCTCTATCTGGATATTGCCGGTGTCATGTTTTGCGCCCTGGACAGAACCGGCAGAATCATCCTGATAAACAAGAAAGGCTCCCGGATCCTCGGCTATGAGGACGATGAACTGCTGGGGCGGAACTGGTTTGATGTCTGCCTTCCGGAACCGGTCCGGGAAAAGGTCAAGGGGCTCTTTGCTGCGCAGCTGGCTGGTGATATCACTCCGTTCGAGTTCTATGAAAACAGCATCATCAACCGGAACGGTGAAGAGCGGCTGATAGCCTTTCACAACACGCTCCTGCGCGATAAGGATGGCGTCAGCGGAGTGCTGTTTTCCGGGGAAGACATCACCGAACAGCGCGCCATGCAGGAGGAAATTCTCAAAAGCCAGAAACTGGAATCACTCAGCGTCCTTGCCGGCGGCATAGCCCACGACTTCAACAATATCCTCACCGGAATCATGGGCAACATCTCCTTCGCCAGCATGTCACTTGCCACACCAGACAAAGCACAGAAACTGCTGGAGAATGCCGAAAAAGCCTCATTGCGTGCCGCCTCGCTTGCCGCCCAACTGCTGACTTTTGCAAAGGGGGGCAAACCGGTTAAGAAAAAAGTATCCGTCGGCGCCATTCTGGAAGAATCCCTGTCATTATCGCTGCGGGGAGCAAACGTGAAAGGGGTCATTGAGATTCCGGAGCTGCTGCATACTGTCGAGGCAGACGAAGGGCAGTTAAGTCAGGTATTCAACAATCTCATCATCAATGCTTTGCAGGCCATGTCTGGCGGCGGGACGCTGACCATCAGGGGCGAAAACATTGCTCTTGAGAATAATAACAGTGCGCTACTCCCGCCGGACAATTACGTCAAGCTGACCTTTACCGACCAGGGCTGCGGCATTCCGGAAGAGGACCTGGGTAAGATATTCGATCCCTATTTCACTACCAAGTCGGAAGGTTCAGGGCTTGGACTTGCCTCAACCAACTCGATTATCAGCAAACATGACGGACGCATCTTTGTCCGCTCGATCGTTGGCAAAGGAACAACCTTTACTATTTACCTTCATTCGCTTGGAGCGGCAAATATGAATAAGTATGTGCCCGCGGGCTCTCCTGCAACAGAAAGGCTTTCGACTGGAGCCATACTTATCCTGGATGATGATGAGCTTATCCGGGATCTTGTCACGGAGGTGCTGGAATATCTGGGCTACCAGGTAAAGACCTGCGCTAATGGCGTAGAGACCGTAACGATGTATAAGGCCGCCAAAGAATCAGGCTCACCTTTCTTCGCCGCCATCATGGATCTTACGATACCGGGCGGCATGGGGGGACGGGAGGCTGCGGAGCAGATTCTGAATTACGACCCCTTCGCCCGGCTCATAGTTTCAAGTGGGTACTCTAACGACCCGGTAGTAGCCGAATATGGAAGTTATGGTTTCAGTGCCGCGATTACTAAACCATACAAAGTGGATAACATTGCGGAGATCCTGACTGAACTGTCCAACCGGGCGTAAGCCTATAGCACCACCACCAGCACCCCGCCGGCCAGCACAGTCAGATTGCAGACCGCCGAAACAGCGTGAAGTTTAGAGAACTCCTTCCTCAGCGGATGCTCTTTGCTGGTTGACTCAAAGGAGCCGATCTGTTTCTTGAGTTCTGCAACGCGCGGTTCCAGATAAAACGCCTGGAATGACGTCACCGCCAGCATTACAATCAGTACGACTACCGGTAACCTGGGATTAAACCCGCGACCCGCCAGACGACAGACAAGCGCAATCACTCCGCAGACCAACCCCCACCGGAAATAACCGGGAAACATGTTGCCCACGATGCGGGCGGCCGTGTCGCGGCTCTCGGTTTTGAACAGGATTGGCGTCAACATCAGCGTGAATATGGCGTTGCCGCCGGCCCATAGACTGACCGCTAATCGGTACAGCATTTCGATGTACTGCATAATAGTGCCTCCTTAATGTTACTGCGACAGAACGCCACTTTTTCAGCGATTCAAACCATGCTTCGGCCTATGGACGGGATTGTGCCGCCAGCAGCCAATAAAGACCGCAATAAATTATAACCGTTTGAAACATGTTTTCATGGCACTCCTCTACTGTCAATCCTATTCTCGTCCTCCTGTACATCCCGGCTTTATTCCACCGGTATCCAAGCCTCCGCATAAAACATATCAAGCGCAGCCTGTTAGTGCGGGTTTTCCATACGTCACCACCTCCTGTAATTCCTGATTCCAACCGATCCCGGCCGACAAGACAATCGTCCATTTTACCCCTCTTGACAAGAGGCGGGGGCGAAGTACAATTTTTTCAGCATGGTTGGAATCAGAACTTTAATACTAATCTATATCCATGCCGCACTTCACCGTTACCGAGTGCTCTCTGCCCTGCCCTCAGGAGTTTTGTATGAACACTGCCCCCATCAGAAAAAACCTTGCTGCCATGACGGTAAAACCTAACCTGCTGGAGTATGAAAAAACCTGTGCCGGTTTTTCGTGGAAGAAAGTCCGTCGTGAACTAACCGGCCTTCCGGATGGCACGGGGCTGAACATCGCCCATGAAGCGGTAGATCGCCATGCCGACGGACAGTTGCGCGAACGTGTCGCGATACGCTGTCTGGGCAGAGATGGCAGGTTTGTTAACCTGACTTATGGCCGGCTGAAGGACCGCAGCAACCGTTTTGCCAACCTGCTTCGCAGGCTCGGAATCGCAAAGGGAGAGAGGGTCTTCTGTCTGGCAGGGCGCATTCCTGCCCTGTACCCGGTATTCTTCGGCACGCTGAAAAACATCAGCGTATTCTGCCCGCTCTTTTCCGCTTTCGGGCCGGAACCGATCTTCCAGAGACTGGAAAAGGGCAATGCCAGGGTCCTGGTAACTACCGAACGGCAGTACAGGAAGAAGATTGCGCCCCTGCTGGAAAGGCTGCCGGAACTTAAGCATGTGCTTCTAATCGACCTGGAGTATGACCTGAATGAGCGGGTTTTGTCTCTGCCGCGACTGATGGCCGATGCGTCCGGCGTTTTCACAATTCCGCCAACCGACCCTGAAGACATGGCAATCCTGCACTTCACCAGCGGTACAACCGGCATGCCCAAGGGTGCGGTGCATGTGCATAATGCAGTCAACACACACTTCATAACCGGCAGGTATGTGCTTGACCTGCATCCCGACGATATCTTCTGGTGCACAGCCGATCCGGGTTGGGTGACCGGCACCTCCTACGGCATCATCACTCCGCTGCTCCACGGTGTCACCAGCATTGTCGATGAGATGGATTTTGACGCCGAGCGATGGTACCGCATCCTGCAGGAACAGCGGGTGACGGTCTGGTACACGGCTCCCACGGCGATCAGGATGCTGATGCGCGCCCCGCTCGAACAGCGGAAGCGCTACGACATTTCGGCTCTGAGACTGGTGCACAGTGTCGGCGAGCCGCTCAATCCGGAGGCGGTTTTCTGGGGTGAGCAGGTATTGGGACTGCCGATCCACGACAACTGGTGGCAGACCGAAACCGGCGGAATCATGATCGCCAACTATGCCGCAATGGATATCCGTCCAGGCTCCATGGGGCGCCCTCTGCCGGGGATTGAAGCCGCCATTGTAACCCGCGTCGATGCCGATACGGTTCAGATCGAAGGTAACGAGATCGCCGGGGAACTGGCACTGAAGAGCGGCTGGCCATCGATGTTCCGCAGTTATCTGCATGACGATGCACGCTATGCCAAATGCTTCGCCGGAGAATGGTACATTACCGGTGATCTGGCGAAACGGGACTCCGATGGCTATTACTGGTTCATCGGGCGGGCCGACGACATCATCAAGACCGCCGGCCACATGGTCGGGCCGTTCGAGGTGGAGAGCTGTCTGATGGAGCACCCGGCCGTGGCCGAGGCCGGAGTGATCGGCAAACCGGAGCCGGTCATCGGCGAGATTGTCAAAGCCTTTATTGTTCTGAAACAGGGGTACATCCCCGGTGAGGAGCTGCGCCTCGATTTAATCGGCTTCGGCCGCACAAAGCTCGGCTCGGCGATTGCGCCGAAAGAGCTGGAATTTATCGACAACCTGCCCAAAACCCGCAGCGGCAAGATCATGCGCAGACTGCTCAAGGCAAGGGAACTGGGACTTCCCGAGGGTGACACCTCTACTCTGGAGGGGGGCGAATCACCATGAACAGTACAATCGACCGTGAGCATGCAATCGACCAACTCCGCATGATGCTGCTGATCCGCCGCTTCGAGGAAAAGTCGGCCGAACTCTACAGCGCCTCGAAGATCCGTGGGTTCCTGCACCTCTACATCGGCGAGGAGGCGGTAGCAGTCGGCGTAATGGCGTCGCTTGCACCCGAGGACGGAGTTGTGGCCACATACCGGGAGCATGGGCAGGCCCTGGCACGCGGCGTGAGCGCCAACCGCATCATGGCGGAGATGTACGGCAAACAGGAGGGGTGCAGCCGGGGCAGAGGGGGATCGATGCATATCTTTGACGCGGCAACCCGTTTTTACGGAGGCAACGCCATTGTCGCCGGCGGCATCCCGCTGGCGGTCGGCCTGGCTCTGGCAGAAATGATGCGGGGGTGCAACACAGTGACCTGCTGTTTTTTCGGCGACGGCGCCGTGGCCGAGGGGTATTTCCACGAATCAATGAATCTGGCCGCGCTCTGGAAACTTCCTGTGCTTTTTCTCTGCGAAAACAACCTCTATGCAATGGGTACGGCGATCCGCTACACCCAGGCCGCTCCCGACATTGCCGCAAAAGGGGCCGCCTACGGCATGAAGGCAACGGCAGTGGACGGCATGGATGTTGTGGCGGTGGAGGGCGCGGCCCGAGCAGCAGCAGACCACATTCGTAAGGGGAATGGCCCCTATCTGCTTGAATGTCGTACCTACCGCTTCCGCCCCCATTCAATGTTCGACACGGAACTGTACCGAACCAGGGATGAGGTTAACCAGTGGAAAAAGCGTGATCCGATAGATCTGTTGGCCAGGCGTCTTTACGATACGGGCGGCTTCAACGACCAGGATATGGACGTCCTGGAACAAAGCGTAGCTGTCGAGGTTGAGGCGGCTGTCGCCTTCGCCGAAGCCGGTACGCTGGAACCGGTTGAAGATCTGACCCGTTTCGTCAATTCGGAGAGGAGCGATGCATGAGCAAACAGAGTGCAACTGTCGAGACGAGCTACCGCGAAGCGCTGAAAGAGGCAATCCGCGAGGCGATGACCAGGGACGAGCGGGTATTTCTGATGGGCGAGGATGTCGGTCACTACGGCGGATGCTATGCAGTCAGTAAGGGGCTGCTGGCAGAGTTTGGTCCGGAGCGGATACGCGATACGCCACTGTCTGAATCAGCCTTTGTCGGTGCCGGGATCGGCGCCGCCCTGGGGGGGATGCGCCCTATAGTGGAGGTGATGACGGTCAACTTCAGCCTGCTGGCGCTTGACCAGATCATGAACAACGCCGCCACAATCCGGCACATGTCCGGCGGACAGTTCAACGTGCCGCTGGTAATCCGCATGGCGACCGGCGCCGGGAAACAGCTGGCGGCACAGCACGCCCATTCGCTGGAGGGGTGGTACGCCCATATCCCCGGCATACGTATCCTGGCGCCGGCAACGCTGGAAGATGCGCGCGGCATGCTCTGGCCCGCACTACTGGACCCGGATCCCGTACTCATCTTCGAGAACAACACACTCTACAACCTTGAGGGGACACTTCCCGAAAACGCGGTAGCTGTGGATATCGACAAAGCGAAAGTGATGCACACCGGCAACGACCTGACCATTATCAGCTACAGTGCCAGCCTGTTCAAGTGCCTGGATGCAGCCAAGGCGCTGTCCAGAGAGGGGGTCGAAGCCGAGGTTATCGATCTGCGCACGCTGAGGCCGCTTGACGACGCCACCTATCTGGCCTCCATAGCCAAAACCCACCGGGCCCTGATTGTTGACGAGGGATGGCGCAGCGGCGGCATCTCGGCTGAAATATCGGCGCGAATCATGGAGCAGGCGTTCTATGAGTTGGATATTCCGGTGGAGCGGGTCTGCAGCGCCGAGGTTCCGATCCCCTACGCCCGGCACCTGGAGGAGGCGGCCCTGCCGCAGGTCGATACGATTATCGCCGCCGCAAAAAGGATGGTGAGCCATGGGTGAATTCCGCATGCCCAGTCTGGGCGCAGACATGGAAACCGGAAAGCTGGTGGAGTGGCTGGTCAAGCCTGGTGACCGCTTCAAACGCGGCGATATTGTTGCTACGGTGGAAACGCAGAAAGGGCTCTTCGAGGTCGAGATATTCGAGGAAGGGATCATGGGAGAACCTCTTGTACAGGCCGGGCAACGGGTGCCGGTCGGAACGGTGCTGGCGGTGACTCATCCGGAAGGCGCTGTCGCCGTTACTGAAAGCACCATGCAAGCTCCACCGGGAGAAACCGCCGGGAAGCCTTCCGGACCACTGGAAACACTTTCAGCACCTGCAGCAACTCCGCCGCAGCCATCGCTTTCGGCTGAACGGGTACCCTGCTCGCCGTCGGCACGCAGGCTGGCGGCGGAACTGGGGGTAAACATTGAAGATGTCCGTGGCACAGGACCGCACGGCGCCATCCAGCGCACCGACGTTGAAATGGCGGCGCACCACCCGGCTGCTCCGGCCGAAACATCCGTTCCGTCCCCCACGGCACCGGCGACATCCGGGACGCTCCAAGAGGGCATGCGGCAGGCGATTGCAGCGGCCATGAGCCGTTCCAACCGGGAAATACCGCACTACTATCTGGAGATGGATATCGACATGAGCCGCACGCTAAAGTGGCTGGAAGGGGAAAATCTGAAACACCCGATCCGGGAACGGATCCTGCCGGCAGCGCTGCTGCTCAAGGCGGTCGCGAAGGCACTGCAGGACGTGCCGGAACTGAACGGTTACTGGCTCGATGACCATCTGCAGGTCAAGCCGGAGATCCATATCGGCTTTGCCGTGGCGCTGCGCGGTGGCGGGCTGATCACGCCCGCCATCCACAATGTGGACAGGCTGGCCCTGAGCGAGCTGATGAAGGCGGTTGGTGACCTGATCGAGCGCACCCGCGCCGGCCGTCTGCGGAGTTCGGAGATGAGCGACGGTACGATGACGGTGACTAACCTCGGCGACCTGGGGGTCAGGACGGTCTTCGGCGTCATCTACCCGCCACAGGTGGCGCTGGTCACCTTTGGGCGCATTATGGAACGCCCCTGGGCCGAGGGCGGCATGCTGGGAGTGCGCAGATGCGTAACCGCGACGCTGGCTGCCGACCATCGCGCCACGGACGGACATCGCGGTTCGCAGTTCCTCGATGCTCTTGACCGGCATATGCAGCATCCGGAGGCGCTATGACTGAGAACGAGCTGAAAGAAATGATATTCATGGAGCTGAAAAAGATTGCACCGGAATGCGACCCTGCCGAAGTCGGCCCCGATGAGAACATCCGTGAGGAACTGGACATCGATTCCTACAGTTTCCTGCAGCTTCTTGTCGGGCTCAGCGACAAAACCGGAGTTGATATCCCGGAAGCCGATTACGAAAAGGTGTTCACCCTCGGAGGGATGATGCGGTATCTCTCCGACCGTATTGCTTGAAACGCTCTGTACGGGGCCTTGAATGAGAGTCATCGACTGCGGACTAATCGGATTTCATGAGGCTTTCGCACTGCAGGAGATGCTGGCGGCCGGGATTGCGGCCGGGCGTGAGGACGAGACCCTGCTGCTGCTGGAACATCACCCGATATACACCATCGGCAGTGGCGGTGATCGCGCCAACATCCTCGATCCCACATTAACAGTGGAAAGCATAAACCGCGGCGGGGACGTGACCTGGCACGGTCCCGGGCAGGTGGTGGGGTATCCGCTGGTCAACCTGGGAAAGCGCGGGCGCGACCTGCATCGTTGGCTGCGCTTCCTTGAGGAGCTGCTGGTAGCGACGCTGACAAGCTTCGGGATTAATGGATGGTGCCGTCACGGCAGTACAGGGGTCTGGACCGGGCGCGGCAAGATCGCCTTCATCGGCGTGGGAGTCCGCCGCTGGGTAACCATGCACGGTTTTGCCCTGAATGTGCACCCTGATCTGCGGGCCTACAAACAGATCAACCCCTGCGGGCTCCCCGGCTGCCCGGTGACCTCAATGGAACTGGAGGGTGGAGTGACTGCAACTGATGCTGCAGTAAGGGTGCAGTTAAAAAAGGACTTTGAGCGGCTTTTAAATGAGCGGATGATGCAACATAGTGCTCTTGGTTAGAAATCAGCCACGCACACCCGTGAGTGAATAGCGGAGAAATATTCAGCAGAAATTCAGACAGGTGACAGCAGTATTACCGGAACCGTCCCTATCCATGCCGTGCGGCATTTCGGGAGTAATTCCACCCCTTTTCAGCATTGTCGTGTTCAGTATAACGGACTACCCTGTTGCGCCCTTCGCGCTTGGCCCAGTACATCGCCTTGTCGGCCCGTTCCAGCAGAGAGTAGGCGTCATCGTCATCCGGCAGCAGACAGGCAATGCCGATACTGACCGTTACCCGCAGTTCCGGTATCCGGTGCAGAGGGCTCTGTTCCACGGCAACACGCAGCCGTTCAGCCAGCTTGGAGGCCTCCTGCTCCGGTGTATGGGGCAACAGGATTACAAACTCCTCGCCACCGTAACGGGCAAGAATGTCGGTCTGGCGCAAAGCATCCACCAGCAGCTGGGTTAGATGCTGCAGTACCAGGTCACCGACCTGATGCCCCCAGGTATCGTTGACCTGCTTGAAGTTATCGATATCCACCATCAACAGTGCCAGATCGAGACGGTGACGGTGGGCACGAAGCACCTCTTCCAGCAGTCTGCGATCAAGACAGCGGCGGTTGAATATTCCAAGCAGCGGATCAGTGATGGTTTCCTGCTCCAGCACATAGACGCGTTTAAGTTCCTGGGTGGTACGGTAGGCCAGCAGGCAGACCATCAATACAAAGACAGCGCCGAAGAAGAAGATCACCGCTACCAGCACCTCAGGAGTGGTAAAAGATTTCCCGTATTTGAGGACAAAGAACCACAGATAGCCCAGGAAAAACAGCACTATCAGCCCGCCAAGATGGTACCACCTGCTGCGATTGGCTCCCTGTGGCAGCTCCATTCTCAGCTTGCGCACGATAAAGAGTGAGCATGCCAGCAGTCCAATAGCAAGCAGCAATAACCCTGCCATAACATTGGACATATAGAGGCTGTTTGCCAGGCCTTCCTGTATTGATTGCGGTACTGACGGCATGCTATCCGCTCCAAAGAAGATTCTTTTGCGGTATTTCTTTTATTTTTACCACTCTGAACGAATCGCAGTAAAGCTTTTAGTTAATACGAGGGCTGTTCGGGACTGTGTCAAGGAAGATTCTTTTTGATCCGGCTGCATAGTATGCATCGTATAAATTACTGTTCGGATAATCCACATTGACTACTCTGCATATTGAGTGATATTTTCACACCCTTTCTGTCCATGCCAGTTCGGCCAGGGCAACACAGCAGGTAAATTTTATTCAGGGGGTCTCAGGTGAAAAAGTTTATGAATGTAGTTATTGCACTATTTTTGATTGCACTGGTCCCGGCTTCATCGCTCTTCGCAGCTGCTCCACCCCGAAAAATCGTTATCGGAATTTCCAAGATAGTCTCCCATCCGGCGCTGGATGCAGTTGAAAAAGGTATTAAGGATGAGTTGGCTGCCGCAAAAATCAACGCTACCTTTGACCTGCAGAACGCCAACGGAGACATTGGCACAGCCGCCTCGATCGCCAGCAAGTTTCAGTCGGAAAAGGTGACACTGGCTGTCGGCATAGCCACTCCGACCTCCCAGTCGCTGGTCAACACTCTGAAAGGCATCCCGATTGTGTTCTCGGCGGTAACCGATCCGGTCAAAGCCGGTCTTGTCCCGTCACTGAAAGGCTCAAAAAAGCCGGTCACCGGCGTATCCGATATGACGCCGGTCAAGCAACAGATCAAACTGCTGCTCAGGATTAAAAAGATCAAGCGGCTCGGCCATATCTACACCAGTTCCGAGGAAAATGCGGTTGTGCTGGCGGGTGTCGTCAAACAGGCCTGCAAGGAACTGGGGATTGAATATGTGGAGACGACCGTTTCCAAGTCTGCCGAAGTAAAACAGGCGGTTCAGGCAATTATCCGGAGGGTCGATGCGATCTACATCAGCACCGACAACACGGTCGTATCGGCGATGAGCGCCATAACAGACGTTGCAATCAAAAACAGAATTCCGATCATGTCCGCAGACCCAAGCTCTGCAGAGAAGTATCCTGTCCTGGCAGCCTGGGGTTTTGATTATTACAAAATCGGCCGGGCCACCGGAAAGCTTGTTGTTGCAATCCTGAGAGGCAAAAAACCTGAACAGATCCCTACCCGTTTTATGACCAGTACATCCGATATTGACCTGCTGATCAACCTGGATGTTGCCAAAAAACTCGGTTTGACGATCCCGAATGATATTGTAAAAAACGCCAGTAGGGTCGTACAGAACGGCAAACTGTTCAAGAAGTAGCATCTGCTGCCTGGCAGCATAAAAATGTCTGCCAGGCAATCCACCCCACTTTTGGAAGGTTGAAACGGTTTTACTATGATTGAAGCAATTCTGGTCGAAGGCCTGATCTATGGAATAATGGTGCTGGGGGTATTCATCACCTTCAGGGTGCTGG
>JAQUCU010000197.1 GCA_028686055.1 Desulfuromonadaceae bacterium
CATAATCGTTCTCCTGGAATCTTACGGAGAATGTTCTGAGGCGGTTGTTGAAATTGCGCGAAGTAAGCGCGGTGAGAATCGAGGAATCGAGACCACCGCTCAGGTAGGCGCCCACCGGTACATCGGCACGCAGACGGAGGCGAACAGCGTCAAGGAGCAGCCGGCGCAGCTCTTCTTCGGCCTCCTCCCGGGAGCCCTGCCAATGCTCATCCGGCGGATAGAAAGGGATGTGCCAGAATGGTTCAGTCCGGATTTGGCCATTTTTCGCCAGGAGATAATGCCCTGGGGCAAGTTCCTTAACACCATGAAAGGTACTGCGTGGGGTAACCGTGGACCAGCAGGTAAATACCTGTGCAAGGGCGTGTGGATCGATTACCCGGGGGACCTCCGGATCCTGGAAGAGCACTTTGATCTCGGAGGCGAACAGGAGCCGTCCACCGACCTGAGTATAGAAAAGCGGGCGGACTCCGACCCGGTCACGTGCAATGAACAGCTCCTGCTTGAGGCTGTCCCAGATGGCAAACGCAAACTGACCGTTGATGCGTGCCAGGCCCTGTGGCCCAAACTCCTCATACAGGTGCAGCAGCACTTCCGTATCGGTAGCGGTGCTGAAACGATGCCCGTGTCCTTCAAGTTCGGCACGTAACTCCGGGTAATTATAGGTTTCACCATTGTAAACGATCCAGAGCGTACCGTCCTCATTGCCTATCGGCTGGCAACCGTCATCCAGCCCGATGATACTGAGGCGGGCATGAGCCAACCCGACGTGCTTATCCAGATAGATGCCGGTTTCGTCAGGACCACGGTAACGGAAGGCGGCAATCATCCGCCTGAGGAGTTCCTCCTCAATTCCGATCGAGTCCTGTAGATTAAATACACCTGCAATACCGCACATATTAGATACTCTCCGTTTAGATTCATTCTACAGACCGTTTCGAACCCTGAAACAGATGTTTCACCTCTCTGACGGTGCCCACATGACCATTCTCCTACCCCTGAAGTAACGCCACCATGCCACGAAGATGGCTGCATTGACTGTGACGAAATATACAGGGATCTTGAATAGCGCATGGGACGGTGACGCTTTAGAGAACAAACCTCGCAAGGCAATGCCGTAGAAGGCAAGATGAAGCAGCAGGAGCATTGTGTAACGGCCTGAATTGAGGCTTAACACTGCATTGGCCATTAAAGCGGTGAAAAGGAAGAGCGGCACCAGCCAGCGCAGCAGCTTGTGGCAAAAATACTGGTATGAAAACAACCCATAACGGAAAGGATTAAGAAACTCGAGGTTGTGAAATAATACCGTCAGCCCCCTGAGCACGGTGCGAATCTTGCGATCGAATTCACGCCTGCTGTCGGAAATATCCTGATAACAGCCGATGGCATCCGGATCACTCACGCCACGCATCCCCAGCCTCATGCTGTTGAGCACCGTTCTGAAATCGCTCTGCATCTCCCCTGAGAAATCGCGGCATACCGTGTTGCGCGCGGCAAAGAACGATCCGCTCAGGCCGACAAGGGAGTTGACCTGCGACTCAAGATTCCTCAGCCACATTTCATACCTGACGTAAAAACCCTCACCGCAGGGGTTGCCGTCACGGCCGATTACTCTGTCGGCGCTGCTTACGCAACCGACGGTCGGATCGGCAAAGTTGGCGATGATTTCCCGCAACCCTTTCGGGTCGATACGGGTCGCAACATCAGAGAAGATTATAACTTCGCCGGTGGCGTGGAGCACCGCATCCTTCTGCGCGCTTTCCTTACCCCGGCGCTCCGGAAAGGCGAGAAGCTCTATCCCCTGATCGGCATAGCTGCTCACGATTTTGTTGGTTTCGTCACTTGAACCATCGGAGGCTACCAGCACCTGAAGTTTTTCCCGGGGGTAGTCCAGGGCGAGGGTGTTTTCGAGTTTGTCCCTGATCCTGCGTTCTTCGTTGCTGGCGGTGATAATCAGGGTTGCGTGCGGTTCAAAAGGGGCTTTAGCTGCCGGTTTCCGCTTGAAAACAAGCAGGGTCAGCGGGTAACCGAAGTAGGCGTGGAAGATCAGAAAAATGGATGCCGCAAAAAGTAGTTCCATGGGAAACTCCTCGGGGAAGTCTTTCTCTGTAAGCTGTACAAGCCAGAACCAAAAAATATTTCAGGCCGATTTTGCTGTATAAACAGATTCTTGCCATTGCTGGATTACTGGTACTGTCCGGCGATAGAGCCGGTAATATTTTTCTGCCATGCTCTCCGCCGAAAAAGCCGATTCTGCTCTCGCTCTGGCCGCTTTCGACATCCTCTCCCGCAGTTCCCTGTTCTCCCGCAGGAGCAGACATTTTTCCGCGAAGGCATCCGGATTGCGGCCCTCGACCAGGAACCCTTCGACACCATTTGTGATGATCTCTCCGATTCCCCCCACCGCAGGGGCGATGACCGGTATACCCCGGGCGAGGGCTTCAAGAATGCTCATCGGTATGCCCTCATGAACCGACGTATTAAGGTAGAGGTCTATTCCATTATAAAAAGTGTCCATGTCGTCCTGATGCCCAATCATGGCAAAGCTGTTCTGCAGCCCGTAACGTTGAACTATGGATTCGAGAACAGGCCTCTCAGGGCCTTCTCCTGCAAGTTCAAAATGCACATCCTGCGCTTTGTCGGAGGCTATTGCTCGGGCAATCTCAACCATGAGCGGGTAGTCCTTGACCGGGAAAAGACGTCCCGATGAGCCGATTACGAAATCCCCAGTGCTTCTCCTTGGTAAAGTGACTTCCGGTATTTCAATGCCATTATGGATTGACTCGATGCTCTCTTCACGGAATGAATACTCCATTAGAAGGTGATTTTTTACATCTGCGGATACCGCCACGGTTTTAGTGAAATATCTCGAAAGCAGATGGAAATTTCCCCTGGATATAGCCCGGTTTGCATATGTAGCTTTGTCACCGACTCGTTCCGGCAGGCCGTGCTGAGTGGCAATCAGTTTTATGCTGCCGCTGAAGCCTGCTGCCATGGTGGCTAAAATATTCTCCTTATAACGATGCGAATGGATCAGGTCGGGCGGGGAAGCGTGCACAATCGTGTGAATCCTTCTTACAATTTCCAAAAACGAAAATTGTCTCTCATCGATAACGTGAACAGCTATCCCGATCTCTCTCAAGTTCTCTGCGAGTCTGCCTTCGTTAAGAAGGATGATGACCAGTTTGAGATCCGGATAACCGTTCAGGTGACTGAGCAGGTTGAAGGCCATCGTTTCAGCCCCGGCCCAGAGGTCGCCGGAAATCAGTTGTAATGCTTTCAGTTTTACAATACTCGCGTTATTCATGAGTTGTCTGGAAATACCAAGTGGATTAATTCCCTCGCCCTGGAAAAGACCGGATTTTGAGCCTGCGTATTCAACAGAACCGCATTCATATTTGATGCCACGATTCAAATGCAGGTAACGTATGGATTGGTGCGGCAATTACGGAATGCATTGATGTTAAACAACGGTTCAATGAATGGCATTAATTGATGGAAAACGCAGGATAGGCGGGTTGTGAGGAATAGGTAAAAAAATCATCTTTGTTAGGTTGTTTGCAGTTGGTTTTGGCCGGATGGCCCTTTGAGTCGTTCCCGGATTCTTTGTTTTTTGTGCTCCAAATCACAACAATCCGCATGGTTCCGGCGTAATAATGCGCCAAAGGTTATCACGTGGATTTTGATAACATTGATGCTAATTAATAAAATAGTCTTGTTATTCAGTGACATGGGTCACATTAATCAAGTCGCAGTTGTACGATAGTGAAAAACAAAAAAAGTGCTGTTTCCGAAGAGGTAAACCCAGGGTAACCTGGGGACACAAAGCCGAGGATCCTGATCAGTTTCATGGGTGTCAGGATGGCCGGGTTGGCGAAGGAACAGGTTCCCTGTTGGTTTATTTGACAATGGTGAGCTGTCCCTTTTTTTTTGCTCAAAATGCTGTTGAGGGCAATCAGAAAACTGTTAAGCGTCGAATAGGTAAAGGAGCCAATTTATGAAGTGTCATACCATCAAGATTCTTTTCTACGCATGTTTATTCAGCATGGTAACAGCCGCGGCCAGCCAGGCACGAGACGTCACGATGCAGTGGGATGCTGAAACGGATACAACCGTCACGGGGTACAAAATTTACTATAACGCCGACTCGTCAACTCCTCCCTTCAGCGGAACGGGGTCAACCGCGGGCGCATCCCCCATCGACGTCAAGAACCTTACATCCGGCGCCGTGACCGGGCTCGACCCCAGCCATGCCTACTATTTTGCGGTCACCGCCTACAACGCGGCGGGTACGGAGAGCCCCTATTCCAACATTGCCAGTGTAGCTGAAGCTGTCCCGCCAACGGTTTTGATTACTTCTCCCGCATCAGGTGCCACGGCCAGCGGTACAGTTTCGGTTACCGCCAGCGCCACTGATAATGTCGGGGTCACGAAAGTGGAGTTCTATGTGAACAACAGCCTTGTGGCAACCGACACAGGTACTCCCTACGTGTATTCGTGGAACACATCATCGCTTGCGGCCGGAACCTATACCTTGATGGCTAAGGCCTATGACGCTGCCGGCAACGTCGGCCAGTCGGGCAATGTTTCCGTCTCGGTCGTCAACGATACGACCGCTCCCACAGTGTCCCTGACGGCGCCGTCCAACAATGCCACCGTGAGTGGCACAACGACAATAACAGCAACAGCCGGAGACAATGTTGGTGTGAGTAAGGTTGAATTTTACAAGGATGGGGTTCTGCTGAACGCAACCAATGTGGCACCGTACCTGTACAGCTGGGATACGACAACAGTCGCTAACGGAAGCTACACACTG
>JAQUCU010000033.1 GCA_028686055.1 Desulfuromonadaceae bacterium
ATAAGACCTCCATATCCATAACGGTTTATTCTACTGTTGCACATACTATAACATCAGCATAAAAAAACAAAGGCGGAAAACCTTGGTTTTCCGCCTTTGCGATACAGAGACATCCTGTCAGTTTGCGTGCTGCAGCCGACGGCTTAGTACATTCCTCCGCCCATGCCGCCCATGCCGCCCATTCCACCAGGCATTCCACCGCCCATACCGCCGCCGGCAGATTCGTCCTTCGGTTTTTCGGCAATCAGTGCTTCAGTTGTCAGCATCAGGCCTGCGATAGAAGCTGCATTCTGGAGGGCGCTGCGGGAAACCTTCGTCGGGTCGATGATGCCGGTTTTGATCATGTCGACATATTCATCATTAGCGGCGTCGTATCCAAAGGCATCTTTGCCGTTCTTGACCTTGTCAACTACGATCGAAGCATCGATCCCTGCGTTTTCTGCTATCTGGCGGATCGGGGCCTCAAGGGAAGCCTTGATCACGTTGACGCCGAACTGTTGTTCGTTGTTCAGTTTGAGTCCGTCCAGGATAGACATGGCACGGATATACGCTACACCGCCTCCAGGGACGATGCCCTCGTCAACAGCTGCGCGGGTTGCGTGCAGTGCATCTTCTACACGGGCTTTTTTCTCTTTCATTTCAACTTCAGTTGCCGCGCCGACTTTAATAACGGCTACGCCGCCAACCAGTTTGGCCAGACGCTCCTGGAGTTTTTCCTTGTCGTAGTCACTGGAGGATTCTTCAGCCTGGGCACGAATCATTTTTACGCGTCCCTGAATAGCTTCTTCCTTGCCATTGCCGTCAATGATCGTTGTGTTGTCCTTGTCGATCGTAATGCGTTTGGCCTGGCCAAGCATCTCTACGGTGGTCTGGTCAAGCTTGAAGCCGACTTCTTCAGAAATGACCTGGCCGCCGGTCAGGATTGCGATGTCTTCAAGCATCGCTTTACGGCGATCGCCGAAGCCTGGGGCTTTAACGGCACAGACATTCAGGACGCCGCGCAGTTTGTTGACAACCAGAGTCGCAAGAGCTTCGCCATCGATGTCTTCAGCGATGATCAATAGTGGACGGCCTGATTTTGCGGTTGTCTCCAGAACCGGAAGGAGATCCTTCATGTTGGAGATCTTCTTGTCGTGGATCAGGACCATGGCGTTTTCGAGAGATGCTTCCATACGCTCTGGATCGGTGACGAAGTAGGGGGAAAGGTAGCCACGGTCAAACTGCATACCCTCAACAGTTTCAAGGGAGGTTTCCATCGCCTTTGCTTCCTCAACGGTGATGACACCTTCCTTACCGACTTTCTCCATGGCCTCTGCAATGATGTCGCCGATGGTCTTGTCGTTGTTGGCGGAGATGGTGCCGACCTGGGCGATCTCTTTGTGATCCTTGATCGGCTTGGATATTTTCTTCAGTTCGGCAACAATTGCTTCAACAGCCTTGTCGATACCGCGCTTGATTTCCATCGGGTTGTGGCCTGCGGCAACCAGTTTGGAACCCTGACGATAGATGGCCTGAGCCAGAACAGTTGCAGTAGTGGTGCCGTCGCCGGCGATGTCGGAAGTCTTGGAAGCGACTTCCTTGACCAGCTGTGCGCCCATGTTTTCAAACTTGTCTTCGAGTTCGATCTCTTTGGCGACGGTTACGCCGTCCTTGGTAATCAGCGGTGAACCGTAGGATTTGTCGATAACAACGTTGCGCCCCTTAGGTCCGAGGGTTACCTTAACGGTATCGGCGAGGATGTTCACGCCCTTCAGAATGGCGTTGCGGCCGTCCTGGTCGAATTTGATGATCTTTGCTGCCATTGTGTATTCCTCCGTGTGAATTAATGTAGGTTTTCTGTATTAAATACTGGACTGAACGGTGTAAAAAAGTACCGTTTTCCTACTCGACAACAGCCAGGATGTCGTCTTCGCGCATCATCAGGTAGTCATCGCCGTCAACCTTGACTTCGGTTCCGGCGTATTTGCCGAACAGAACGATATCACCGACCTTTACATCCAGCGGCAGCACTTTACCGTCTTCTGTTTTCTTGCCGTTACCGGCAGCAACGATTTCGCCACGCTGCGGTTTTTCCTTGGCGGTCTCAGGGATGAAAAGACCTCCGGCAGTTTTTGTCTCTTCTTCTACCCTCTTTACGATGATGCGGTCCTGAAGTGGTCTTAAATTCATTTGTACTTCTCCTTTCTATCCTCGTGGGGTGTTGTGTTGAAATCGAAATTAGCACTCGTAGTTGCGGAGTGCTAATACTCTCGGAATATAAACAGCGCCCCTGTAAAAATCAAGGGGGTAACTGAAATATTTTGCAGCAAGGGGCAATCCTCGCACAGATGTGTGCTTAGGTATGGCTATCCCCTGACCGGCCAGCTGTTCTCGATATCAGGCGGATAAAAATTTTCCTTTGTGCGGTTGTAGTAGCCGAACTGCAGGCGCGGAAACTCTTTTTTCAGGCGCTGCA
Organism: Desulfuromonadaceae bacterium; assembly: GCA_028686055.1. Lineage (GTDB taxonomy): Bacteria > Desulfobacterota > Desulfuromonadia > Geobacterales > Pseudopelobacteraceae > JACRCG01. The sequence goes on from JAQUCU010000033.1 coordinate 2,456, forward strand.
GCATCCGGTACATGCCGATGCCTTGCCCCCGTACCCCCATTTCGCGGTTGTAGTAATCCGGGTCGATTGATAAATTGCGCATCTGGATCATATCGATATTCGTCTCGGCTACAAATTTGACCAGAGCTTCAACCTCCTGCGGGGCATCCGATACGCCGGGGGAAACCAGGTAGTTGATCGAGGTGAAGCGCCCCTCCTGTTTTGCAATCTTTACCGAACTGAGAACGTCGCTGAAAAGATACCCCCTGGGGCGGTAATAGCGGTTGTAGATTTCTTCTCGCACCGAATTCATCGAGAAGCGGAATGAATCCATTCCCGCATCGCAGAGCAGTTGCACCCGTTCCGGGATTGAGCCGTTAGAATTGAAGTTGACGGTGCCGCGTAAGCTCCCTTTTTTCATACGCTTGGTTGCATCGGCAATCGTATCGGCCTGCAGTATCGGGTCGCCCTCACACCCCTGACCATAGGAGACGATTGCCTGCTCGGCCTGTTCGAGATGGGGGATGGCCAGTTCGCACAGCTCCTCGGGGGTCGGGACGAAGCTGATCCTCTCTTGATTGGATGGACAGCATTCCGAAGCCTGCAGGCTGATACAGCCAAGACAGGCCGAGTTGCAGACCGGCGAGGTGGGCAGCGGTGCCTCCCAACGACGGTAGAACAGGTTCTTGGCGGCAAAGCAGTGATAATCGACCGCACAGCGGGACAGCTGCTCCAGCAGGCGGTTGCCCGGCATCTGCTTCAGCATTTCCCTGACCAGCGGGTCAAGGGTCCGGTCATCGTAATTAACCGGATTCCAGTTGCTGTTACTGTCAACCTTGCTTGCGGCGACGACGAAACAGTCGCGATCCTCATCCCACCCAACGGCGGTATACGACCAGAGCGGCAGCGGTTCGGTTTTATGGCTGTAATCACACGCGGGCAGCAGGGTGCGCAGATAGCCGGGGGCCATGAAGGCCGAAACGGCCTGTATGCGCCGGCTTCGCTTTCCCTCCCGCAGGGTGTCTACAGTGATGAAAGCCTTCTTGCGAGGGTCCCAGGCGACCGGCGGCATAGAAGGCATCGTGAAGAGTCTGCTGTCCTCCGGGAGCGGTATCAGTTCCACATCCTCCGGCAGGGTTGGCACGGTCCCGTTCATTCCGGCCATGCAGAGTTCCGGGTGGTCGAAGATATTTCCTTTGTGATCGGCATACAGCATTTTTGGCAGGCGTCGCGACACGTTAATGCTCCTGGTAACCTGGTGATTGTTCTTGGTTTCTGCATAGTGAGCAGGACCAAAACAGACTACAGCTATATTTTTTCATGTCAAGCGGGAATGTTTTGTGATTGTATCCGTGTTCATATATGCTGAAGAATAACAGCAGCAGATAAATTAATCCTCAGTATGGAATATATCTATGAACAGAACCTTACCCGTACTTCTCTTGGTCATTCTTGCAGCCGGTTCCACCGCTTTTGCCGCTTCGCTGCCATCACTGGAAAGCCTGAAACAACTCAACTCAGCAAGATATGCCGGCGTGACGCCGGTCCGGTGGGGAGAAAATATTCCTGGTGTCCGCACGAAACTGGACACGAAGGATAAGGTTATCGCCCTGACGCTTGATGCCTGCGGCAGTGCCAAGGGAAAGGGGGTTGATTTGCGGCTGCTCGAGTTTTTGGTCGCCAGGCAGATCCCGGCCACGCTGTTCATTAATGGCCGCTGGATTGACGCCAACCCGGAGCTGTTCAGGCAGTTGGCCGCCAACCCGCTCTTCGAGATCGCCAACCACGGGATACGCCATAAGCCCGCCTCGATCACGGGCCGGTCCGTATACGGTATCAACGGTACGCGTAATGTCGCCGAGGTGGTTGAGGAGATCGAACTGAACGCCCGCAAGATTGAGGCGATCACCGGGGTGCGCCCGAAGTTGTATCGCTCCGGCACCGCTTATTATGATGAAATTGCCGTTCAGATATCACAGGGGCTCAGGCACGAGGTCGCCGGTTATTCGCTGCTGGGGGATGCCGGTGCAACCTGGAGCGCCGCCAAGGTCAAGGCGGCGCTGTTGAAGGCTGTCCCGGGCGACATTGCGCTGCTGCATATGAACCATCCCGAAGCGGGAACAGGGGAGGGGATCATTGCTGCGGTGCCTGAACTGCAGCGGCGCGGGTTCCGCTTTGTCAGGATGTCGGATTATCCGTTGAAATAAAACCGGTTTTACCCGCTTAACCACTTCTCAATGTGTAATTTTCTCTTCTTAAACTGTCGAAATTATTTACAAAACTGCCTGCATCAACCGATATAAAATAAATATCCTGCAATATATCCATGATATCAGTATGTTATCCGTCGGCATGCTATGTGCTTTATTCTCTGCCTAATAGTGGGCAGTACAGTGTGCGGTGCGAGGTTTGATATGGAATTATTACAGAACGACAGGCGCGGGTACAGTTTACTCTATGTGGAGGATGATACAGAGTCCCGCAAAATGCTCAGCAGAATGATCGTCAAAAAATATCCCGACCTGAAACTTTTTACTGCTGAAAACGGCGTCACAGGATTGGATATATTCAGGGAACAGCGACCGGATATTGTTTTGGCCGATATGAATATGCCGGTCATGGACGGAATCCAGCTGTCCAGAGAGATCAGGAAGCTAGATGCAGAGGCGATTATCATCGCAGTTACGGCATACAGTGACTCCTATTATCTTAAAAATGCCATCGAGATCGGCATCCGTCATTATGTGTTGAAGCCGGTCATTGTTGAGGATCTTTTTTATGCAATCAATCAGACTGTTGAAGAAATCGCCCTGAAGCGGCTGATCAGTGAGCAGGACCGGCGCATGCGAATGCGCGAACAACAGCTCGTGATGGCGCAGAAGATAGCCCATCTCGGCAGCTGGGAGTGGGATGTTGTCAGCGGCAGGACAAGCTGGTCGGATGAGCTGTACAGGATTTTGGGTCTTGATCCGGCCTCGACCACGGCATCGTACAAAGGGTTTTTGGAGAGGGTCCATCCGGAAGATCGTGAAACGGTTAAAAAGGTCGTGCAGAATGCCCTGAAAAAATGCCGGTCCATTGCCAGCCATTACTGCCGCATCGTACGTCCGGATGGTTCAATCCGCACAATCCACGGGCAGGGGGAAGTGATACTTGATGACGCCGGCAAACTTGTGTCGATGATCGGTACCTCTCATGATGTGACAGAACGCAGGCAGGTAGAAGAAGAACGAGCCTGGCTCGCGATGATAGTGGAATCCTCGAATGATGCTATTTTCAGCATATCTCTGGATGGTGCTATAACGAGCTGGAACAGGGGGGCGGAGAAAGTTTTCGGTTATTCTTCGGACGAGATCGTCGGCCGCCAGATATTTACGATAATGCCTCCTGAACGTTACGATGAAAGAGCCCGGGTCCTGCAGACGATTCTGAGCGGAGAACAGCTCCAGTTTTTTGAAACAACTCGCATCAAAAAGGATGGCAGCCGGATCTATGTATCTATTACAACATCGCCAATGCTGGATGCGGATGGGAAAATAATTGGCAATTCAGTAATTGCCCGCGATGTGACAGAACGCAGGAATATGGAAGAGGTCATCAGGCATCAGGCCCACCACGATACCCTGACTGATTTGCCGAATCGGCAGCTTTTCATGGACTTTCTCTCTCTGGAACTGGCCCAGGCGCGTCGTGACGGGACTGAGCTGGCTCTGCTTTTTCTTGATCTCAACGGTTTCAAACAGGTCAACGATACGTTGGGACACAGCTGCGGGGACCGCCTGTTACAGGAGGTGGGCCAGAGGCTCAGGGCCTGCATCCGCGAGTCAGACACCGTGGCCCGTCTCGGAGGTGATGAATTTACCGTGCTGATGCCGGCTCTCGGACAGACGGATGATGTGGGCATCGTGCTTAGAAAGATCCTGGGCGTCTTTGAAACACCGTTTATGTTGGATGGCTCTGCCGTAGACACAACCACCAGTATAGGGATCTGCATGTTTCCGGATGATGGCGATTGCGGTGAAGAGCTGATGAAAAAAGCGGATATTGCCATGTATGACGCGAAAGGTACCGGCAGGAATTCGTATCAGTTCTATAACGCAGAGATCAATTCACGCACCATTAAACGCCAGAAGATGGAGAGCTTCCTGCGTCAGGCCGTGGGGAAGGATGAGTTGGAGCTTCTGTTCCAACCGGTGGTGTGCAGCGATACGCGCGGCATAATCGGGGCTGAAGCACTTCTCCGATGGCGGCATCCTGAACAGGGCCTCCTGGCCCCGGATCAATTTCTTGCGGTTGCGGAAGATAGCGGAGCGATCATTCCTATCGGAGAGTGGGTACTACGTAATGCCTGCAATCAAGCCCGGGTCTGGAACAAAAAAGGATATCCGTTAAGCGTTTCAGTCAATCTGTCAAATCGCCAGTTCCACCAGTCAAATCTAGTCGAGAAGACATCCCGTATACTTGCGGAAACCGGCCTGTTGCCGCACCATCTGGAGTTTGATATCACAGAGAAAACCATCATGACGGATACCCTTTTTTCACTCCGCTGCATGCAGTCGTTAGCTGAAATGGGGGTCGCCATAGCCATAGATAATTTTGGCTGTGGTTCATCCTCACTGCAGTGGATAAAAAAAATGCGGACTAACAAAGTGAAGATAGGTAAATGCTTTGTTATGAATATATTGCGTGAACCTGATGATCTGGCGATTGTAAACGCCGTAATTGCCATGTCACACAGTCTGAAAATGAAAGTGGCTGCAAGCTGGGTTGAAACAGAAGATCAACTGTCGGTCATCCGGCAGAGCGGCTGTGATCAGCTGCAGGGATATGTAATAAGTAAACCGTTGCCACCGGCCGAATTTGAACAGATGGTGATAAATAATTGACGAACATCATCGCATCATAAGGCGCTTGATGCAGGTAAAACAAAACTATTCCGTCTGCCGTTTGGACAGCATAACCGCTTTTGGCATTACCGGGCAGACATATTCACAGGTGCCGCAGCCGTTGCAGAGCTGCCGGTCGATCCTTATTCCTTCTCCGTACACGACCATCAAGGCAGCGGAACATTAGCTGTTTTAGACTGTTATACCTGATTTTCTTTGATTAACAAGATTACTTTACGCTTGACCTTTCAATGAAGAGTGATAAAGTGGACCTGAATAGTCCTATATTACATCGAGGGGGATATGTCATGTCACTTGAAGGGAAAAACGCTCCGGATTTTTCACTGGAGGGGAGTGATGGCAAGCTGCACACTCTTAAACAGTATGCCGGCAAAACGGTTGTTATCTATTTTTATCCGAAGGACAATACGCCCGGATGTACCAAGGAAGCCTGCGGTTTCCGTGATAATTATAAGGAGCTGACTGACAGCGGTGTCACGGTTCTTGGTGTCAGCAAGGACAGTATCGCTGCACATGGCAAATTCATAACCAATTACACTCTGCCGTTCGTGCTGCTGAGCGACCCTGACTCTTCCATGATGCAGGCCTATGAGGCTTTTGGGGAGAAGGTCATGTGCGGTAAAAAAACTATCGGTACGATCCGCTCCACCGTGATAGTCGGGCCTGACGGGATCGTAAAAAAACAGTGGGCAAAGGTTGCCAAAGCCGAGCAGCACCCGGATCAGGTGCTGGCATATCTGCGGGGCTGATCTATATTTCGGCAAAAAGTATACTAGCGTGAGGTTGTTGATGCCGGGGCATTGCGGCTATAGATAACGTGGATATTTCTATTAATGCGGACTGAGTCGGCCGGTAGTAGAGCAGAACTATGTAGATAGCTCATCACACTGGAGGAATACAGAATATGACGTTTGTCACTCTTGAACAGGTTATTAAGTTTGCCATTGAACGTGAAGACACCGCCTACCGGCTATACAAGCGGGCAGCGGAACTCTCCACCAGCATCGCTTCAAAAAAAATGTTTGAGGAACTGGCCCGGGAGGAGGCAACCCACAAGGACGTATTTACCAAAATTGACGAGGATAAGGCGGAGAGCCACAAGCTTTGCACACTCCCGGAATCCAGTATCGCCAAATATCTGGCCGATGTCCCGTTCCGGGAGAACCTGAGCTACAGCGAGATTCTGGCCTATGCACTGAAAACCGAGGAAAACGCCTACCAGCTCTACAAAGCAGCCGCGGGAATGGCTGATGATCCTAAGCTCCAGAAGGTACTGATGAACTTTGCTGATGTAGAACTGGGGCACAGGCGTCGTCTGGAGGCTATTTATGAAGAGCGGGTTCTGACAGAAGGATAGGGTGGTACCATAAATAAAACCCCTATCTGCCCGCCATGTTTCATAATTCGATGCGGAATTCAACTCCATCTTCAACGTTCTTGGCTGTTAGATGCCCGCCCATATGCTGCTCGATTATCACCTTTGACATGTAGAGGCCGATTCCGGTGCCTTTATCCGGTGCACGGGTGGTGAAATAGGGGTCGAATATCCTGGGCATGATATCCTCTGCAATCCCTCCGCAATTATCACGGATATAGACAGCCGAACGTCCGTTTTCAGAGGTTATGCGGATGTGGATGAACGGCTCGGAAACGTTGCGTTCGATGCAGGTTTCACGGGCATTTGAAAGGATGTTGAGCAGAACCTGGGCATATTCGTTCTGATAACCGGTTGCGGCCACACTCTCGTCGTCTTCAAACAGTATCCGGATGTTGCGGCTCGCCAACTCATTTGAGACGAACTCAAGGGTGCGATGGACGGCTTTCCCTACCGGAAAGGCATCCTTTTTTTTGTCCTCCCTGAAGAAGTTACGGAAGTCGTCAATGGTGCGTGACATATACATGATAATACCCATCGCTTCACCGATCTCCTGTTCCAGCTCGTCATGCGTTACGGTACCGGCGTCGAATGAAAACTTCAGACTCTGGATGATCAGGCCGACATTGTTGAGCGGCTGTCGCCACTGATGGGCAATATTGTTGATCATCTCGCCCATGGCAGCCAGACGCCCCTGTTGGATCATGACCTGATCCTTGTGCCGCAGTTCGGCGACTGTCATGTTGATACGCTCTTCCAGCGAACGATTAAAATGCTCCAGTTCAGCCTGTGCCGCCTCGCGCTCGGCTACCTCCGTTTCAAGTTCCACGGTCTGCTCAAAGAGTTCGTGTTCCATCTGTTTGCGGTCGGTAATGTCCTGGTTGCTGGCCCGCCACCCCCAGGGAAGACCGTCCGGTGTAAAGACCTGCTGACAAACATGGCTGTGCCAACGCACCTCACCGTCCTTGCATAAAATCCGGAATTCAATAGGCAGGATCTGCCCATTAGAATCAACGGTATGGGTGTGATGACGGAACAGTTCCCGGTCCTCGGGATGGATAACACGGTAGAACAGCTCGCGGTCGTTGTTGAATTCTTCAACGGAATATCCGGTCAATTCCCGGGCAGAAGGCGACATGTACAGGAAGGAGGTATCCGGCAGTCGCCAGTATTCCCAGTTGGAGGCGTAGTCTGCTACGATCTTGAGGAGCGCTTCGCTTTCCTGCAGCGACTCTTGCGCTATCCGGCGCTTGGCAATTTCTTTTTTCAGCTCCCGGGCTTTCTGGTATAGCTCTTCTTCGACCTCTTTTTGTGCGCGGGCTCGCCGTGACAGCTGGCGGGCTCCAATGCCGGTTACTCCCAGCCCCAACAGCCAGATAATACCGTGGGAGGCAAGCAGCCCGATGTTCTGTCCACTGCTGGCGTCAATCATCGGCTGAAGCGGTATTGAAACGCTTATCCCGCCGCGCACCGACCCGACCGAATATCCCTGAAATGCATGGCACTTCAAACATGGTTTTCGGGTAATCATGGGGCTCATATGCTGCAGATACGGTCTGCCATCTACTGTTACGACCGCGCTGGCGTCACGAGAACCACTTTCGAAAGAGCGGAGTGCAGACACTTCCCATGAGTCGGGGCTGTTTTCAGGGCGAATCGGTTTCAGGCTGGAGATGCGGGTCCGCCCTGTAAAGGCACCCTCTTCTTTAGCAAGTTCATTGACCTGTCGGGTCATGTAGGCCGGATTTACAAGAGTCAGCTGTTTCCCGGAAGGGGTGAGGATATCACGTTCCGGTATATGGGAAAGATAAGGGTTGGGGGGGCATTCCGGGGTGACGGTTACATAAACGCCGCCATGATATGCGTTCCAGCGGCGGTACATCGCATCCCGCTCAATCAGCGCATCCGCCTCGGCCAATGCGACTTTGCGGAGCACCTCTTGCTCCGCATGGAAATTCCAGGACCACGAGGCAGCTATCAAAAGCGTCCAGCAGCCCATCAATATCCATGCAAAAAGGTTGATCCTCCGGGATAGAGGGCTGCTGTTATCGGCTGCGTTTGAATTGTATTGCGAGGGAGGCATGTGATCCTCTTATGTGGAAACGTCCTGTAACGAGTCTACCATGCAAAGTATTCATGACAACCTCTGATCAGAAAGCGGCCGGGATGCATATTTTTTCAGACAAGGCTGCAAATAAATTTCAAATAGACTTTTCGATCCGTTTCAGCAGGAGAGAGTTTAGTACGACTGACACCGATGAAAAAGCCATTGCCAGACCGGCGTACTCCGGCTTCAAAGATATGCCATATCCTGACAGCATGCCGGCTGCAACTGGAATGCCGAGTATGTTGTAGAACAACGCCCAGAACAGGTTCTGCTTGACCTTGGCCAGGGTAGCCCGGCCGATTGATATAGACCGCACGGCGTCCATCAGGTCGCTGCGCATCAGGACGATGTCGCCGGTCTCTTTCGCAACATCGGTGCCGCCGCCGATGGCGATGCCGATATCTGCCTGGGCAAGAGCGGGCGCATCATTGATCCCGTCACCCACCATCCCGACAATAATGTTACGATTTTGGTACTCTTTGACCACTTCCAGTTTGCGGTCCGGCATCACTTCGGCTTCAAATGTATCGACTCCGACCTGTTTCGCCACGATGGCTGCAACGTCGGCGTGGTCCCCGGTAATCATACAGGTTGTTATGCCCATGCGGCGAAGTTCGGCAACTGCCTGTGCAGATCCGGGCTTAAGTGTGTCAGCAAAAGCCGCTATGCCGACCAGTGTGTTCCCTGCGGCAACATAGACAAGTGACTTGCCGGCTGCTGTCAATTCGGCCCGTTTTTTTGCCAGTGGAGCCAGGGTAATCCCAAGCTCTGCCATCAGTCGCTCGTTGCCGACCGCCAGCTGAAAATCTCCGTACCTGCATGTAATTCCGATACCGCCCCGTTCCTCAAACCCGTCGGCCCGGCCCGGTTCGATCCCCGCATTACGTGCCGCTGCGATCGCCGCCTGGGCCAGCGGATGAGTCGAATATGCCTCGGCTGTAGCCAGGCACTCGAGCAGTTTGGCCGGATCTACGCTACGCGCTACCGGTACAAGGTCCGTCATCTCAGGCGTGCCTCTGGTCAGTGTGCCGGTTTTGTCAAGCATGAGCACCTGCACGCGGGAGATGGTTTCCAGTGCGGAGCCTCTTTTGACCAGGATTCCGTGCCCGAGAGCAATCCCGCTCCCGACCATGATAGCGGTTGGTGTGGCCAATCCCATTGCACATGGGCAAGCGATCACAAGCACGGTGATTGCGAAGCGGAAGGCGGTCAGAAAGTCCCTTGAGAGGACAGCGTACCAGATTACAAAGGTAGCAGCCGACAGCAGTATGACAAGCGGTACGAACCAGGACGAAACGGCATCGGCAAAACGCTGGATCGGGGCTTTGTCCCCCTGGGCATCGCGCACCATCCTGATAATTTGTGCGAGCAGGGTTGCTTCTCCGATCCGGGTTGCCCGGATTTGCATGACTCCATTACTGCTGACGGTAGCTCCGGAAACTGAATCGCCAGGTTTTTTAAGGACCGGCAGAGACTCTCCGGTAACCATGCTCTCGTCTACTGCCCCCCCGCCTTTGATAACTTCACCGTCAACCGGAATAATATCTCCGGCACGGACAAGAACAACGTCGCCAACCCTGATAACAGAGGACGGTACCTCCTTCTCACCGTTTTCGGTAACCAGACGTGCCTTGTCGGCCTGAAGGTGGAGGAGCTTTTTGAGTGCCTCACTCGCTTTGCCACGGGCGCGTGCCTCCAGGTATTTGCCAAGCCGGATGAATGCGATCAACATGACTGAGGTTTCGAAAAACACTTCGTGGTGTGGACCGAGCAGCCCGAAGTAAGCGGCCAGAGAATAAAAATAGGCGGCTGACGTTCCCAGGGCGACCAGTACATCCATGTTGGTGCTGCGGTTTTTGAGCGCGCTCCATGCCCCGCGGTAGAAAATCAGGCCGGCAGAAAACTGGACCGCAGTGGCAAGCAGCAGATTGAACTGCATTGCGGCACGGTTGGAGTGCAGCCCCATTGTGAACATGATCGGCAGGGAAGCGAGTAGTGAGAAGAGGAACCAGTTTCGTTGGGAGCGAAGGTCGTCGTCATGGGCTGTTTCAACCCCGTGCAGCTCCACCGGATTGTACCCGGCTGAATGGACGATGCTGAAGATGTCGGCCAGACCCAGCTGCTGCGGATCAAAGCGTACAAAGCCGGTTTCCGCAGCCAGGTTTACGACGGCGGTGGTAATGGCGGGGTTTTCGAGTAGTTTTTTTTCAAGGGTGTTGACGCAGGATGCGCAGTGCAGCCCCTGTACGCCAAAGGTCAGTTCGCCGTCCGGTTCAGGGCGGATGACTCCGTAGCCGAGCTCTTCCACGAACCCGATGATCTGCTCTTCAGAGATGGTAGCGGGGTCGTGGCTGACAGTCAGCTCTGCCAGGACAAAATTAACTACAGCACTTTGCACCCCTTCCCGCCGCGCCAGATCCTTTTCAATCCGGGCCGCGCAATTTGCGCAGGACATTCCGGTTATTGATAAGCTAGAAATTATTACGTTTATCGGAGTTAAGAAGGTTTCTTTAGCCACTGATAGTTACCTCGTTTTAAAGTCCCCCAGTAGAAAATGTTCCCAGGTGATTTTAATGGCTGATGCAATGGGCAGCGCCAGCAGGATCCCCCAGAATCCGAGCATTTCCCCGAGAGCCATGACCATGATGATGGTTACCAGAGGGTTCAGGTTCATCGACTCCTTGAACACCAGCGGTTTGATGACATATCCCTCTACGAAATAGATAATGCCGAATGCGAACGTCGTCTGCCATAGAATCGCTACGGTCTGGAACTTAAACCAGGCAAAGAAGAGGGCGGGTAGAGTCGCGATGATGACGCCAATGAACGGCAGTACCGAAGCAGCACCGGCAAAAGCACCGCAGAAGATCGGATGCGGGATACCCAGCACAAAAAGAGCGATTGTAGTGAGTAGCGCGACAATGATGGAAACCATCACCTGTCCGCGCAGATACCCCCCTATACTTTTGTTGACCTCATTGGAGATGTCTATGATCTGAGCACGCCTATCTTCGGGTAGCCAGGAAATCAGAGTTTTTATAACGGTCTGCTTGTAGTAGAGCATAAAGAAGACGAGGATGGGTGAGAGTACGATGTTGAAAAGATTAAAAAAGATACGGGTCCCAAAGCTGTAGGCCAGGGATCCGGCTTTTTCAGCTGTTTTATCAACGTTTCCAGCTGTTTTGTCCAGCAGCCACTGTATTTCGTCGGAACCGTAGCGGTCCGGCAATCGGCTTTTCCACTCTACGGCAACCTGTTTTATCTGCTGAATGTAGATGGGCAGATCAAGGATGAAGGAGTTCCAGCTGATCGTAAGGGCAGGTACGATGAATGTCATGAAAAAAACGGTCAGAATCCCTAAAAATATATACAGGAGCCCCAGGGAATAAAGCCTTTTCAATCCCCGTCGCTCGGCGCTTACAAGAATCGGATCAAGAAGGTAGGCAATAACCCAGGAAAGCAGAAAACATGAAATGGTGTGCTGTAGCGCGTAACCGGCTGCGGCCAGCAGGCAGAAAATCATTATCGAAGCAATAAATCTGCCGTAATCGTTGCGAGGTGCATGAGCGTGGTGAACGTGCTCCATATTTTCTCCTAGGTGTGCTTCATGCCTTGTAGAACTGTATCGGTGGTAAACAGGTTATTCTCTTCCAACCATATTTTAAGTCTATTTGAAAGAAAACGGTCCTTTAATAACGCAAAGCGGTCTTCTTCATGCGGGTAGAACGAGAGAATGTCTTCAATCTTTCCAAACGGCTTTCTCCCTGCAAGCGTGGTTTTAAGCATGGTTCTTAATTCAGGATCGGATATCTGTGCGACAAATTCAGTCACAATCTGTCGTTCGCTGTGATAGTCAAACGGCGGGATCTCCAGGAAGCGCTCACCATCGCTCTGGAGCTGTAGCCGGACTTCGTTGTTGTCAGATGTTGCGGGTACGGAGAAAATTTCGCCGGTCAGTCGGTCCAGATAGTATGTTTTGTCAAGCTGGCCGCTGTTAAATGCTCCGAGCAGATCTTCCCACAATATTTCAACACTCTGAGTCATCGCCATCTATTACTCCTGTTTTCTTCTTGTTGACATTTTACTGTTTATCGAAGCACAATCTGCACCATGCGAGCCATTTTTATAGCCGATGCCCATCTTGTGTCATCTGAAGACACCAACTACCGTCTACTGCTCCGTTTCCTGCGTGAACTGGAGGGGGAACTGGATACCCTCTATATTCTGGGCGACCTGTTCGACTTTTGGCTTGGGTTTCCGGCGCAGCCTCTTACACAGTATGACACCGTGATTGAGGCACTGGAGCGACTGGTTGTGCGCGGCTGCAGGCTCGTCTATTTCGAGGGAAATCACGATTTCCATCTGGGGACAATTTTTTCGCAGCGGCTAAACGCCAGGATTCATACCGGCCCCTCCGTCGAATATCTACAGGGCAAGAGGCTTTATGTATGCCATGGCGATCAGATCAATAGGGAAGATCATTTCTATCACCTGCTGCGATTTCTGCTGCGCACAAATCTTGTCGCTGCCGGTGTCAGACATTTTCCACCGGTGTGGGCGCAAAGGATCAGGGAGCATCTGCAGAAGCGGAGTCAAACCGGCTATGGTGTGAAAACGGCGAGATGGGACTACCGCCGGATAATTCTTGATTTTGCCGGTTCTCTCCAGAGGGAGGGGTATGACGGCCTGGTTACCGGTCATTTCCACCTTGCTCTGCGTGAAGACATCCAGGAAACTTCATTTGCTGTCCTGTCCCTTGGCGACTGGATGGAACAGTTTACATACGGTGAAATGCTTGATGGAGAGTTGCGTCTGCTGACCTATCCCGCAGACTCTGCTATCTCCTGAAAAACTCGTCCAATGCCTGTGCTCCAACCTGAGATGCCTTTATCCTCCATTTGTCGGGATTTATTACCAAGGCAACCAGCGCGATACGAGGATTCTGGATCGGCGCAAAGGCTGCAAACCATGAATAATGCCCCTTTGGCTCTGACCCGTCGATGGACCCTGTTTTTGCTGCTATCTGGACATTGATCAGCGGACGGCCACGGCGGTCATGAAACGCTTTGCGTGAGGTCCCGGTCAGGACGGTGCTGGAAAGCATTCGCTTTAATGATGCAGATGTCTCCGGTGTAACCAGTCGCCGCAGTTCGCGCGGAGTAAACGTTTCCTTTTCAACCCCCTGTCCATCGACAATGCTGCTGGTCAGTTCCGGAACCATCATTTTTCCTCCGTTGGCTATTGCCGACATTATTACCGCAGCGTGGAGAGGGGAAATTTTGACTTCGTGATCAAGACCAGCCCCCATCAGCATCAGGTCATGGTTGTTGCCTGGTTCTGCCGCGCGGCTCGGCTTTGCAGGGGTGCCGGGCAGCAGTTCCTGGTTGAACCCGAAGCGGGAAACAGATGCCATGACAGACGACTTGCCGGCGATGTCGCTTGCCACGCGCCCGTAAACCGGATTGATAGATTTACCCAAGGCAGAGGAAACATTCATGTGGTTGTTGCTGCCATGGTGGCTTATGTCCCAGTAGCGAGGGTTTTCGGAATAGGAGTTGCCGCGGAATTCAATCACTGATTCAGGCGTGATCTTGTGGTTTTCGAGCGCTGCGGAGGCTGTGATAATCTTGAACAGTGAGGCCATCGGATAAAGTTCGTAAGCAGAACGTTTAGACCAGGTCGGATCAACGGATGAGTAGGCGGTCATGCTGAGAATTCGTCCTGTGGCGGGCTCAATGGCGACAAAAACACCGTACGGCACCTGGTTCTTTGCCAGAAAGTCATGGACCCTTTGCTGCAGATCCCCCTGGATGGTGTAGATGTGCTGAAGCCCTTCAGGGGTCCGGACAGATATTCGGGAGCCGTTAATCTCTGCCGTTTCAAGCAGATCGCTTGCAACCTCGAAGCGACTAGGTGAAACGGATGACTTGGTCGTTTCACCCGGTTTTGTGCCGGCTCCGGAGATACGTTCAATCCAGTTCCGGGCATGTGAAGCGTTTGATTTAGCCTGACGCAGTGCCACGACACAGAGCGGGACAAGTGCCAGAACTATGACAATGAACAGCAGCGTCCGCTTCAGCCTCCGGAGAGGTTTTCCCGCCGGGAAAGACAGCCTGGGCCTGGCCGGTTCATCGGCCGGATTAAGCCGCCTGTTTCGGTGGGATTTACCTGAGAAACTGAAACCGGAGGCAGATTTCTTTTGTGATAAATGTTTAAGATCCTGCATTGTGTCCCGAATAGAGCATTATTTTTAAACTATATCGCCAAGTGGCTGGCGTTGTCAACGAACCTGGCGTTGGATCGGTAGAGAATATGGTCGTTGGTTGATTGAAGCCAGTCAGAATGAATTAATGCGGTTAATGAGCGCAACCAGCAGTCCGTAGTGGTGATGGTCGAATAGCATGGAAATACGCGGCAGATGGACAAGGTCCGGTTCATCAATCTCTTCCGGGAACATTTCGCTACGGCGGATCTTGCCACCTTCTTCTATGAGCCCTGGAAACTCCTTGGTAAGTGTTTCGATCTGTTCGTCCGAAAGTATTTTCAACAGGCGTATCACCAGCCGGTTCTCTATGAAACGGAGCGAATGGTAGGTACTGTAGAAAGTGTTGATTACCTGGAGCGCCTCCTGTTCGCTTCTGGTAATGGTAAAGAGGGAAAAATCCTCCCCGGAGATGAAACCCTTCACCAGAAGGCTCTCCTTGATAAAATCAAAAAATTTCTCCCAGTAGCCATCCTGATCGTCCATCAGAATCAACGGTTTTGGAGATGTTTTACCGGTCTGTATCAGTGTGAATACTTCCATCGCTTCATCCAGAGTCCCAAATCCTCCCGGAAAAACAACAATAGCATCAGCCTCTTTGACGAAAGCCACCTTACGGTTGAAAAAATACTTATACGTTATCAGTCGCGGGTTACGGTACATGACAGGATTCGGCTTCTGCTCGAAAGGGAGCCTGATATTCACGGCAAAAGAATTCTCGCTCCCGGCGCCCTCATTGCCTGCCTGCATTATACCGGGGCCACCCCCGGTAATAACCATGTAGTTGTTTTCTGCCAGGCTGCGGCTGAAGCTTACACATTTAATGTACATTTCATCTGTTTTTTCCGTGCGGGCCGACCCGAAGATAGTAACTTTTTTGCGGTGGCGGTAGGGGCCAAAAACCCGCTCGGTATAGCGCATTTCGCGCAGGGTGCTGTTGATTAGTTTCAGGTCTGCCAGGTAGTCAATCTCCTGGCCGATTTTAAGTGTTGCAAGGATCATTTCCTTGATTACGGCTGGGTGATGGATGCCGCCTGATTCTTCAACGAGCTGGTTGATAATCTGGTCAATCGGTTCGTTGCTTCTGGAAAAGCTCAATTCCATTTATTTAAGCCCTCTGGTCAGGTGTAGTGGTGAATTTATGAACGTGATAAGATATCACACCAAACTTCGTAAAGCAAACAGCCGATTCGCTTCAGTAATCTATGTAACGGCGGGCCGAATAAGCTTGAAAGCGGGCATCATGTTTGATATAAAGCAGAAGTTATTGTATCGATTTTAAGGTTATGAAGATATTTATGCCGACGGGCAGGGAGATGTGGTATGTCCAATCCGACTCTGGTCATGTACGATGAAGAGTTTCAGGAAATCAACGAAGTTATCGGGCGGTTACTGAAAGAGGCTAACGCCAAGGTGATTTTCCTTGTTGACAAGAATGGACAGCTCATATCCGGAGTTGGTGAAACCGAGCGATTTGACACAACGTCACTGGCCTCCCTTACAGCCGGAAATATTGCTGCCACCGGCGGCCTTGCCAAGTTGATAGGTGAAAAAGAGTTCTCAATTCTCTTTCACGAAGGAGAGAAGGATAATCTCCATATATCTATTGTTGGCGGGCGGGTGATTCTTGTTGTTCTGTTTGACAATCGTTCGTCGCTGGGTCTCGTGAGACTGCGTGTAAAAAAATCGTCGGAAGAGCTCTCTGGTATATTCGAAAAACTTCTTATAAAATCAGAAGAGCGCGAAAAACGCGGTTCAGCTGATTTCCCCTTCGCTGAAATAACCGACGACGATATTGACAATCTTTTCAGCTGATACCCCTCTAACGGTATATGCAGGGTGATATGAAGCTTTTTTGTCGCCGGCACAGCTGAAATAATTTACAATTTACTAATTAATAACAGGGAAAGCCAAAGATGTCATTCATCAACTATGCTTCTCGTGAAATCAATTGTAAAATAGTTTATTACGGCCCGGGACTGTGCGGGAAAACGACAAATCTTCAATTTATTTATCAAAAGACTGCGGCAGAGGCCAAGGGCAAGATGATAAGTCTTGCGACGGAGACTGAGCGCACCCTGTTTTTTGATTTTCTGCCGCTCTCTTTGGGTGAGATACGGGGATTTAAGACCCGTTTTCACCTTTACACTGTGCCGGGGCAGGTTTTTTATGATGCCTCCAGGAAGCTTATCTTAAAGGGCGTAGACGGCGTTGTGTTTGTTGCAGATTCACAGGATGAACGCATTGATGCAAATATTGAGTCGCTTGAAAATCTGAGGATTAATCTAAAGGAACAGGGCTACGATCTGGATAAGCTGCCGTACATTGTTCAGTACAACAAGCGGGATCTGCCCGGGGTCATGTCTGTAAAAGAGTTGCATAGCGAGTTGAACCCAACTAATGTCCCTGAATTTGAGGCTTGTGCTACAACCGGTGAAGGTGTTTTTGAAACGCTCAAGGCGATAGCAAAGCTGATTCTGATTGATCTTAAAAAAGGGAAGTAGGTCTGCCACGAAAGTGCCGCTTGGTGGTAGAAGATGGGTGACCTGTCTGGACGGATGGCAGGCAGACCGGTTGGAGGATTATTTTTCAGGTCTCTTTAGGCTTGATTTATTTTATAGGGCGTGGTAGGTATCGCATCCACTGTTTTTAAGATCTGCTGCACACACGGAGAGATGGCCGAGTAGGTCGAAGGCGCTCGCCTGCTAAGCGAGTATACTGGGAAACCGGTATCGAGGGTTCGAATCCCTCTCTCTCCGCCACTATTTAAACCTCATTTATCCACCCTTTAAAAAGTACAGTATCTAACCTCTGTCTGAGAGTTACGTCGGAATCCCTTCTCTGGCCAGTTGGTCGCATCGTTCGTTTTCAACGTGTCCGTCATGTCCCTTTACCCATTTCCATTGGACCGAATGTGGTTTAGTCAGGTCAAGAAGCTGCTCCCACAGGTCTTTATTCAGGACCGGCTCCTTCTTGCTGTTGCGCCACCCTTTGCACTGCCATCCTGTAATCCATTCCGTCATGCCCTTGACCAGATATTGTGAATCTGTTG
>JAQUCU010000198.1 GCA_028686055.1 Desulfuromonadaceae bacterium
TCCGTGACCAGAACCTGAAACTGACCATGGAAGTATCAAAGACCAACTTCGACAAGGAAGGAACGGTCAGTGGAGTGGTTAGCAAGGATTTCACGACCTTTGTCACCCAGTTGCAGTTGATTTTCTAGCGTACAGCATAATCAGGATGCTATTCCAGATTGTTGCTTGGGTATGACAAACATTCATTTTACTTTTGCATGAAAAGATCGGCATAACTAGATCACTTTCTATACCAAGTACCAAACTAAAAGGAGAACACGTCAATGAAAAAAATCATCATCATGTTGGCTCTATCCGTTTTTGCTGCCGCTGCTGCCTTTGCTGCCGAAGGCAAGGTGGTCTCCGTTGCCGACGGCCATGCCGTGGTTGATATGGGTGCCGATGCCAAGCTGAAAAAAGGCGCTGGCGTCAAGTTGAATGGTAAAGCTGGTAAGGTTACTGCTGTTGAAGGCAACATAGTCACCATCAAGGCCAAAAATGCTGCCGACCTGAAAGCCGGCGAAACGGTCAAGGTCGACAAGGCTGCCTCCATGCAGGGCTGCTGACAAACAAGGGGATGTAAGAGGTCTGTAAATGTTTGCATCTTCACCTACCTCATAACCCCCTCTGTCAAAGGAGGGGGAGTTGAAAGCAAAAGTCAAACCGGAAAAACCTTGGTGCCGATGAATAATTCCAAATCAAATAACCATGCAGACTTTTATGGTTTTTTAGCACAATCGTTTCGTTACCCTGAACAGGCATGGCTCGGTGAGCCATATTTTGATCTGCTCGACAGTATAGTGCAAAACCTTGACCTTGATAACGATACCCTCGGGTTGCGCCAGACCTACTGTGCCAACCAGGAAGGGCTTGAAATATTGCAGATCGAATATACCAGGCTGTTTATAAACGCCACACCTTCAGTGATTGCTCCCCCTTACAGCTCAGTTTATCTGGATCAGGAAGGTAACCTGTATGGCCCGTCGGCTGTATGGGTACGACGCTTTTACCAACAAAATGGATTTGAATTGGCAGGTGACGCAGATATTCCTGATCATCTGGCACTTGAACTTGAATTTATTGCACTGCTGATAGATGAGCATCAGGAAGAAGTAGCGGAGCAATTTTTAAATGAACATTTCCGACGGTGGTTTCCACTTTTCAGGGCGCGGGTTCTGAGCGGGTCAACAAACAAGTTCTATTCCACACTACTCACATTGGTTGATTTTTTTACCAGGGAGGAACCGTAACATGGCATTTCAGATGACTCGA
The DNA here is from genome assembly GCA_028686055.1 of Desulfuromonadaceae bacterium. Classification (GTDB taxonomy): domain Bacteria; phylum Desulfobacterota; class Desulfuromonadia; order Geobacterales; family Pseudopelobacteraceae; genus JACRCG01. The sequence goes on from JAQUCU010000198.1 coordinate 1,252, forward strand.
AGGAGTTTCCTGCAGGCATCGGCCTCTGCAGCGTTAACAACAGCGCTGTCAGGTTGGCTGGTTTCAGGAGCGCAGGCTAAATCCGGTTTTGTCAGAAAACCGTTTACCGCCCCCGGCAGTTTTGGCGACACCACAACCGTTTCCGGAAGTTTTTGTGAAATGTGTTTCTGGCGCTGTCAACTTGTCGGCAAACTGCGTGATGGCAAGTTGGTGAAACTGGAAGGCAACCCCAAAAGCGTTGATAACGGCGTCAGTATATGTGCACGGGGCAACGCCGGGGTTAAGCTGCTGTATGATCAGGACCGTCTCAAGTATCCTCTGAAGAACGTGGGTAAACGCGGCGCTCCGGTATGGAAACGAATCTCGTGGGATGAAGCTCTTGACGAGTGCGCAAGCCGTCTGCAGGGTGTTATCAAAAACAATGGCGCGCAAGGCATTGCCATGTTTCCTCACGGTTGTTCGGCCACCTATCCGATGCACTACTTCGAGCATGTAGTCGGCACCCCCAACGTCTCTGAGGCCTCATTTTTCCAATGTCGCGGTCCCCGCGACATGGCTTACCTTAATACCCTTGGCGTCCAGGCGGATGAAAGCGTGGATATGCCGAATGCAAAAGCGATTCTGCTGGTAGGTACGCATATCGGCGAAAATATCCATGTTTCCCATGTCAAACAGTACCTGAAGGGGCTTGAAAACGGTGCCAAGCTAATTGTTATTGATCCACGTTTTTCATCATCGGCATCTAAGGCCGATATCTGGGTACAGATCAAGCCTGGTACTGATACGGCCTTCCTGCTGGCCATTATGAACTATCTGGTCAAGAAAGGTGCCTACGACAAGGCATATGTACAAAAAAATGGTGAGGGATTTGACAAATTCACCAAAGCAATCGCTCATGCCGACCTGGACTGGGCTGCAAAAATCTGTGATGTCCCTGCCGCTCAGATCAAGGAAGTCGCTGATCTCCTGGCCAAAAATGCCCCCCATGTTTCTATCCATCCCGGTCGTCACGTCACCTGGTACGGTAATGATTTTCAGCGCGAGCGGGCGTTGGCATGTTTGACCGGTCTGCTTGGGGCCATTGGTGTCAAGGGAGGCTTTGTCAAAGGTAAGGGACCCAAGCTTGCTAATGTATCATGGCCTAATATCGCCGGTGAACATGCCGAAGAGTTTGCTCTGCACAAAAAAGCCGAAAAACACGTGTTTTCACCTCCCGGTACACCGACACAGATGCTGCGAGATGCCGCCATCTCCAACAAACCGTATCCGATCAACGCCTGCATCGCCTGGGGGCAGAACCCGATCCAGACTATTCCAGGTCAGCAGGACACCATAAAGATGCTGCAGAAAATGGATTTTGTAATGGTAGTTGATGTCATGCCGACGGACATTACGATGTATGCTGACATTCTGCTGCCGGAACTGTCCTATCTGGAAAGGTACGACTATTTCGTAAAATCCGGTGTCCAGTGGAATTTAAACGACAAACATCAGCAGTACATTGCCCCGCGCACGCCTCTGGTATCCTCCTTATCAGCGGATCATCAACGTAAAGATTCCGTGTGGATTACCAATGAACTGGCAAAACGGATGGGACATGCTGAACATATACCGGCAGCCACAACAGAAGAGTTGTTAGACAAAGTTCTGGCCGGCGGAAATATCTCTCTGGCACAAATTAAAAAGGAAAACGGCATCCATCTCCAACCCGGTTCTGATCCTTATGGTGTGTCCTATCCGGTCAAATTTTTCAATGACGAACTTGCTGATGCCGGCTATCCTGGCGTACCGAACTATACCCCGGTACCGGAACCGCCAAAAGGTTTTGCCCGTCTGGTTTACGGCAGGGTACCGGTTCATACCTTTAACAGAAGTCAGAACAATGTCTGGCTGAATGCGGAGATGCCGGAGAATCCGATCTGGCTGAATCATGAAACTGCACATAAGCTGGGCCTGAAAAGTGGCGACAGGGTCAACCTGGTCAATCAGGATGGTGTTATTTCGGCAACCACCAGTATCCTCAAGGTAACCCAGGGTATTCGCAAAGATACCATCTTTACAGCCCACGGATACGGCACGAAGAATCCGGCGATGACAAACGCGGCGAACAAAGGAATTGATGATCAGGCTTTGATCACCAAACCGGCGGTTGACCCGGAAACCGGCGCACATGGGATGCGTACCAGCTTTGTGCGGATCATGAAAGATGGGAAAGTACTTAACATTCCGGTTTGAAAAGTCCGGTCAGCATTGCAATGAGAAATTCTGAGCGATATATGGAGAGATACCTATGAGTCAATACGGCATGGTTATAGATCTGAACAAGTGTGTCGGCTGTCACGCCTGCAGTGTTGCCTGCAGGGCTGAGTGGGATGTGCCTGTCGGCGTAGACAGTGCAAAGAGAAAACAGCGGAGAAACTGGGTCGAACGCCTGGGCCCCGACACCACTCCGCACGGCCTGGCTTCAACCTATTATGTCGGTCTGTGCAACCATTGCGATAGCCCGGTTTGCGTAGAAAGCTGCCCTGCCGACAAGGTAGATGTCACCTTCAGTGATCCCAAAACCGGTCAGAAAAAAACGTTGAGCGTTGCGGCTACATGGAAAGACCCGTTTAACGGCACAGTGCAAATAGATAAAGAACGCTGCCTGGGGTGCGGAGCGTGTGCCGACAGCTGTCCCTATACGGCCCGGTATCTCTTTGAAGAAAATGGCACACCAAAAGCGGATAAATGTACTCTGTGTGTCGAACGAACCGCCATTGGCCTTGAGCCGGCGTGCGTCCAGACCTGTCTTGCCCGTGCCCGTGTTTATGGCGACCTGAACGATAAAAAATCCGAGATAGCACGATATGTTGGTAAAGGGTCCATCAGACTGGAGAGCACCAAGATAAAGATAGGCCCCAATGTCCGTTACTACGGCAAGAAAAAGGACATAAGCCTCCTTACCCAAAGCTCTGCACCGGAGAAAATGGCAGAGGTTAACTATCGTCGCATCTTCATGACCCGGATCTTGCGGCCATCCATAAAACAGCTGAGCGGATCCAGCCTCATAGGGCTGTTGGGGGCCATAGCGACTAAAAATGATGATAACGCTTAAAAAGAAAAAGCCTTACTTTAGCCGATACTAAGCGCTATTGATGGCAGTTCTGGAACCTGCAGTACCGGAATGTTTTTCATGCCCTCCTCCATGTGATGCCGGCGGTTGCCTCCGCCGGCTTTTTTTATCCAAATTTGACATAACGCCGCCATTCAGCGGCAGCCTGGTCGACAGTGTTTCACGCATCCTGTCCGGTAAACCAGTGCCGCTGAAACCAGAAAGCTACATGCACCAAGCCTATCATCACCGGCACTTCCACCAGAGGGCCGATAACCGCGGCAAAGGCGGCGCCGGAATTAAGACCAAAGACCGCAATTGCCACGGCAATGGCAAGTTCGAAGTTATTGCTGGCTGCGGTAAAAGCCAGTGTGGTGGTCTTGCTGTAGTCGGCCCCCATCTTTTTACCCATCCAGAATGAAACGAGAA
>JAQUCU010000199.1 GCA_028686055.1 Desulfuromonadaceae bacterium
TCCCGTGTGGAGCTACTGGTGCGCTCGGCAAGTTCTCTTATCTCGTCGGCAACCACGGCAAATCCTTTGCCATGTTCTCCGGCCTGAGCTGCTATAATGGCCGCATTGAGAGCCAGAAGATTGGTCTGCTCTGCAACTTCATCAATTACGGAAAGAATAGTTCCGATATCATTTACCCGTAAGGAGAGTGTTTCAACGACTTCTGATGTTATCTGTGATGATGCTTTGATCGCCTGCATGCCTGTAATTGCTTCAAGAACGGCGTTTTTGCCGATTTCGGCGTCACTTCGGACGGTTTCAGAAATAGAGGCCGATTCCAGAGCATTCTTTTCTACCTGTTTGATTGTTGCATCGAGCTCGGCAATCGATGAGGCCGTCATGGTTGATGCGTCCAGCAGGTTTACGATGCTCGAACCGATCTCTTTGATCGAAGAAGCTATCTCTATGATTGAAAAGCTGACCTCTTCAACAGACTCCTCCAGTTTTTCGGCGCTCAGCGCGATCTCTTCGATGGTCGTGGCCATCTCAAGTGACGAGGCTGCTGTCTCGGTTGCAGACTTCGAGAGCGCATCGATCCCTTCATAGACCTCATGCCCGGATTCATTGATTTGTACAACAGCCCGGGAAGTTTCCCGTACCGACTTTTCCTGCATCTGTGCGGAGTTTGCAGACTGGCGCGCCACATTTTCAAGGTTGTTGTCAATGGAGGCAAGTACTTCAGCGGTAGAGCCGATTCGAGAAACGATGCTGTGAAGGTTTTCGGCCATGATGTTCATCGCATGTGCCAAGTTAGCGGCTTCTCCGCCGCCGCTAACTTTCAGTCGGCCGTCCAGTCTGCCGTCGGCCATTGCTTTGGCAAAATCTTCACAACTTTTGAGAGGTCTGGTGATTGATGTTGTGATGAAATATGAGAATAGGGCTATCAGGGCAATAACTACGCTCGCAGCCACTGCAGAGGCCGTGATCTTTGTTTTGACACCTGTTGCAATCTGCTGCTCTATGGCGCTGACATCCTGCCTAAACTGTGTCGTAATCTGTGCAACAGCCTGGCTGAATGAACCGAGTTGTTGCATCCGGTCTCCGTTTATGAGACGGCGGGCTTTACGTATTTCTCCTTTGTCTGCTGCCTGCAGCACCTTGTCCAGTAACGTTTTCCTGTATTCGATCCAGATGGTGTTTGCCCTGTTTATGGCAGCATGTATTTCAGGTGATTCAGTCGATTCAAGAACAGTTTTGAAATTGAGTTCGATGTCTTTTGTGAGGTTTTTTATAGAAGCAACTTTTTTTTCTCTTTTGGTGGCATCCGCTCCAGGCATGAAGTTTTGTATTTCACTGTTGATCCGGAAAAAGTCTGATTTCAGCAACACAAGGCTCTCAAGAGCATCCCTGTCTTTTTGAATGACTCTGTAGGCGCTGCCGCCAATCGGGACATCATTCAGCAAAAACAGTGTGACTGCAGCAACGAGCAGAATGCCGACAAACGCCGCCACAGAAAGAAGTGCCATCTTGGTGCGAAGGGTGAGGCCGGTCGAACTGTCGGAAGACGTTCCTCTCTCCACAAATAATTCCTCTCCGGATATAGATGCCACGAACAGAAAAAGCCGCTCGACTATAGCAGAGCGGCTGCTTTCATATCAAGAAAAAACACCCGTGGCAACCTGGCGCAGCAGGCTGCTCAGCGGGTCACGGATACCTCGTCAGCCAGGGCCAGTTTGTCATTGTTAACAGTCAGTTCCGCCATCATCTCCTGGCGGAGTATGCGGATTTTTTTTATATATGCATTTGCCTGCGGCCCCTGTCCGCAATAATACTTTTTAGCGCGTTCAAGGTTTCCCCTGGCCATGTCAAGTTTGGTATAGAGCTCACAGACAGCGGCCTCTGCGCATTTAGCATCGTCAAGCATGTCTTTTGACGTATAACCATGGCTTCTTGCACGGCACGGCATCAACTGCCAGACTCCGAGAGCACCTTTTGTTGAAACTGCTCTGGAGGATAGTCGGTGCCCGCCGGTTTCAGCCAGCGCTATCTCAGCCAGGTCGAACGGCATGAAAACGGTCCCGACTGTCTTGTTAAAGCAGATTGACGCGAGATGTTGTGCGCGCTCAAGTGACGTTCTGCGTGAAAACGCCGCCTCAATAACCGCCTGTTGTTTTTTCCGCTGGATAAGGGAGGTGCTGCTGCTGTCTGGGGTGGATGTTTCGGTGGCCAGCGAAGTGGTCGATTGGATTTCCGACGGTTTGAACGGGGCATTTTCGCATGCTGTCAATAATAACAGGCACGTCAGATAGATGAGTTTTTTTCGCATAATAAAAGAGTAGGGAAGTTGTATCGGCTTTGCCGGAGCGGCGTCGTTGCCCACAGAGTTCGGGGCGTATCTCCGGCGGGGTACTCCTTTCTTGATTATTTTGTCCCTGAAACGCCAAAATCCCGATACACGGGACTTTGATGGTTCTGCACAATATGAGTGGACAATACACAATCAAACAGTGTGTGTCAAGCTAAAACAAAAAACAGCGCAGCCGGACCAGCTGGTTATGTGTGCCTACTTCTCTATTATCAGCTCTTTGAGGGTTACCCCCTCCAATACTCCACGAACCTCGTCTTGAACCCGCTTCCACACAGGATGGACATTACAGTACTCGGAACGTTCACAGTTTGAAGGATAAACTACGCAACGGTTAGGGATTACAGGTCCTTCAACCGCTTCAACAACTTCCAGCAGCGTAATACTTTCGGCAGGCCGCCCAAGCATAAAACCACCGCCAGTGCCACGGAACGACTTGACCAGCCCGATCTTGCTGAACTGCTGGAATATCTTTGCAAGAAATGTGGGGGGGACGTTTACGGCAGCGGCTATATCACTCAGCAGGCAGACTTTGTCAATCGGTTTTCCCGCCAGGTACACTATGCCCCTGATTGCGTATTCACCTTTACGAGTTAGTTCCATCATACAAAACCCCTAGATCTTATGAACATCTTATGAACAGGATACGTGGGTTAAAGAAGACATTTTTTGCCGGAAAACTGCTGAAATAACTTCTAACGCACTAAAAAGACATTTTCTATCCTTTTAGGGGGTTTTGCGAAACTTGTCAACAGTATTTTAGTGCTGTTCATATCGTCTGTTCCTGGGGCTCCTCTGCGATCCTGCCCTTTTTCCTGCCGAAGATCAGCGCCACCCAGATGCTTATTTCATACATCATGTACATGGGGACCATGATGACAAACATGGTTATCAGATCCGCATGAAAGGCGGCAACGATCGCACTGGCCAGCAGCGCATATTTCCGTTTGGACGCCAGCAGCCGATAGCTAACTATCCCGAACCGGGACAGGATAAGGGTCAATACCGGTAGTTCGAAGATCAGGCCAAAGATCAGGATCAGCCGCAGGCAAAAATTGACGTAGGCGCTGATGTTGAACCAGCTTTGCAGCCCTTCGGCCTCGTACGACAGAGAGAAATTTATAATTACCGGCCAGATTATGATCAGGAAGAACATGGCTCCGATACAGAATGTCACTGTGGCAGCCGTAATAAAAGGAACTACCATGCGCCGTTCTCGCCGGGTCAGGCCGGGGGCTATAAACAGCCAGACTTGATAGAAAACGATCGGCAGAACAATAACAAAGCCGGCCAGCATTGAGATCTTGCACTGAATGAAAAACGGCTCCAAGGGGGCGCTGTAATTGAGTGGGTGCTGCTTTTGCGGGACGTTGAGATCCTGGTCAAGCTTGTAGTGGCTGTACATCGAGGGTGCAAGTTCTTTGACTTTGAGGTAGGCGTCCTTCTTGATTTCGGTCAGATAGGTCTTGCCGGTCAATGGCTTTTCGATGAAATGGAGAATGTCGCCGGAGAAGTTCCATGCCACTCCCATTCCAACCACCACAGCGATAACTATTACGATCAGCCGCTTGCGCAGTTCAACCAGATGTTCTATTACCGGGACTACTTTTTCATCGCTCATGAGCTCTACCTATCACAGTGGTGTACCGGCTTGCAACCTGATTTGACAAAAATCGTCTTCAGCGCCGCTTTCGGGTCCCGCCTCTTCCTTTGCCTGACCTGCTGCCCCTGCTGCCTTGTTCACCTGTTTCAGCCCGTGGCTGCAGGGATGCAAGCCGCTTGCCCCGCAGCGGAATGCGTGGATACTCTTCCGTGCCTGCCGTCCAGGTTCCCTTGACTGGTGTTGGAGGCGATGCAATATGTGCCGCCAGGGTAAACTCGATGCGCCGGGTGCCAGGGGATACGGAAGTGACTATAACCTGTACCGCATCGCCTATCCTGAATACGGTGCCGGTGCGACGTCCGATCAGTGAGTGCTGCTTCTCGGCATGGGTGTACATATCGTCATTCAGGGTCGATATGTGTACCAGTCCCTCCACGAAAAGTTCCTCAAGTTCCACAAAGAAACCGAAGTTAGTCACCCCGGTGATGTAACCGTCAAATTTCTCCCCGACATGCTGCTGCATGTACTGGAGCTTTTTCATCTCCACCACGTCCCGCTCGGCTTCCATTGCTACCCGTTCGCGCTTGCTAGTGTGTTCTGCAACTTCCGCCAGGCGCTCGGAGGCAATCGCAAGCTGTTCCGAGGCACGCTTCCCCTCCCGTCCCTTTTCTGCCGTGCTGGCTAAAGCTGCCTTCAGTATCCGGTGCACCACCAGGTCCGGATAACGCCTGATCGGGGAGGTAAAGTGGCAGTAGCAGTCCGATGCCAGGCCAAAGTGCCCGACGTTGTCGGCGGAGTAACGGGCCTGTCTCATAC
>JAQUCU010000200.1 GCA_028686055.1 Desulfuromonadaceae bacterium
TTCCGATCTGTCACCGTCATGCCGGCCTCCAAATCCCTGCTGGCCGGTGAACCGGATACGATACAATCAGCGAGAGACACGCAAGAGACATTCCTGGCGCTTGAGCAGGAGGCGGATGCCTGGACAGATCTTGTCGGAAAAAGGGACGAAGTGGCTTTAATGAAGCTCAAGAGCAAGAGCGGATTGTACCTTGCATTGATTACCTTGCTTCATAACAGTAAACAACGCCACGCTTGCGGTGCCGGCCTGGGGCTGGTGGCTGTCTCCTGCGCCGGGGATATCTATCTGTGTCACCGATTTGTGGGGCGGGACGAGTATAAAATGGGGAATGTCTTTGAGAAAGGGCTGAACCGGGAGGAATATCAAAAAAGCCCGACCACCGAGAGTGCAGTCTGCGCGGCCTGTTTTGCCAAATATTACTGCGCCGGAGGGTGCAAGCACGATAACGCCGGGTCGTGCGGATCAATAGCCACGCCGTCAGAGGATATCTGCCGCCTGAAATGCCGCGAACTGGAACTGGCGGCGTCCATCGTCGGTAGACTGGGCAGTGAAGAGCGGGCGTTTCTAGTCAAGCAGGATATTTTTCCACCCAAGCCCTGTCCGCTTGATTTTTAGACGCTACAAACAGTAAATCCGGCTATTCTCTGAATAGCCGGATTCGAACTGCCTCTGATGTGTGAAGATTTGTTATATGTCGTCTCACGGTTTCCGGTGCCTTGCGGCTGACCCACCATGCCTCCTATTTCAGCGCCGCTATTAATTCACCATTGCCTGACCATTCCACTGCGGATCCCTGGCGCAATAACCCCACCCGCCACCGGCAATAACATCCAACTGATCATCGGTTAATTCGCCTCGCAGCTCCAATGCTTCTTCGGGCGTAAAATCAAATCCTGCCTCTTTTACGTAGGCTTTGCGTGACTCTGCGTCTTTGCATGCCATGACGTTTTTAGCAAACTCCTCGTCGGTCTTCATTCTCTCAAGAAATGTTTGTGCTGATTCAATACTCATGATGTAATCTCCTTTTGAAATTGGATCTGTTGGTGAAATGTACCCATTCTCTGAATAGCGGGATACGAACTGCTTGATTTGCGAACATTGCTATCGCTTCTTGTCCATTCTATTTTATGATGGCCATCCTATCGTCCCCGCCGTCCCCATTTTTTTTAAACATATCCCCATTGTGTCAACCCATTAAAAACGCTTCCCGCTGCATATCATCCCGTGACGGTGATCCCCCACACCACCCTGTCCCGCCTGCAACCTGATCCAACATATCATCCGTAAGTTCATTCGTTACTGTCTTTACTTCGTCCAGAGTAAAATCAAAACCAGCCTCTTTTACGTAAGACATACGCGCCTCAGAGTCTTTGCATTCTGTAACGTTTTTAGCAAACTCCTCGTCGGTCTTCATTCTCTCAAGAAATGTCTGTGCGGATTCGATGCTCATGTTGACTCCTTTTGACGTTGGATAATTTACTGGCTATTTGATCAAGCTCAATATGGCATCAGGAGTACTCATAGTTGGTATATCAAAATAAGAACAAACTCCCCCACCGATCAAATCTAACTGGCCATCGGACAATTCGCCTCGCAACTCCAGTGCTTCTTCAGGCGTAAAATCAAATCCTGCCTCTTTTACATAAGATCTGCGCGCCTCAGAGTCTTTGCATTCTGTAACGTTTTTAGCAAACTCCTCGTCGGTCTTCATTCTCTCAAGAAATGCCTGTGCGGATTCGATGCTCATGTTGTTTCCTTTTGAAGTTGGATCTGTTGGTGAAATATACCCATCCATGATCTCAGGTGCCTTGCCGCTCCTCCACCGCTTTATCAACTACTGAAGCATCTGTTGCCTGCTATAATGATGATCACCGTTCCACGAGTTCCCGCCTGCCACATGGTCTAAATCTCCGTCCGACAACTCTCCTTGCAAACCAGCAATCTCCTCGATAGTAAAATCAAATCCTGCCTCTTTTACGCAGGTTATGCGCGACTCTGTGTCGCTGCATGCCATAACGATTTTTGCAAACTCTTCATCAGTCTTCATTCTCTCAAGAAATGCCTGTGCGGATTCGATGCTCATGCTGGACTCCTTTAGGTTGGATTCATTTTTTACTTATATATATAATCTGCTTTGAAAAACGAATCAAAAAAGTCTGGATGTGCTAAAAAGATGGAGAGCTTGCTCCGATCTTGACGGCGATTGTTTCATAATGAAGATAACGACCAGCGTCGTAACTGGATTTGAAAGGATGTTCATAGCCGCATGTATGACACCATAATAATAGGTGCCGGAATATCCGGGCTTGCCGCCGCCTGGCAGTTGAGAAACCGAAACATCCTTGTGCTGGAGAAGGAGCCTGTACCAGGTGGCCGAATAAAAACCTGTACATCTCACGGCATCAGTTATGACCTGGGAGCTGTCTTCGGTTTTTCCGCAGCATCAGTGCCCTTTCCTTTTAAAAGCGAAATGATTGCCGAACCGGACCCCTTAGGTTTGTGGTATCAGGGGTCTCTCTATTCCGGCACCGGGGTGATAACCTGCATCGCCGGGGTTAACAGTGGACTGAGGCTGGAAGCACGGTTAGTCCTGCTAAAACTGATGGATGGCGGTCTGCCTGATTACGACACGATAAGTCCTGAATGCCTCAGAATTCTGAATGCTTTTTTTCAGGTTATTCATCCTGGTGAAATGCGGGATTACATCCTGTCACGTCATATAGATGCTTTCTGCAAGCACGACAGCGCCCATTTTGTGGGCGGCAACAAGGTTGTTATTGATGCTTTTTGTGGAGAGCTGGCGTCAACACCGTGTCAAATACGCCTGAATACGGCTGTTACTGCGATAAAACAGGAAGATGACGCGGTACAGGTAACCTGTCTTCATAACGAAATTCCATCTGTATATTATGCCAAAACAGTGATTGTCACGGCTCCCACACCTGTTGTACTTAAGATAATTCACCAGGCTGATGAGCCAAGCCGTACGTTTTTAGAATCGTTACGCTACGGTAGCGGAATAGTTGTTGCTCTCGGCCTGAAAAACGTGATTACCCCCGCGTTTTCGTACTTGGTTACACCGGATTTGACGACAAATACCATTCTCAGGCAACAGACGCAGAGCCCGGATGTCAAGGTACTCATCCTCTATTACACTGGAGATAAGGCAGAAAAACTGCAGAGTAAAAATGACCAGACGATTATTGATGACGCCATTACCGCTCTCCGCATCATTGGAGTCAGCCTGGACAGGGCGGATAGTCTGATATTCAGTGACATACATCGTTGGGAACATCTTGGACCGGTCATTACCCAGGAACTTTATGGTGCATGGAATAATGATGCAGCCAGGCCGATGTCGCGGGTATTTCTGGGCGGAGAATACACCCATGTTGATCCGCAGAATCCATTACCTTACGGGATGATGCCGGCGGCCGCCAGCGGCACAACCCAGGCACAGGCTGTACAACAGTTTCTGGCAGAAGAAGAAGCCGCTGCAGTCAGGTTTGTGCCTGAATTTCTGACTGATGTCTTTATCTATCAGTTAACCGATAACCGCCCTATCTTTCGGAAACGGACTGAAGAAGGCACTATTGCTTTTTATGGTCTCATTCTGCAGGCGACTCAGGATATGAAACTTTGCCGGTATCTGCTGGATTGCAGCGTGGATGGCTTGTGGGAATATCAGCAGGGCTTTGGCGTCACAGCCGAAGATAGCGCACTGGTTTTGGAAGGGTTGTGGTCGGTTGATCTGCCTGCAACAACGCTGCTGCCCCATCTGAGAAAACTGATTGAAGCCTTTTATAATGCAGAGCAGGGTGCCTTTCATACGGTTTTGCAAGGGCGGGCAGCTTACTGGCATGGTCCTTCTGGCGATGCGACCAGCCTTGCCGGACATCTTTTGCAGTGCATCGCCCCGGATGAATTTACTGATATAATTGCGTCTTGCCGCAGCTATCTGTTGCAAACACAAGGTGTGGAAGGGGCTTGGCGAAGCAAGTGGTTTCCTGAAACGCTGGTACCAACCTGGTATGCCGTGCGCCTGTTAATCTCAGACTATCAGGCAAATAAGGAAGCCATAGACAGGGCGGTAAATTACACCTTGAACAGGCAGAGTCCGAAAGGCTGCTGGAATAACTCCATCATTGACACCTCTGCCGCGCTGTTGCTCTTGAAAACCGTCAACCGGCTGCAACCGGAAAATGAAAAAACGGATACCACCCTGTTTACGAGAATAGAAAAAGCTTCAACCTGGCTGATAAGCGAACAGGCCACCGATGGCAGACGTGGTGAACCGCTCCTCTATTACTGGTTTGAAGAACAGTCGCCATGCCCGGATCTTATACCAGGCCTGCGACTCTTTTATCATTGCTCAGATAAGGGAAAAATCTCCGCTGCCTGGGCTAAACTGGCCTTGGCAGAACCGGTTTAAGAGGGAACTCATTATGTACACTCCGATATCCTATACTCCGGGAACTGTTTTCCGTGGGCTTAACGCTGACAAAACGCTGCATGCACTGTACGACTGTGACAAGAGCGTACATTATGAAACCGTTGCCGACTCATTCAACTTCTTTTCCAATGCCTGTACATTCGGCCTGGAGAGTCCGCTTGGTGAAGTCGGCCCTGATGGTGGTTATTTCATCTGTTTAAACCGACAACAGTGGGGCGAGTTGCTGACGGGGTCGCCGAATATTGTACCGGATAATTTCGCCGTTCATCCCGTTTGGCAGCAGATCATCGCCTTTT
>JAQUCU010000201.1 GCA_028686055.1 Desulfuromonadaceae bacterium
TCCATATGACGATCCAGACCGCCGTGCTGATCGAAACCCTGACCGCCCTGGGGGCCGAGGTCCGCTGGGCTTCGTGCAACATCTTTTCGACACAGGACCATGCCGCAGCCGCCATTGCCGCCGACGGAGTGCCGGTCTTTGCCGTCAAGGGTGAGACCCTCGAGCAGTACTGGGATTACACCCACCGCATTTTCGAATGGAGTGACGGCGGCTTCTCGAACATGATCCTGGATGACGGCGGCGACGCCACCCTGCTGCTGCATCTGGGTGCCAGGGCCGAGAAGGATCTCTCCGTACTCGCTCACCCCTCTTCGGAAGAAGAAACAATCCTCTTCGCCGCCATCAAGGCCAAGCTGGCCGCTGATCCCTCCTGGTACACCACCCGCCTCGCACAGATCAAGGGCGTGACCGAGGAGACCACCACTGGCGTCCACCGCCTCTACCAGATGCATGAGCGGGGCGAACTTAAATTCCCGGCCATCAACGTCAACGACTCGGTCACCAAATCCAAGTTCGACAACCTGTACGGCTGCCGCGAATCGCTGGTTGACGGCATCAAGCGCGCCACCGATGTCATGATTGCCGGGAAGGTCGCCCTGATCTGCGGCTATGGCGATGTGGGAAAAGGTTCCGCGCAGGCGATGCGTGCACTGTCGGCCCAGGTATGGGTAACGGAAGTGGATCCGATCTGCGCGCTGCAGGCCGCCATGGAAGGTTTCCGTGTCGTCACGATGGAGTATGCCGCCGACAAGGCGGACATCTTTGTCACCTGCACCGGCAACTATCACGTCATAACCCATGATCACATGATCAGGATGAAGGATCAGGCCATCGTCTGCAACATCGGCCATTTTGATAATGAGATCGAGGTTGCGGCTCTGGAAAAATATCAGTGGGAGGAGATCAAGCCGCAGGTGGATCACATCATCTTCCCGGACGGCAGGCGCATCATTCTGCTGGCCAAGGGGCGTCTCGTCAACCTGGGCTGCGGTACCGGCCACCCGAGCTATGTCATGTCCTCCTCCTTTGCCAACCAGACAATCGCCCAGATTGAGCTGTTTTGCAATCCGGGCAGATATCCGGTCGGAGTCTATGTTCTCCCCAAACACCTGGACGAGAAGGTTGCCCGCCTGCAGCTGAAAAAGCTTAATGCGCAGCTGAGCGTGTTGACTGACGAACAGGCCGCCTATATAGGTGTGCCGAAGGAAGGACCGTACAAGGCAGAACTGTACCGTTATTAAACCCCCCTAAGTCCCCCTTTCATAAAGGGGGATGTCAAATCTGCTGTTTTGTGACGTGTGGATGTCGAATCTGCTGCTTTGGTAGGGTGGGGGTGCTGAATTTACTGCTTTTGTAGAATGGGGAAGCTGAACTTACCCCCCTTTATGAAAGGGGGGCCAGGGGGGATTTAGAAGTGCCGGTTATTTCTTCTTGCCAGCCTGATTCAACTCTTTGATCAGGGCATCAGTAACATCCTGCGCTTCTACAGAGCTGCCGGTGTAGAGCAGCTCTTTTTTGGCCACTATGGCTGCAAAACCGCCGGCTTTGCCGTAAGAAACGGCCGCTTGTTCAATTGCTTTGAAGAGTGCTCCGGTCTCTTTGTCCTGCAGAGAAACAAACTCCTCTTCCGACTCCCGGGCAAGCTTCTGGAGCTCTCCAACCTTCTTCTGGAATTCCTTCGATTTGGCCTCGCGCTGCTGCGGGGTCATCTTTGCAATCTTCGCTTCGATAGATGCTTTCAGCTTTTCAATCTGTTTCTTCTTTACGTTAATTTTTCCCTGAAGTTTGTCTTTCCTTGCCGTCAACAGGGTCTTGAGTGCTTTGCCCTGTTCTGATTCTGTGGCGATTTTGGCCATATCCACATAGCCGATGCGGGCGGTCAGGGCTGCGGCAGCTGCTTTTGGCGCTACCTCGGCAGCCACCTGGGGCGGAGTTGCCGGCTTTGCCACAGCTGAGTTGCCAGCTGCGCAGGCAAGCGATGGGACTGCAAAAAAACAGGCGATCAGGACTCTTTTGAAAATAGTTGGCATGGCGTCTCTCTTAAAAGCGGGATGATGTTGCGTGAATACTATATGAATGTGCATGTGACCGGGCATTTTTTTTGCGGCGTAACCGGAATACCATTGCTCCTCCGATAAACAGGAACAGGGACACAGCCGAAATCAGCGGGTAAACTACCGCGAAAATGATCGGAGTCAGGGCCAATCTGGTTATCCCGCGCAGAACAGCATGGCGGGCGATTACATCGGCCAGCGGCGGGCTGAGGCGATAGTAAAGAGCGACAAAAGCCCGGCCGGGAGCATTGGTGAGCAGATACTTGTCGCGGAAATTGCGCAACAGCTGCACCTGCGGATGCAGATAGCTGCCGTAGGCCGCAGTGGCAATGAAACAGCCGCCACCGCCACCGGATTTGGAAGTTGTGGTCGTAGGTACGGATGAGAGAACAACAAGTTTACCGTCCGAACTAAAACTGGCACTTTGACCATCAGTACTGGTTGTATTCGCTATCAGTAGAACCACCTCATCGGATGTCCCTAGGCCATTTGTGACATAGGAAGTTCCACTTGCATCGGCGTTTATTTCGCTGCCATTTTTGAACAGGGCGGTCTGAATCCCACTGCCCTTATTAACGGATATCGATAGCGATGTTACTCCAGAGGACGGGGAAAACTTGTAATATGCAAATGAATAATGGTTAAGGGTAATTGAAGGTGTCATCTCGGTGCCGTTTAATGGATCTACTGAGAATGAAGTGATGGGTGAATAGGGAGGAATTAGATACTTTTCATTGCTATGAGTCTGCCAATCTCTTGTGTAGACCCGTTTGGTGAAGCCGAAGAAGTCTGTAGAAAGCGTGCCATTGTATGAGATGGAGAGAACCGAGTCGAGCACCGGAGCCATGGGAATGTCTTGTCCGTTTGTCGGCGCGATGGGGGCAAGAGCCTCCCAGAAACTCCTGACTACCGTAGTAGTATGGTTTTCTGCCATATAGCGGTTGAATATCCAGCGTCCATAGCCGGCACCGGTTGAAACGGCAGATGAATCTACAGCCAGGTCGAGTTGTCTGGTGCTGTTTTGAAACCACGCTGCAATATAGCTGTAGTTCTGGTTTACAGTGGGATAAACCTCATCCTCAAACCAAGTTGACGTTGCTTCTGCGTACCAGATATCGAAATAGTAGTTATATCCGTACTGTATCGCGTGGTGAAACTCATGGGCTGAGGTAATCTGCAGGCTTTGCAGAGGAGTATATGTTGTCGGATGGAAGATGCTGTTGGTGAAGTCTTTGTCGATCTCGATGAAGCTGCTCGATGCGTAAGGGAAACCGGACGAGGGTGTCTTACTGATGTCGGTAGTTTCCCCATATTCTTTTTTATCGGCAAGGCTGCCCAGATAGACGTCGTAGGGGTCCGTTGGGGGCATATGATAACCAAGATTTTGATAGAAAGTGTAGGCTGTTTCGAAGGCGTTCCCCACTATTGTTGCCCAGTCAGCAGCACTAGTGAGGTTGAGGCCGGTATAATAATTAATGCCGTGATACAAAACACCATCAACGGTGTAATCGTATATGTTAGGTGCGTCAAGACCACTCGTGGTGTAATGAATTATGAAATGACCACCCGAAGAGGTCAAAGATGTCGGAGTGCCCGATAGCGCTGGCAGCGCCAGCTGTTTCGCCAGCACTTTCTGTGTCGAGGCCTCCAAAAGATTCCAGTCGCGCCGCAGACCCTTTTTGATCGGCATGCCGCACTGGGCCGCACCTTGGACGTCGGCTGTAACCGACAGAACCGCTTTCTGGAGCTGTGCGCTGTTTGCCTCGCCGAACTGCTGCAGGTAATAATCATCCAGAGGGCCGCCGTAGGCGAGGGCAGACAGTTGAAGCAGAGTGGCTATTAAGAGTGCAATTCCAGTGAAGATACGGTTCATCAATCCACCATCCTTTTACCGGCCCTGAGCGGGACGAGTGTTGTTGTGCCTCGTTTTACGGCTATTTCGACCGTGAACGCCCCGGTACCCACTGAATACGTTCCGGCCGGCAGAACCACTACGAAATAGCCGTTGTCATCGGTCTGCACCGTAACGAGCTGTTTGCCTTCGGAGAAGACAGTCAGCGGCATGTGCGGGAATGTCTTAAACCCGCCTCCCCCACCGAGCTTGCCTCCGGAAATCTGGAGATAGCATATTCCGGCAATGACACCGGCCCCATGTGGAAGTGCAGTCTCCTCAAAATGTGCTGTCGGCACCGTCAATACTACCGGCTGGAATTTCTCCCGTAACGCAATAAAAGCGTTTCCGTCAACGGCAGGTCCAGGTATGAAGGCACTGCCGTCGAAGTGGTAGTAGTTCCAGACGCCGATCGGGCGGTTGGCGGCAGCAGAAGCTAACGCCGGAGCTGACATACAGAAGATAGTAACCAGCAAAAACATGATTGCCTTGGGCATGGTGACCGCCTCATGCGCGATATATTTTATATCACATACTGCCCAATATGCAGTCGCCAAGTCAAACGGAATAATGCATATACCCTCTTCGCTTGACAAATCCGCGTACTAACGATATTTTTATGGACCAATTTTAAGCCCGATAGTAATAATAATAGGTAAAATCGAGAGGAGTCAAACGTCATGGCAGAAAAGTTCATCTTCACCTCCGAGTCAGTTTCCGAGGGGCATCCCGATAAGGTTGCCGATCAGATTTCGGACGCAATTCTGGATGCGATTCTCACCCAGGACCG
>JAQUCU010000202.1 GCA_028686055.1 Desulfuromonadaceae bacterium
GGATGCGATCGCTTTTGCAATCCTGGTGCTGGTACTGCTGTAAAGCCGACCGGACTGCTGGGCCGGAAAATTCAGAAGAAAGTGTAAACACAGGAACCGGAGTTATCACATGGGTGATTTTTTACAACAACTTATGGGGGGCATAAACCCCTACTATCTGCAGATCTTCGTCAATATCGGGATCGGCATAATCCTGGCGCTCGGCCTGAATGTCATTACCGGCCTGACCGGCCAGCTCTCACTGGGACATGCCGCCTTTATGAGTATCGGTGCCTTTACCAGCGCCCTCCTTACCATCAAGTTCAACATACCGTTCAGCCTCAACCTGCTCCTGACCGGGTTCATTACGGCTGGTGTTGCTGCTCTGATCGGGCTCCCTATCCTGCGTCTGACCGGAGATTACCTGGCAATCTGCACGCTTGGGTTTGCCGAGATTGTCAAGGTGGTTTTCCTCAATCTTGATATCACGAACAGGGCCCTCGGACTGAGCGTACCGGCTGCGAACACGACCATCCCCATGCCGGTTGTCGTCTGGGCCGCTGTTGTGCTGACAATCATTTGCGTCAGCTTCATTCACAGCTCTCGCTTCGGCAGGGCGCTTATGGCTGTCAGGGGTGACGAGATTGCAGCTGAGGCGATGGGGATCAACGTAACACTCTACAAGGTCCAGTCATTCGCTCTCGGATCATTTATAGCCGGTGTCGGCGGCGGCCTCTACGCCCACTTCGTCGGCTATATCAACCCCTCCGATTTCGGTTTTCTTAAATCGGTTGATATTCTCAGCATGGTTGTGCTAGGTGGTCTGGGAAGTATAACAGGCAGCGTTGTCGGTGCGACGATACTGTCAGCGGCGCCGGAGTTCCTGCGCTTCATGTCCTCATACCGCATGATGGTCTACGGCGGCCTGTTGGTCTGCATGATGATTTTCCGCCCCAATGGCCTGATGGGCAGTATAAGCTTCACCGGGCTGGTACTCCGGGCGCTAGGACGTAAACCACACCTGAAAACAGTTGAACAAAAAATATCTGAGACATCGAGACCCGGCAATGGCGATACTTGAACTGAACAATGTAACTATCCGATTTGGCGGCCTCGTGGCCGTCAACGATGTCAACCTGAGGGTGGAAGAGGGTACGATTCAGGCGCTGATCGGACCGAACGGCGCCGGCAAGAGCACGCTCTTCAACCTGATAACCGGAATCTACCGGCCGACCAGCGGCTCAATCTCTTTCAAAGGTAACTCCGTCAGCGGGACTCCGACCTACAGGATTGCAGCTGCCGGCGTTGGTCGAACATTCCAGAACATCCGGCTGTTTACCGACCTGACGGTGCTGGATAACGTCCTGATCGGCGCCCATAGTCGCGGACGGTGGAATCTGGCCGGTGCGCTGATGAAATTCACCCCCTGGGTGCGGAAAGAAGAGGGCGAATTGCTTGACCTGGCCAGAGAGTGCCTGGAGATGGTCGATCTTTCCTACCGTGCCTTCGAATTTTCCGGCAATCTTCCCTACGGCGAGCAGCGGCGGCTTGAAATAGCCCGGGCTCTGGCACTCAGACCTGAACTGCTGCTGCTGGATGAACCGGCGGCCGGCATGAACCCCCAGGAAAAAGCCGAGTTGATGACTATGGTCCAGCGCATCCGGGCTACCGGCGTCACCGTTTTTCTGGTCGAGCATGACATGAAGTTCGTCATGGGGATTTCCGATCGAATCGCTGTACTTGACTACGGCGAAAAGATCGCAGAGGGGCTACCGGAAGAGATCCGTCAAAATCCCAAAGTCATCGAAGCGTATCTCGGGAAGGGGGCTGGCGATGCTCACGCTTGATCAACTCTATGTCAACTATGGCGCCATCAAGGCTCTCAAAAGCATTTCCTGCCACATCGAAGAGGGGGAAATTGTGGCGCTGATCGGTGCGAACGGGGCCGGAAAAACAACCATTCTCAATGCCGTTTCCGCCATCGTCCCTACGTTTTCCGGAACAGTCTCTTTTCTCGGTGAAACCATCAGCGGCATTCCACCGCATGAGATCGTCAAACGCGGAATTTCACATGTTCCTGAAGGACGACGTGTTTTTGCCAATATGTCAGTTCTGGAAAACATCGAGATGGGTGCCTACATACGCAACGATAAAAAAGAAATTCTGGAGGATGTTGATAAGGTCTTTGCCCGTTTCCCGCGCCTGTTCGAGCGTAAAAAACAGCTGGCAAAAACCCTGTCCGGAGGGGAGCAGCAGATGCTTGCCATGGGACGCGCCCTGATGTCCCGTCCCAGGCTGCTGCTGCTTGACGAACCGTCCATGGGGCTGGCGCCGATGCTGGTAGAGCAGATTTTTTCGATCATTCAGGAGATCAACGCAAGCGGCACGACCATCATGCTTGTCGAACAGAACGCCAACATGGCCCTTTCGATTGCCAATCGCGCCTATGTACTTGAAACCGGTGAGGTCGTGCTGCAGGGTCCGGCCGACGAACTGGCCGCAAATCCGGAAGTCCGCAAAGCGTACCTGGGTGAATAAAAGGAATCCTCCGTGAGCGACAAGCCAATTGTAAACCCCTACCTGGCGGTGCTGGTAGGGGTTTTTGCCGTTTCATTCTCCGCACTGTTTGTCAGGCTTTCGACCGCTCCGGCCCTTATTATTGCCACCTATCGCCTGCTCTTCACCTTTCTGGCCCTGGCCCCCTACACACTGCTCCGCCACCGGAGTGATCTCGCATCAACCTCCTGGAGGCAGCGTGCCCTTGCGGCAGGTAGCGGCATCTGCCTGGCTCTGCATCTTGTCACCTGGTTCATCTCTCTCCGCTATACCAGCATAGCCAGCTCTGTGGTTCTGGTAACCACACAGCCGGTTTTTGTCGTCATAGGTTCCTGGGTATTTTTCCGGGAGAAGGTCAGCCGACTGGCCATGACCGGGGGTGCACTGGCACTGTTCGGCAGTGTTATCATCGGTGCGGCCGATTTCCAGATCGGCCGTAAGGCGCTGATCGGTGACCTGCTGGCCCTGGCGGCAGCTGTCCTGGTCTCCGGCTACCTGCTGATAGGACGCCGCATACGCGGTGGTGTTTCCCTGCCGGCCTACACCTTCTACACATACGGCAGCAGCGCATTAGTCCTTATCATTGCAAGCCTGGCAAGCGGTACTCCATTTGCCCCCTACCCCGCACGCGACTGGATTCTTTTTTTGGCGCTGGCACTTGTCTGCACCGTCATCGGGCATACAATCTTCAACTGGGTATTGCGCTATGTCCAGGCCTCAGTTGTTTCCGTCAGCGTACTGGGCGAGCCGCTGGGGGCCATCATCTGGGCTTCGATCTTTTTGCGGGAATATCCTACGCTGCGCCAGACCATCGGCGCCTGTTTTATATTTGGCGGGCTGTTTATCTTCACCCGGTTTTCGGCAGTAAAAAGGACTACGCCAGTTCATGCGGAGTCATGTTAAAAGAGGTGATGACAGTGAAGAGGAAAACTGATAGGCGGCAAGGTGCCGCGGCCGGGCTCGGGTATGGGATTCTGGCGTATGTGATCTGGGGGTTTTTCCCGGTCTACTTCAAGGCGCTGGGCGGGGTCCCCCCCCTTCAGATCGTGTGCCACCGTATCGTCTGGTCGGTGTTGTTCCTGTGGCTGGTCATCTGGTGGCGTGGCCAATGGGGCTCCATCCGTGACGCATTGCACGACCGGCGGGCCGTGGCCCTGCTGACCGCATCGGCTCTGTTGATTGCAGCAAACTGGCTGGTTTTTGTCATTGCCGTGGGGCATGCCCAGATCATACAGTCGAGCCTGGGGTATTTTATCACTCCCTTTGTCAGCGTACTGCTCGGCTTTTTCTTCTTTCAGGAACGCCTGCGGCGGCTGCAGCTGATCAGCCTGCTGCTGGCGGCAGTCGGAGTGCTGCTCCTGACGCTTCAATACGGCCGTTTCCCCTGGGTGGCGATCTTGCTGGCGCTTACCTTCGGTTCCTACGGCCTGCTGCGCAAGATTGTTACTGTTGACTCGCTGGCCGGCCTGACAGTGGAAACGCTGCTGCTCGGCCCGGCGGCACTCGGCTATCTTATCTTTGTTTCCTGGCAAGGGAGCGGCGCTTTTCCGGCACAGGAATCGCAGACCAACGCCCTGCTGACGCTGGCCGGTGTCGCAACAGCAGTACCGTTGCTGCTGTTTGCCTCGGCCGCCCGGCGCCTGCGTCTGGCCACGATCGGCTTTCTGCAGTACATCACGCCGACACTTCAATTTCTGTTGGCGGTGCTGCTCTACAAGGAGCCGTTTACCCGCGCGCACCTGCTCGGCTTCCTCTTTATCTGGAGCGGACTCTGCTGTTATTCCTATGAGGCCTGGCGGGGGGTGAGGGAGGCGAGACAGAACAGTCAGTAATCCGGCGAAAGGGTTATCAACCCCCTTTCTGTCCCATACAGCTGTTAAATCGTTTGAGATGTGATTACGCCGCACTTCGCGCCCGATCACCATCGTGCTCAGTAACACCACGTCATAGTAAGGAGCTGTCATGAATCCAACGCTCAACACTAAGATCATCAGCCGCGGAAAGGATTTTTTCTCCTCAGTTTCCGGTGAAAAACCGTCACTTTTCAACAAAGGTGCCTGGATGGGCAAGGTCATGGACTGGAGCATGCAGAATTATCAGTTCAAAATCCAGATGTTCCGCTTCGTGGACGCCTTCCCTTCCCTGACAACTTCCAAACTGCTGACGGAGCATATCCGTGAATATTTTGGTGAGGAAAA
>JAQUCU010000203.1 GCA_028686055.1 Desulfuromonadaceae bacterium
GACCAGTTGTGATGCCGGATAATCACCTTCAACATCTAAAATGCTCATAGGTATCTCCTTTTCTGAATAGTGCGCGCAGTCTCGCTGTTCAAGTTCGCAAACCGAGCGTGACTCGTAATGTTTCAAGACACTCTTTCATCGGACGTTCATCTTTTTTGAGCCGGGACATCATGATGCCCCCCTCGATGGTGGCTATGATATGCTTTGATAAGGCTTCACTACTAATGTCAGTTCTGATTTGGTCTGTCAAGACTGACACCCAATGGTGATACTGGCAACGCGGAAAAAAGAACCGTTGTGACAGCGTGATAAAATCACGTCCGTTAAAGCGGTTATTCCGGTCAACATAAGCTTCCTTATTACAGGATCATGGTCTAAAATAGAGAGACAAATTGCGCCGGTCGAAAACGGCTAACCAGAGGAATGAGATGGGCAACTTATGAACGTGCTTCTGATCTCCGCAAATACTGAAACGATCAACATGATTCCGCTGCCGCTTGGGATGAACTGCATCGCGGTTGCCGCCCGCAATGCCGGACATGACGTGCATCTGCTCGATCTGATGGGCAGTGGCGATAACAGTGAGCTGATACGGAATGCCATTCAACAATCGGGACCTCACCTGATCGGGATTTCAGTTCGGAACGTCGATAATCAACATATGGCAGAAACACGATTTCTTCTGGAACCGGTCCGTGACATCATTGCCCAGTGCCGCGTCTTGTCCAAAGCATTGATAGTTGCCGGAGGAGCCGGATTCAGTATTTTCCCGTATGCAGTGCTCCGCTATCTAAAGGCGGATATGGGAATCTGCGGTGAAGGCGAGGTTGCTTTTACATCCCTTCTTGAAACAGTGGAAAGAGGAGGCAACGTATCTGATATTACCGGTCTTTGCCTGCCTGATGAAACTGATCGGCATGAAGCCGCTGTACGGAAAAACCTGAACAGTCTTCCGCTTCCCGACCCTCTCCTCTGGTCCGTGTCCTCGGAAGCCAGGAGCGAGATATGGGTTCCCTATCAGACCAGACGTGGCTGTCCGATGAAATGCGCCTATTGCTCAACGCCGGCGCTCGAAGGAACAATCATTCGCAAGCACCCGATAGACGATGTTGTGCGCGGGATTGCCCGGCATGCGGCTGCCGGCTTCAGCAGATTCTACTTTGTGGACAATACCTTCAATTTCCCTCCTGACTATGCGAAAAAACTCTGCGAAGCACTTATTTCCGAACAGATGGGGATACAGTGGCGATGCATCCTCTATCCCGGCTTTGTGGATGAGGAGATGGTGCAGCTAATGGCAAAAGCCGGTTGCGTCGAGGCAAGTCTTGGTTTTGAAAGCGGCAGTCCGGAAATCCTGAAAAATCTCAATAAAAAATACACGGTCGAACAGGTGCTGACCGCCTCGGACCTTCTGAAAAAATACGGTATCAAGAGAATGGGATTCCTGCTGCTGGGCGGGCCGGGAGAAACGGAAAAGACCGTGCTGGAAAGCCTTGCTTTTGCCGATTCATTGCAGTTGGACATGCTGAAGCTGTCAGTGGGAATCCGTATCTATCCAGGAACGGTTCTTGAGGAAATAGCCCGGAAAGAGAGCATTATCGCTGAGGGGGATGACCTGCTCCTGCCCCGATTCTACCTTGCCAAGGGGCTTGGTGAGTGGCTTGCTTTGACCATTCGCTCCTGGATGGTTGACCGACCATACTGTACGATGTAAGTTTATCGCCGACCTGAGGTGCGACACATGAAAGTATATGCAATCAACGGCAGTCCAAGAAAAAAATGGAATACCGCAACCCTTCTGGAAAAGACGCTTGAAGGAGCAGCCTCGAAGGGAGCTGATACTGAGCTTATTCATCTTTATGATCTGAATTTCAAAGGATGCACCAGCTGCTTTTTGTGCAAGCTCAAAGGCGGCAAAAGCTATGGCAGGTGTGCCATGAATGATGGTCTGACGCCGATTCTTGCCAAACTTGCAGAGGCCGATGCTTTTATCCTTGGCTCGCCGGTATATTTCGGCACGGTAACAGGAGAAATGAAATCATTCATGGAACGCCTGCTCTTCCAGTATCTGACCTACACGAAGCCGCCAGGCACTCTCTTTGAGAGGAGGATTCCGACTGCCTTCATTTATACGATGAATGTGTCGGAGGAGCTCATGAAAGAGCATAACTATCCGATCCATTTCGGCATGAACGAGAACTATCTGACCCGAATGTTCGGGAAATCGGAAACACTCTGCTGCTTTGAAACGCTCCAGTTTGAGGATTACGATAAAGTCGTCTTCAACTATTTTGATCCCGGGCAGCGTAAAGAACGGCACAGGACGGTATTTCCCGAGGATTGCCGGAGAGCGTTTGATCTCGGCGCTAGGTTGGTGTCGAATGACTGAGGTACCTTGTCAATTTGAGGTGATCGTATGAAGTACGTTAAACTTGGCAAAACAGAACTGACTGTCTCGGAGTGCGGTTTCGGCTGTATTCCGATTATCCGCCTGCCTAAAGAGGATACGGTCAAGGTGCTTCGGCATGCGTTCGAGCGGGGCATTAACTATTTCGACACGGCAAACGCCTATCGCGACAGTGAGGAAAAAATAGGGGTGGCCTTTGCCGGCATGCGCGACAAGGTGGTTATTGCCACGAAGAGTCTGATGCGAAGTGCCGAAGGCATTACTGCACACCTGGAAAACAGCTTGCGGATGTTGCAGACAGGGTATATCGACCTGTACCAGCTGCACCAGATTGCCCAGGAAAAGGATTGGCTGGAAGCGACAGGGCCGAATGGCGCCCTGGAGGCGCTCATGAAGGCAAAGACCGCCGGGAAAGTCCGACACATCGGGGTGACATCGCACAGCCTGCCGATGGCTATCAAAATGGTACAGACCGGACTGTTTGACACGATCCAGTTTCCCTTCAACCTGATCGAGGAAGCGGCAAAGGATGAACTGATCGGTGCGGCCCAGAGTAAAGGCATGGCTTTCATTTGCATGAAGCCGTTTGGTGGCGGGGTCATTGACAATGCCGAAGTAGCCTTCAAATATCTGCGCGATCATGCCGGTATCATTCCAATTCCCGGATTTGAGTCGTGTGAGCAGATAGATGAGGTGCTTTCTTATTATGCACAGCCCAATGTGATTACCGAAAAAGACCGTGACATCATGGACAGCTATCGCAAAGAGTTGGGCAAACGGTTCTGCCGTCGTTGCGAATATTGCCAGCCATGCCCTCAAGGAGTAATGATAACACCGGCCATGGGGTATCCCATCGTCGCATCAAGAATGTCTCCGTCGGTTGCGGTGGAATTCTGCAAAAAACCCATGGAAAGCGTCCTGCTGTGTACTGCTTGTGGTGCCTGCCTGGAGCGTTGTCCTTATGAGTTGTCCATTCCTGAGCTTTTAAAATCCAACTATGCGCTCTATGAAAGACACCTGAAAGAAAAACAAGCCTGACAGAGGCTTGAGACATACAAGGTGGCAGGCTTGCGATTGCCAAACAGAAAACTGTAACGAACCCATTCACATAGGCATTCAGGTGGTGGCTCAAACAGTTTAATACTTGACTCCGGCTCCTTACTTCAGTATTAATTCTGTATGCCCGGATGGCGGAATTGGTAGACGCAAGGGACTTAAAATCCCTCGATCGAAAGGTTGTGCCGGTTCGACCCCGGCTCCGGGCACCACCAATCAATCCAATACAATCCGAAGAAATACTTAAGCCCCTTTAAAACAGGGGCTTTTTCCTTTCATAAACCCAGCGGATCCATTCTCCCTCTTGATCAACTTCAACCGACTGTACACATCACCTTCCGGACCCGGTATTCCCCGCCGATAATCAGATACTCATCCTCGCCTTTCATGATACTGCCGGGCAGCAGGTCACTGTAGAAGAATATTTTGCAGAGCGGCACGTGAGCCTCCCAAACCGTTGAGCCAAATTCCCAGGCATGTTCTTCGCCGGAAGTGAACGATACCAGATTGTTCAGCCGTACGATCTGACTCCGTCTGTCGATCTGTTCGATTATGTCATGCTCGCTGGCATCATAGGTGCCACGATAGAGTGGAATGATCGGGGTTTGCGGATACTTCCGGGACAGTTCGAACTGGCAGTATTCGTAGAGGATGTCCAGCTGGGACTGGATCGCGTTGGTGCGGGCACTCCCCTTCATGACATCCACCGAGTAGTCAAAATAAGCCTCGCCATGGATGCCTTTGATGCGGGCTCGGTGGAAGCTGGGTACAATACCGATACGGCTTTCAACCCAGCGTTTGAGAACGGCTCCTTCGACCGAGTTGGAATCCATCATCCAGCCGCGCAGATAACGCAGATAGCTGTTCTTGATGCTTTTACGGGCCGGATCGGTCTGGTCTTGCCACTGGTGCAGCTGAAACTTTACCGACATATAGTCGTTGAAAGTGATGGCACGTTCTTCCTGGCGCTCCAGTGCTGCGAGCCGGTCAAACAGGAACCTGTTCCCCTCCTTGACCCCCTGAATCTCGAGCTTTTGGGGATTGTCATTGAAATGGCGCGAGGCGATGACCCAGGGCGGCAGATTGCAGTTGTTAAAGGAGCCGTTAAGCATGACAGGTCATCACCTCGTTGTGAATTCAGACTGGTATGATGGTTAAAGTATTTTTGCCAGTTCCACCAGGGTGGGTTTGATCAAGCCGCTGGTTACAAACGGTTCAA
>JAQUCU010000204.1 GCA_028686055.1 Desulfuromonadaceae bacterium
AAAAGGGTTTTTCCTTTATTGAGGCCCTATCCGCCTGTCCGACCAACTGGGGGATGAATCCACTTGATGCCAACCAGCGTGTGACGGATGAGATGATTCCGTACTTCCCGCTTGGTGTTTATAAAAACACCGCTAATCTGTAGTTAGTAAGTTTGAAGTTCTTTTTTGCGCATCCAGCAAAAAAGAACTTCGTTAACGCACTTATCCTGTTTATCAGGGCCTGGAGATAATTAATGCGCTACGATGTTTTTTTCGCCGGTTATGGCGGGCAGGGTGTGCTACTGGCCGGCAATCTGCTTTCATACGCGGCAATACATGAAGGGAAAAATGTATCGTTCTTCCCGGCATACGGAGTTGAAAAGCGGGGGGGGGCGGCCATGTGCACGGTAGTTTTTGCCGATGGTGATACCGGTTCCCCTGTTGTCGGAAACCCGTCAGTTTCGGTCCTTCTGGATCAGCTCTCTTTTGATAAATATGCTTCCAAAGTCAAGCGGGGGGGGATCTGTATAGTCAACTCCAGTCTTGTGGATACTGATGGCGTTGATCTGCCGGGGATCGAGATCGTCCTCGTTCCGATGAACAAGGTTGCCCTCGAAATGGGGGATGTACGGATGGTCAACATGGTGGCCTGTGGGGCATATATTGAAAAAACAACGGCATTGAAGCGTTCATCGCTCGAAGCGGCGCTGAAAAAAGCCCTTCCGGAGCGCAACCACCGGTTGATTCCGGCCAACGTCAAAGCGATGGAAGCTGGCGCTCAGGTAGCACGAGGTTAGGGAAGTGAAAAACTCTTGACGTTGGTGGCCTGATTTGCTACAAAAGGAGCTCTTCAAATATAGGGGTATCGCCAAACGGTAAGGCAACGGCCTCTGACGCCGTCACTCTAGGTTCGAATCCTGGTACCCCTGCCAAAACTTCAACGGGTTAGCTCATCACTGAGCTAACCCGTTTTTATGTTCTCGTTATTTGAACAGTCAACATAACCTGGTCGCTACATAATTCTGTTTGTTTCTATTGACGTGGATCTCCTTGATTAATTTTCTTTACCACGGCAGGTGTACCGTCTGACTCGATGATTAACGCCGCACGGGCGCTGTTAGCCGCCAGCTCAAGCGTCTAACGTCCTGTTGATTTCGTACCCGTTTCTACGGAAAGCATCTTTTAGAGCAGTGATCTGTCCATTTGTCATCCCTTCAAGAGTGGCAACTAAATGTTTCGATGATTTGCCAGAGGTGCAAATGCCATCTTTGAGCTCCACTTGAAGTGAACCTGGCAGGTTTGAATCCTTCATAATGCTGTCTATATCGCCAGAATAGCAGAGAATTTGTTTGAGTTCAGGACAGTCACTGGTAACATAAAAATTACTTCCATTCTTGTACACCATGAAATTATTCGAACTACATCCACCCGCCATCAGTGCCACTACCATTAAGGCTGTACAGATCAGTATTTTTTTCATAAATAGTACCGTCCTATAGGGCCCTCTAAATCAAACAAGCACAGGCGAGGGCTGAATAACGCAGTCGTACTATCAAATAGGGGACGTAGTTAAGCTGGTCACTTGACTTTGTTTTTATTCAAAACGATCATCAGAGTTACATGGTTTTACAATTACTTTACAAAACCAACTACGTCCCTATTGTCGTTCATATAGATTGTCTCGTCTTTTTAAGGCTTTGAATCGAAATTAACTGAATGCTGGTCTTCATCTATTGAATATCTGTAATTGAACTTAATACTTTCTGGCAGCATATCATTTTCAAGAGGGATATTCATTTTGAATGATTCTGGTCCTTTAAAACCAGTTGGTAAAAAGTGGGAAATTTGTTTCCCAATGAATTTGCCTTGGTTGCCAAGGACTATCGCTTCAAGTTCTAATGATTTGTATACATAATTTTCACTGGGGTTGGTGATAGTGCCCTCAATTAATAGGGTATTATTCAACTCTACAGATTTCCAGCTGATATCCATATCTGCACTTTTGTATTGGTGGGAGGTAAATGCCGGATTGTTGTCAAGCTGTTTGTATGAAGTTGCGCATGCAGACAAAGACAGTGCAAGCAAAACTAAAGATAAAAATTTGCGAACCATGGTGATACCTCCTTAAATGTAAATGATTTATTGTAACTCTGATAGCTTGTCTTCTCATAAAACATGCCAAAGTCATAAGTGTGAATTTGTCTGCATTTAAGCTGAGTTGCGCGACAAATTGATATAATGATAGTGTTAGTTTTGCTGCACCTGGAAGGTTCAAAAAAGGAAGTGGTAACCCTAAAGGTGCTACGACGGCTCAAATATGTTACATGTTAAATAATTGCGCGATGTAATTTCTGTGGCAAGTAATCCTCAACCTTACCCAATGACTCTTGCACCATAATAACCAATTAATGACTTTCTGATTTTAGTAGAATAATATTCAGGGTATTCGTCCAAACTTTTGAACAATTACAATTTATTCAATGGAAAGGGAATGAAATGAAAACGGGTCTCTTTACACTTATAGGCGGTATGTTTCTGTTCACATCTGTTTCAGTGAGCGCATATGAAATTTACCCACAGGCTGTTGCTGCCAAGGCAATCAGCCAACTTGGTCAGGAAATGCGTAAAAAGTTGGCAGAAAGTATGCAAAAAAATGGTCCTGCAGTGGCTATTGAAGTCTGTGCCAAGGATGCCCCCAACATCTCCTCTCGTATCGAAAAAGAGCTGGGTGTTACCATTAAACGCACATCACTGAAGATACGTAATCCCCGGAATGCTCCAGACCTTGATGAAAAATATATTCTGAAAACCCTTGCCTCATTGTTCAAAGCTGGGGGAGAGCTCCCACTTGGTGTAACTCCCTTCCCCAATAACCACCGCCGTTTTTACAAAACTATTATCGTTGAACAGGCCTGTCTAAAATGTCACGGCGATTCCATAAAAATGGATAAGCTGGTTCGTAGTGAAATAATAGCCATGTATCCAAATGATAAAGCCATAGATTACAAAGAAGGCGAATTGCGTGGGATAATAAGCGTTTACATTAAATAGCTGCTTTACTTTGCAGAAAATAGAAGCCCACTGATCGAAACTGGTGGGCTTTTTCTTTGCTGCTATTTTTGCTCTGTGGCTATAAATATTTGGAAATAGATTGCAAACCTTGACGAAACGAGAAGATTTTGCAATGATTAGCGAAGCTAATTATTAGCATATATAACTAATATGCCAAGTTGAATTTCAGGAGCTGTTATGAATAAGGACATTGATGCAGTCACGGATATAATTGACAATTTAAGACGGGTATTCCATGCCATAAACGAATATTCAAAAACTGCAGAGCGGTCAACAGGCCTGACGGGGCCTCAGCTCTGGGCTGTAAAGATTCTAGCTAAATCGGCTCCCATAAGGGTTTCCGGTCTGGCCTCCGAGATGTACCTGAGTCCGGCGACGGTTGTCGGCATACTTGACCGGCTTGAAGCAAAAGGACTTGTGACGCGAAACCGTTCAAAGGAAGATCGTAGGGCGGTTGACCTGAAGCTTACCAAGAAGGGGGAGGAAGTAGTTGCAAACTCCCCTGAAGTTGCTCAGGCAATGTTGTTGAAGGAACTGAATGAATTGTCGGACGAACAGTTTTCATGTGTTGGAGAAGGTATGAAACTGATGGCAAAGGTCCTCGGCGCGGAGCAACTCATCCCGCAACCTCTCCACAGTTAAGCTGTAGCAGAATATCTAAACACCGGTTGCTGGCAGGGGGGCTCTGTTACGGCATACGGACTAACAAGGAGTATAAATGACTATGCATAATCCTCTCAGGATAAGGCTGACACGACAGGCACGTCTCTCCGCACATGTCTGGCGGCGCCGCATGGTTTTTTGGGGAGGGGCAGTTGCGGTAGGCTTCATCGCAGTCTTTTTTTCCATCAGCAGCGAATATGCAAATCGCCTGTTTCAGTGGATGCTGGAGTACTCTCCCATTCTGCCGCTTTTTATAACCCCGCTTGGTTTAGCACTTGTTGTTTACATTACCAGACGTTTTTTCCCCGGTTCGCAGGGGAGCGGTATCCCGCAAAGCATTGCAGCCATTGCCATGACGAATGATGATGATCGCAAGAAGGTGCTTTCTCTCCGTATAGCATTCGGCAAAATTGCTTTGACCCTGTCTGCTCTGCTCGTGGGGGCTTCGGTGGGGCGTGAAGGTCCCACCGTACAAATCGGTTCAGCGATCATGTATTCTCTGTCGCGCTTTGCCCGCTTTTCTCGGCTTGAGGTGGAGCGAGGATTGATTCTGGCCGGAGGGGCTGCCGGAATAGCCGCAGCGTTTAATACCCCCCTGGCAGGCATTGTCTTTGCCGTCGAAGAAATGAGTCGATCCTTTGAGGAGCGCACCAGCGGCAATACCATGACGGCAGTTGTGATTGCCGGTGTCGTTTCCCTTGGCTGTATGGGCAATTACAGTTATTTCGGACATACCTCTATTTCTCTGCCTCTCAACATGAGCTGGCTTGCAGCCATTATTTGCGGCGTTGCGGGAGGTGTTGCCGGCGGGATATTCAGCCTCACGGTGATCAGCGCCACGACAAAGGAATTGCCAGGCAGAATTGGTAACATCATGAAAAACTCGCCGGTACTCTTTGCGGGCATATGCGGACTGCTGCTGG
>JAQUCU010000205.1 GCA_028686055.1 Desulfuromonadaceae bacterium
GTGCTGCGGCGAACCGGTCAGAAAACTGGGTAACGAATACGTCTACCAGATGACAGCGAACGAGAACATCGAGATGATTAAGGCCTACAGCGTCAAAAAAATAGTCACCGCCTGCCCGCACTGTTTTAACACTCTGGCACGCGACTACAAGGATCTGGGGCTCGATATCCCGGTAGAACACTACAGTACCTATATCAACACGCTGTTGGATACCGACAGGCTCAGACTGACACCGGAACCGTTCAGCTTCACTTATCACGACTCCTGCTACATCGGCCGCTACATGGACATTATCGATCAGCCGCGGGCGACACTGAAGGTGGCCGGCGGGTCAATCACCGAAATGGACAAGAGCGGCTACGACAGCTTCTGCTGCGGTGCCGGCGGCGGCCGCATCATCGCCGAGGAGAAGATCGGAAGCAAAATCAGCGAAGCCAGGGTCAGGATGGCGGTTGACACCGGTGCGCCGCTGCTCGTATCCAACTGTCCATTCTGTCTGACCATGTTCGAGGACGGCATCAAAACCGGCGGGGCGGAAGAACAGATTCGGGTCAGGGATCTGGCCGAGATCGTGGCGGAGCGGATAATGGCTTAAAAGGTCTCACGATATTTACAGGAGGTAACAATATGAAGCTTCTCGTCTGCATCAAACAGGTCCCGGATCTGGAATCCCGCTTCAAAGCGAACGCCGAAGGAGTATGGTACAACGAAGCAGACCTCGCCTTCCGCATGAATGAATATGATGAATATGCGGTGGAACAGTCCGTTCAGCTGCGGGAAAAACTGGGGGAGGGTACCGAGTTGACTGTCCTCTCGATCGGTCCTGACCGCGTTGTTGAAGCGATTAAGAAAGCCCTCGCCATGGGATGCGACACCGCTGTCCATGTTCAGGACGCTGCCGCATCAGGCAAAGACCCCTGGCAGATCGCCTCGATCATCGCCGCCTATGCCAAAGACAAGAGTTTCGACATCATCTTCACCGGCATGCAGTCCCAGGATCGCGGTTCGGCGCAGGTCGGCGTCACCGTCGCCGAACTGCTCGGCTTTGCCTGC
The DNA here is from genome assembly GCA_028686055.1 of Desulfuromonadaceae bacterium. GTDB lineage: Bacteria > Desulfobacterota > Desulfuromonadia > Geobacterales > Pseudopelobacteraceae > JACRCG01. Next base: position 1,054 of record JAQUCU010000205.1, read on the forward strand.
ACCACGACGATTGTCGGTTTCGAATACGACAACGGTACGATTACCGCCAAACGTGAACTGGAGGGGGGCATCAAAGGGATTGTCAGGATGAAGAGCCCCGCTCTGGTCACCTGTCAGCTCGGGCTCAATATACCGCGTTACCCGACTCTGCCCAACATCATGAAAGCCAAGAAGAAAGAAATCATTGCCATTCCGGTGGCCGACCTGCTCAGGGAAGAGTCACTGGCGGCCACTACCAGCTTCCACCCCCCGGCAAAAAAAGGGGGCGGCATCGTTCTCGAAGGTGATATGGCCGATCTGGTCGATAAGGTCATAGCGATACTCAAAGACAAAACAGCGGTACTGAGATAGGAGATATCATGAAAACATTGCTTATCGGCGAATACCGCGAAGGAAAACTGCTCGACTCCACCTACGAACTGCTTGGCTTTGCCGCACAGCTCGGCGCCGAAACAGCGATGCTGCTGGTGGGGAGCGAAAATCAGCTGCCGCTGTACGGCGGCACACTCTATCTGGCTGATGCGGCAGCCTGCGGCGAATACAACCCGGACCTGCACAAAAAACTGATCATTGAAGTGGTGCAGCAGGAGAACCCTGACTACATTGTTTTTCTCCACTCATCATACGGCTGGGATCTTGCCCCGCGGGTTGCGGTCGCCCTCAAAGCAGCCCAGATATCCGAAGTAATTGCCATTCAGGACAGCGGCTTCGAAGTCGGCTGCTGCAACGGCAAGATGCGCCGCAGCGTCAAACCTGCCACGAATAAAACCGTCCTGACTGTTCAGGCCGGGGCCTTCCCGGCACTTCAGCCGGGCGGATTGCCAACGGTCCATAAAATAACCTCTGCTGGCATCGGCTCTCTGGAATTCATTGGCTACGAACCGGCCGAAAAGAAAGACGTGGATCTGGCTAAAGCCGAAGTGATCGTCTCGGCCGGTCGTGGAGTCGGCAAGAAGGACAACATTCCTGTTATCCAAGCGTTGGCGAAAGCGCTGGGTGGGGAGCTGGGCGCCAGCCGTCCGGTAGTGGACGCCGGATGGGTCGGCCATAGCCATCAGGTCGGCACCACCGGTCAGAACGTATCCCCGAAGCTGTATGTTGCCTGCGGCATCTCTGGAGCGATTCAGCATCTGGCCGGGATGAAGAAGTCGGATTTCATCCTCGCGATCAATAAGGATAAGGATGCACCGATCGGTGAAGTGGCCGACGTGCTGGTGGTGGCGGATGTGATGCAGTTTGTGCCGGCGTTGACGGCCAAAGTGGCACGGTAGTCTTTATTTAAAGAATGGAACCGGTTTTTTTTCTGACCTGGCTGAAGGAGAGAATTGATTCGGGATAGCGCCCGGAATTTTTCCGGACCGGGTTCAGTGATGAGCAGGAGATGCTGAATACGATCATGAAGCGTCTCACCGGCAGTTGCACCGGCTATGCCAGGCGCCCATGACGGTTCTCTTTTGTGGGAGCTTGACGCAAGGGTTTTTTATCTGATACAAAAGGAAGACTAGAAATTAGTAAAGGATGAATGTACATGCCGTATATCAAAATTGATGAGATGCGTTGCAAGGGGTGCGGATTATGCACCATAGCCTGCCCGAAGAAGCTGGTCACGTTAAGCGATTCCCCGAACAATATGGGGTTCACCATAGCGGTGTTTTCGGGTCCCGAACAATGTACCGGCTGCTCGTTGTGCGCAGAGATGTGCCCTGATGTCGCCATCTCGGTTTTTAAGGAATGATGGCCATGCAAACAGCTGCGCCTGAAAAAATATTTGCCAAAGGGAACGAGGCGGTAGCAATGGCGGCCCTTGAGGCCGGATGCCGCTGTTATTTTGGCTATCCGATCACTCCGCAGAGTGATATTCCCGAATATCTGTCACGCGAGCTCCCGGGTCTGGGTGGTGAATTCATTCAAGCCGAGAGCGAAATCGCTGCCATCAACATGGTACTCGGAGCTTCCGCCACCGGAGCGCGTGCTATGACCTCATCCTCAGGCCCCGGCATTTCCCTCAAGCAGGAGGGGATCTCGTACATGGCCGGTTCGGAGCTCCCCGGCGTCATCGTCGATATCATGCGCGCCGGCCCGGGCCTGGGCGGCATCGATGCGTCACAGGCGGATTATTACCAGGCCACGCGCGGCGGCGGGCATGGCGGCTACCGGATTATCGTGCTGGCTCCTGCTTCGGTTCAGGAAATGTACGATCTGACCATGCTGGCTTTTGACCTGTCCGACATCTACCGCATGCCGGCCATGGTGCTGGCAGATTCAGTGATCGGCCAGATGAAGGAATCGCTGACCCCCAATCCGCGCCCGCAGGTGAAGCTCCCGCCAAAGGAGTGGGTTGTGCGCGGCCGGTCGGCAGGAGAACCGCAGAATGTTGTCAAGTCGCTCTATCTTGGTGATGGCGAGATGGAGGCATTCCACTGGAAAATGCATGCCCGCTATCAGGAACTGGCAGACAGAGAGTGTCGCTGGGAAGAGGTTCAGACAGCCGATGCCGAACTGATTGTGACCGCTTTCGGTGCTACCTCCAGAATAGCCAAGACAGCAGTTGCCATGGCTCGCGAGGCCGGTATGAAGGTCGGACTGATGCGGCCGGTTACGCTGTTTCCGTTCCCCCGAAAAGCCTATGCGCAGCTTTCCGAACGCTGCAAACTTTTTCTGGATGTCGAGCTCTCCACCGGCCAGATGATCGACGACGTGCGTCTTTCCGTAGCACGCGATGCCGACGTCATCTTCTATGGTCGCCCTCCAGGGGCAGGGTCATTGCCGACGCCGGAAGAACTTTTTGGACAGATCAAGAAAAACTATCGGGCCACCGCCTGATCAGTTGAGGATACATTTTATGAAACAGGTATTTACTAGGCCGGAAAGCCTGAAAGATGTCTCAACCCACTTCTGTCCCGGCTGCCAACATGGTTCGGTCCATCGGCTGGTTGCCGAAGCCCTGGATGAGTTCGGAATCCGCAGCCAGACGATCGGCGTCGCTTCAGTGGGCTGTTCGGTTTTTCTTTACGGTTATTTCGACATTGACGTGATCGAATCCCCGCACGGTCGTGCACCGGCCGTTGCTACCGGTGCCAAACGTGCACGTCCTGACCGGATCGTCTTTACGTATCAGGGGGATGGAGACCTAGCTGCGATCGGTACCTCCGAGATTATCCATGCCGCCAATCGCGGCGAGGACATCACCGTTATCTTCGTTAACAATACAACCTACGGCATGACCGGCGGCCAGATGGCGCCGACAACTATGCCGGGGCAGAAGACGTCCACCTCACCCTACGGCCGTGATATTTCGAAAGATGGTTCTCCTTTCAGGATGGCTGAGCTGCTCTCCAATCTGGATGGGGTGGCTTTTTCGGCACGGGTTGCCCTCAACAGTCCGAAAAACGTTCTTCAGGCCAAGAAGATGATAAAAACCGCCTTCCGTTATCAGGTTGAGAAAAAGGGTTTTTCCTTTATTGAGGCCCTATCCGCCTGTCCGACCAACTGGGGGATGAATCCACTTGATGCCAACCAGCGTGTGACGGATGAGATGATTCCGTACTTCCCGCTTGGTGTTTATAAAAA
>JAQUCU010000034.1 GCA_028686055.1 Desulfuromonadaceae bacterium
TGGCTTGCCCGGGCGTAGTTCGCAGCGGTCGCTAGATGGCCCGGCTTCGGATTTCTCGCTGAGCTCGAAATACTACGCCGTGGCAGGCTTCTCCCTCCGCTACGCTGCGGTCGAAGCCTGGTGGAGGGAACGACGACCTACCGCAAAACAGTCTCAAAGCCCGCGCTCCTCGTAACTCCTTGATAATAAACGCCGAAATTATCTCCCACAACCACTTCCCGACAACTCGACCAGAGAAACGATTTTCTCCCCTGATTTCCCGGCACCGGACGAAGGTGACGGGTTTGCAGTAAAACCGGATACCTCGCGCTTCTCAGCAACAACTTCGAATCCGGTTTTCGGATGCCGGTTCGGTTCCCAAAACAGGAATCGAATTGGCCCGGACATCACCCCTTCGGCGGATATGGGTCGTTTCCGTGGCTGTCCTTGTTCTGGATCTTCCCATCCTTGCCGTGGATGTAGAACTCGGTGCCTTGGTTCTGGCTGATCTTGCGCCCGGCATCAACGGCCTCCTGCTTCTTATCGAAGTGGCCGCTGCTACGGGTCGCACCGTCTTTCTTGACGTCCCAGCCGCCATCGGCGTTCGGGACTACATGATGTGATCCTGGTTTCTTTGACATGGTCGCCTCCTGTTTACATGGTTTCCGTTGAGATGATTGGCTAAGATTGAATCAGCATCCTCTCATCAGCATGGTCAACACGCCACTCCTTGCCTCGGTCATCGGTCAGGATCACGGTGAAAACGGACCTGCCAATCGAGGCAGAACGGCCGTCTTCCGAATAGTCATCAATCCCGAAGTGGGCAGAGAGAGACGCCGTAACCACAGCGCCAGGTGGTGCTAGTTGCCCGGCGTTTCGGAGGAGTGTTCTCTGACACATCCCGACGAGAATCCGGTTCCTTTCAATGTCGAATTCAGCGGGTTCGATTCGCAATTCCAGGAGGTCAATTGTCACCGTCGGCAACCGGTGTTGATACGCCAGCCAGGCATAATGCTGAGCCGAACAGGAGAACATATGGGCGATGCCGCTGGCGAAGCTCTTGATATGCTTGCGGCCCAATTTTTTCTGCTCGAATGGCGTATCTGCCGTTACCATTGATCAATCCCCGCGCTTTGACTCAACCAGACAGGTTCACTCCGGCTGCCAGGCGCAATCTGCCCAGTGCGCTTCGTAGCGTTTCACAAAGTCTTTCATCTCCCGGATGTTGGCGGCAGGTTCGCGGCAGGCCCGGGCGCAGGTAGAAACGACATCCCGGTAGAACTCCGGAGCGACAGACGTGGTACCGGCATAATTCATAAGCAAGTCCGGCAGGCGCTCCGTGATTTTTGCTCCACGAGGTGCCATCACAATGTTCGGGGGCTCTCCATAGGTGTTGATCAACACGTATCTCCAGCTTGGGTCTGCTGCTCCTTGGCGAGGGACAATATCACAGGGGCATGCATCTCCGCCGCCGGAAATGCCTTCATAGACTTCTTTGAGGGCCAGTGGTTTGTGGGCCACCAGGACATAAGGTCCGGCCTCGACATAACTGCCCATGCTTTCGTCGTATTCGATTCCGAGCAAGACCTCCAGATCAAAACGCGTATGCCGATCAAGGGATGCCTTCCCCGAGGTGAACCATTGAAGTTCCCGCAGGGTGATCCCTGCACACCTGGCAATCTCTGCAGGTGGATTGGGCCAGCACGCCACGAGGTTCTTGGCGATCTCGGCCGCGTTGTCATAGTCACTGTCGGCCCAGAAATCATCCTCATCGACAATATCCTCCGGTGCCTTTTCACCTGTCAGCAGCCAGGTACTGCCATCAAACCCATCGTGGTTGAAATACCGGAGCTGGTCTGGCGGCAGAGATGTCTCCCAGGATGACAGCCATGGACCGGGTTCCCAGTCGAGTCCACCGGTCACCGTTAACACCGGCACTTTTGTCGGTAAGGTCAGCCACTGCTGGATTCTGTCTTCAACCTCGCGGCTATTGACGCCTCTGCGGCCATCCCTGACACGGAAATCATGGTCAACTTGAGCGTACCGGCAAAGGGCCTGGATGGACCCGGTAAGAGTCCGGTCATTTCCGTCTTGCTTCCTCAGTAGCCACCGGTTGGAATCCTGGGCTGAGCGCAGGGAAGCTGGAAGCGATTTTTCCTTGGCATCGGCGACATCGACCCGGACACCGATTTTTGCCATTTTCTCTACCAGTTCAGGGCTGGCAGTCGCGAGGTGCCGGTTGATCCGCAGGATGTCCGGTCGGCCACGCAAGCCCTCGGCGTTACGCCACGCCTCCAGAAGAACATCCCGGAAGGACCTGGGCTGATCTACTGGAGTGAAGGTCATCCACCGGATGGGCAACCCGGCAACGGTGATTCCATATAGTATGAGGGGGCTGAGCCCGTACCGCTCTGCGTCTTTGATCTTGATCGGGTCCCCCACCGACACAATGCCATGTTCCGGATGATGGAAAAGGAACTTGGCTATCGCAACGTAGAAATGATGCTCTCTTGGTGGTAGCTGTGTCTGCTGATTCATGGCCCCTCCTGGGGAAACGAGAATTTCCCTCCGGGAACTTGCGGCCTGCTGGTCACGATCTCCACAATGAAAAACGACGTATTCCCGCACATATCAGTTAATCCCGCCCGAACCACCATCCCAGCAGGAAGGAGGCGGTCAGGGCACTAAGACCACACCCTTGCGAAGGCCGTAATCCGATTCTCTGATGGGATGCCAGACCATCAAGCCATGTGTTGAAACAATACAGCTCTTCTTCTGCATCAAGAGTAATCAGCGGCTCCCCCAGATAATCTTCGCTTTCAGCCTCTGTGAGAGACTGAAACGTCCGCAGAAGGTCGCGCATGGGCCGTTCAAGAACGGCCGAAAACAGGGGCTGACCCATTTCCAGGCCTTGGGGGAATGGCCGTTCCCAAAAGCAACGGTACCCCGATGACATGCCGTTTGCTGCCTCAAGCAGGTCGTGAGCCGAGAGCTTGCCGGTTGCTTCCGTAAGCTCCCGAACGCTCTCAAAATATTCGTCGCAACTATCAAGCGCGGTCTGCAGATCGAAATGCGGCTCACCTTCAGGATTGGGACGTCTTGTCAAGGCGTCCTGCAGTGCCTTTATGACAGGTGCCAGTTCGTCAGAATCCAGCAAAAAATCCACCCGATTCATCTTTCACTCTCTCTTCCATTGAGTGCCGCTCTCGGCAAAACGCGTCTCCGAATTCAGAAAATCCGCTATCTGTTCAGCGACCAGTTCCGGAGTCGCGTTTTTCCCCCGGAGGGAGCATTCCCAGATCACCATAACCCGCCAGGACTGCTCCAGCAGGGCTGCGATGTTGCGTTTGTCCCTGCTGACGTTTTCGCTGAATTTGGCAAGCCAGAAATCCCGACGTGATTCCGGAGTGGTCGTCGACCGGCAGCCATGTCGGTGCCAGAAGCATCCATGGACGAAAATGACTGCGCGATGTTTCGGCAGGACGATATCCGGCCTGCCGGGAAGATCCTTCCTGTGAAGCCGGTATCGGTATCCGTTCGCCCAGAGCCATCCGCGCACCATCATCTCAGGCCGGGTGTCTTTCCCCCGGATTCTGGACATGTTAAAACTGCGCTGCTCAGGCGAGTGGACATCCATTATTGCGAGTTCCCCGTTTGTACTGCCGGAGGATTGATGAAATGTTCAAAATCGATGTCAGGTTGGCCCTGGCGGGCGTAGTATGCAGAGAAACGCGCCACCATGTCCTTCACAAAAGAAGGCGAGATCTGAACCGCAGGCTTCTCGAATCTCTCATTGAACTCCTCGCTTGACAGAGATGAAAGTTTTCTGAAATTCAGAAAACCACCTTCGAAGAAGTCTGTTCTGGGAAGCCAGTGATAATAGGCCGACTTATTGTTTCTGCATGCTTTCTCCAGATCTTTCTTCTGGCTGTTGCTGAGACCAGTGGCAGGATGACCCGGAAACAATGAGGTCTGCGAGTCAATTTCCACAATGAGAATTCTGTCCGTATTGCATTCGCCGTTATCTCGGATAACAAGGTCGCAGGCCGGATTCATGACCACAAACCTCTGATCAGTGCTTTTTTCCTTAACAACGCTGCCGGTCCGGATTTTGTCGGTGAGGGGCGGGGTCAGATAGACTTCCTCTGGAAAACAGCGATCCCCGTCATCATCAAGAAGCTGGAGCAGGTGACTCAGAGCGTGGCGGAGCAGCGCTTTTTCGGTCCTGGAGGAATCTGTTTCACCATACGCCACCCATTTGTCTTTTTGCGGAAGAAGGTTTTCCCGGAACACCTTGTTCAGTGTTTCCTCGATAATGCCCCGGCCTCCCATGATGCGCGTCAGACCGGTATTGTGAATCCCCCAGAAACGATCCAGCAGATCCGCATATCCGGCCCCGGGGTCACCTTTTTTGAACACTCCGATGTAAGCGAAATCCGAATCGGCGGCATCAGGTGTGCCGGTAAGTATGGCCACCGGTATCCTGAAGTGTGATTCTGCAATCCGGCTGACCACCTGGTTCCCTTCATCGCCCTGATCGGCAAGCCTCAGATCGATGATTGCGCCGTCAAAGGAGTTATCAAGTTTTTCGAATGCCTCCTTAACGCTTCTGCACTCGACAAGCTCAACCTCGCGCTGCTTTTCGTCCCTGTAACGGGCAACGGTATCCCGGCAGGTGGTGAGGTCCTGGTCATTATCCTCCACAATCAGCAGTCGGAACGCGCTCATTTCATTCACTCTCCGTTTTCGGCTGCAGCCTGAACCATGCTCCCTGCTCAGACTCAAAGGCTTTCAATTCAAGACCGTTTCGCGTCGCGGCCTCTCCGGCGATAGCCAGGCCCAGTCCGGTGCCGGACGGTTTGGTGGAAAACTGGGGTTCAAAGATCACTTCACTGGCGTTCAGATCCGGCTCAATGCCCGGCCCGGTATCGCGATAATCGACGTGAAGCAGAGAATCACCATCAGTCACCACCTCAATCGTGATTTCCCGCTTCGGAACCTTCTTCTCGTTCATCCAGTAGATACTGTTGTCAACGAGGTTCGTGAAGATTGCATAGATGTCCTGCTGCCAGGATGAAAACCGGAAACCGTCGGAGCCTTCGACTTTCGCCACCACATGATGTGTCTTCATCTCCTCGTCGAAAACGGACAGAGAGTTCCGGATGGTTTTCTTCAGGTCCAGCGGCTTTCTGGCGGTGCGCTTCCCTGCGGCGAGAGGGTCAAGCCTGCTGAAAAGCTTCACAAAAACCTCTGCGTTCTGGCCGACACCCTCGGCAATCGGCATGAAGGTTTCAAGCTTTCCGGCATCTCCTGTGTTCAGGAAAGAGTCGTACCAGTAGCGCAGATTGGGTATCTGGTTCCGGAAGTAATTCAGAGGCCGCCTGCCTTCATGCAGGATGACGTTGATGATTTTCCCGAGGGTCGCCTGCCCCTGATAAATGGCAACGGTCTGGCGGATCTCATCGGCCACCTTATTCTTGTCCTCGGCATCCCGGCTGATGATCTCGATAATTTCATCAGCCGTCTTCCGGTCAACCCCCCCTCTGGTGAGCTTCGACCTGATGTCTTTTTTCAGGGCATCAAACGAAAACAGTCGTTCAAATTCCCTCTCCACCTTGAGCACGGGTCTGCTCAGTCCGGCCTTCTTCCTGTAGTCGAAGCGCCGCTCTTCCAGTTTGGCGATCACCGCCTTGGTGATCTCTTTCAGCCGGGTAAAAGCCGTATTCTCACGGAGTCCGTCCCGGGCGCTCTTTTCCACCAGGCCGGACAGCTCGTCCGACTGAATCTGCACATAACCGATAGCCTGGTTGCTGCCTATCCGGAGCGAAGGATTCTGGACACGCTGCTCATTGAGTTTCAGCCAGTCAAAGTCCGCATCACCCAGTGGCCGGATACGGAATCCGTTCCGGTAGACGCCGATGCCGTTATATTCATTCAGAAGCTGCCTGGCCTGAAGCTTCCCGACATAATTGCCCGATTCATCTTTGAGGCCGCGACCAATCAGGGATTCAATGGCTTCCTTCTCGCGGTCATACACTCGGATGTCGAACACCAGTTCCCCACAACCTGTCGGGCCACCGGCATCGAACCGGATTTTATCCTCCGTTGTGTTGCGGGCTTTCTGCAGCGAGTATGTCAGGGCACCTTTTCCGTCGGTACCGATTCTGCCGGTGATCCGGTAGTCGAACAGATCGAAGATCGGATAGGGCTCGATGGTTTCGGTGACGTCCTGGACATCAGGAAAGCCGTCAACCTCCAGACTGATGCGGAACTCGTCGTCATTCAGTTCATCACTGATGGCCGCACTCACTGGCGAAATCAGTTTTTTCAGTTCGAAGCGGAGCTTGTCGAACTGCTTCTGGTTCCACTCTCCGAGAAGCTCACCGTCACCGGTCATGGTCAGCCGGGTTCCTGAAGGCTCGGATACCTCGGCTGTCTCAATAAGGATCTCCACGTCATCCAGGTACGTGGCGGCCTCAAAGGTGTTCCACTCGACCAGGAGCGTGGTTTTCTCACCTTCGGGGGTGACCGTTTCGAGAAGCAGGTCCGTGCCGAGAATGGACGCGGCATAGCGGCCCACCCCCTTGCGGCCCTGCATGATCCTGCCGGAAGGGCTTTGTCGTCTGTCCAGTTTGTCCCGTGTGGAAGGCACCATCCATTTGTGGATGACGGTATCCCGTGACATACCGTGCCCATGATCGGTGATGACGATGGCATAGCCGCTGCGGTCAGGTCTTGCCCTGAACTCGATATTCACATCCGGCGAATCGGCGTCGTAGGCGTTCTTCACCAGTTCCACGACTGCTGCATAGCAGTCCTGAATCAGGTCCCGGCCGATGGTCAGAATATGCCGACCGGCCGGTCGTATCTTGTAGGTTCCGCTTGAGCTCACAACCAGACCTCCTTCAGCTTGTCAGCGATTTTCCGGGCCAGCAGAACAGGCACCGCATTGCCGATCTGACGGAAAGCGGGAGTGCGCCCCGGAACACCGTTGCCGCTCTCAAAGTAATAGTCATCGGGGAATGTCTGCAGCCGCGCCGCCTCCCTGGGCGTGATCGAGCGGTTCTGCTTCATGTCCGGATGAATGTAGTAATGCCCGTCCTTGGCGATGTGCGCGACCACGGTGTGGGAAAACGGCAGATCGGAAGCGACTACCTTGAATCGGTCCAGGAACGAGTCCCGATGTCGGTGCGTCTTCAGCCTGTCCGGCAGCGAATTGTAATCGAGCCTGGTCTTTTCCCTGTTCCAGAGGTCGACCACGATCCGGTATATCTCCAGATCCTGCTCGTTATTGGGTCTGGACTGATGCCAGGTAACCGGAAGGTCCTCGTTCCGGATACCGGCTTCAATCTGCCATGTCCCGCGATACGCCTTCACGCGACACGGGCCGGTAACACCTTCACCGGCACCAATTGCGGGAAGGTCGCGGAACACTTCCCGGACCTTTACGCCGGGGTTCCACTTATCCGGCTCCGGGTAAAATCCTGTGGTCTGGCCCCTTCTTCCGACAAGGATGATCCTTTTCCGGCTTTGCAGTACGCCGTAGTCTTCGGCAGACAGGGTCATGTACTCGGTCTCATACCCGCATTCGAGAAAGAGGTCCCTCATGGCGTTGAAGTAGAGGTTGCCATCCTCGTCCCGGGCGGAAAGAAGACCGGTCACATTCTCGAAAACGAAGTATGACGGCTTGTAGCGCTTCAGAAATTCGGCGTAATAGAGATACAGATAGTTACGCTTGTCGCCCTTCATCCGGTTCCGGTCCCGCGACCGGCCCACGATGGAATAGGCCTGACAGGGAGGACCGCCGACAATCAGGTCAAGAGCCCGGTTTCCCACCAGGGCGTCCACCTGCCGGAAAATATCCGGAAGTGTCTCGGCACCGATTTCGGCATTGATGACAGAGCCGACCACCTGCTCAGGAACGTGTTCATAGAATTCCGGGCGGTTGATGTCGCCGTTCAGATAATCCGCATACAGCTCGGTGCGCCCGTGTGCCTTCAGCCAGTGATATGCCATGCGTGTACGCAGGGTGAAGCAGGCCGCCTGATCCGACTCGACATGCGCGACCGGTTCGAATCCGGCCCGGATGAAGCCTTCGGACAGACCTCCTGCCCCCGCGAACAGGTCAAGAAAATTCAGTTTCCGGTTCATGGTGTGACCTCCGTTTTTCCTTTATCTACCGGGGTCACAGACGATCCGTCGGTACGCGCAGGCCCACCAGCAGGAACCCAGTCCCTGCAGTGTTCAGCAATCATGATTAACCGGCCTGCTTCAGGTTTCATACCATCTGGGCAGATGGTGCAGGGTGGTTGATGTGTTGCGGCCTGACTCAAGTCACCCCTCCCATACCGACAATCTCCATCAGCTTTCCATAGCTGGTCACCACGTCGTATTTCACGTGTTCAGGATCAATCTTGCGGTTGATCTCTGCGAAGAACTTGCGGGCACATTCGATTTTCGTATGCTCGATGGCCCGAAGTTCCATGCTGGACATGGAGCCCTTGGTCTCGGCGACGAAATAGATGTGCTTGACCGAGCCTTCCTTAAAGGAAATGGCCCAGTCCGGGTTGTAGTCGCCTACGGGAGTTGGGATCAGGAAGCCTCTGGGGAGCTTTGCATAGACGACCACCTCGGTGCTGGTGTCCAGCTCTTTCACAAACTCCCGCTCAACCTTGGAGTCGGTAATCACATAGTCGTAGATATGGTTCTTCAGCTTCTCGCTGGCTTTGGTGAAGTCCTGCTTGCTTTGGCCTGTGGTGAAAATATCGATATCATGGGTTTCGGTGATGTTATCGTAGCTCAGCCGCTCAATTATGATCGTGGCCTTCTGCTCATTGATCAGCCGCGACCCCTCAGCAATGAAGTGCTCGGGGTTCTGTTTGAATTGCTTGAAAACTGCGGGTTGAACGTTGCTCAATATATCCGCGATTGTTTTCCGAGTGAGCTGGGTGTTTTCAGCGATCTTTCCGAGCAGGTCGTAAGTGACCATCGTATGAATCGAGGCGTTATATTCTTCCGTAGCGGTTTCACGAACTTCGAATGACTGACCCGCCTTTATTTGATCGTAGGTTGCCTGAGAGACCTGTTCGCCGCCCTGGATAGTATACTGCAGAGGAGTAACCCGGAGTTCCTTTTCGAGCGTCCGGATGCAGTTCTGTATGAGTTCGTTTGACTCAAACTCAACGCGGTAGACCGCCTTCTGGTTGATACGGTCCCACAGGGCCTTAAACTCTTTCTTCTCGAAGTTGGCATTCAGCGGGTTGGTCTTCGGTTTACGGTCATCACCCACGTCAGGCAACTGGGATTCACTGAAGACGCTGTCGATCAGCGCGAAAATCTGCTCCGCATGAGGAGCAAGCTCAGGAGGGAGCGCCGCCAGGGTTCCATCGGCTTTTGCCCGGTGATAGGTCTCGGCAACCTGGTCCGTGGCGTCATCCGTATAATCGTTCTTAAGCAGATATTTATAGATTTGCTTGGCCATGACCGGGGTGATTTCCAATGTTCCGGTTTCCGTGGTGATGACCTTCCCTGTGAAGTAGGCTTCGTCCGCCTTGCGGGGGCGAGCCGACAGCGAGTCACTGATTTCACGCTGCAGGTTGGCTACAAAGTCCTTATAACTTTCGCTGGCCACAACGGTTAGGATATTCACATCGTGAACTGTGGCCGGGTGATCCATGCGGTCACCGTGCTGGTTGACACTAATCCGCAAGCCCCGGCCAACCTCCTGGCGGCGCGAGATCGTGTTGTCGCTGTGCTTGAGCATGCACATGACGAAAACATTGGGGTTATCCCAGCCTTCCCGCAGGGCGGAGTGGGAGAAAATGAATCGGACCGGTTCCGCGAAGGAGAGCAGCCGTTCCTTGTCCTTCAGGATCAGATCATAGGCATCCACGTCATCGGAAAGCCCGGCTTCCTCTCCACGCGTCTTGAAGCTCGGATCGGTGAGCTTCTTGGTTTTCTTGTCGATGGAGAAGTAACCGTTGTGGGTGCGGCCAACCTGAATGCCCTTCAGATATTCCTGATACACTCCACCATCCAAGGGAAGAAGGCTTAAATATTCGACCTTGAGCCGTTCGTACTCTTCTTCAAAAATCCGGGCATACTCTCCCTGTTCATCGGCCTGGCTGTAGTCTCGGTATTTAGCCACCTCGTCGATGAAGAAAAGGGACAGCACCTTGATGCCTTGGGTAAAGAGTACCCTTTCTTTTTCAAGATGGGCTCTGATCGCCTCCCTAATTTGAATCCGTCGGATGGCCATTTCCGTAACATCACCGGTTGCATCGCCCGCACTAAGAACATGACCATTGGTAAACTCCACGGTATCCTTGGTGGCGTCGATCTGAGCAATGACGAAGCCGCGGTATTGATCCAACTCGTTCGACTCAACGAACAAATCCGTGCCTCGTTCCAGGCGTTTGACGATCCGCTTGATCCCGCCACCCTGGCGCACTTCCATTTCGATTCGGGCAACCGGTGCCTTCTTGGAAATCTCGATGGATTCCAGGTAGAGATAGGCGTTGGTACCAGCGAGACCCTTCACCGCAATGCCACGCACAGCGATCTTCTTCACCAGCTTCTGGTTGTATGCGTCCAGGGCGTCGAGGCGGTGGATCTTGTTGTGCGTGGTCCGGTGGGTGGCCGAATAGCGCAGGATCATCAGCGGTTTAAATTTGGCCAGCGCCTCCAGCGTCTTTTTACCCTCCATCTTCTGTGGTTCATCCAGGATCAGGATGGGGCGGTTGCTGCTGATCACATCGATAGGCTTGCGCGACTGGAAGTCGTCCAACTCGTCATAGATGCGGCGGTTATCCTTTCCCGTAGCATTGAACGCCTGGATGTTGATGACCATGACGTTGATGCCCGCATCGGAGGAAAAGCTTTCCAGATGGTGCAGCTGCCTGGAGTTGTAGGCAAAGAAGCGGGCCTTTTTGCCGTAGCTCTCGGTGAAATGCTCGGCGGTAATTTCCAGCGACTTAAGCACGCCTTCACGGATGGCAATGCTGGGCACCACCACGATGAACTTGGTCCAGCCGTACCGCTTGTTCATTTCGAAGAAAGTTTTGACGTAGCAGTAGGTCTTGCCGGTCCCGGTTTCCATCTCCACGTCAAGGTTGACCTTGCATCCGGCGCTTGACACCAGCTTGTCCGACAAGGGCAGATTTTGCCGCCGCTGCACGGCATGGATATTGGTCAATATCTGGGCATCGGTCAGCTGGAAATCTGCGTTCTTGAAGCCGGTCAGCTCAACTTCCATGCCCGGCAAAGTCGGTCCCTGTGCCAGCAGCTTTTTATTCACGCCCGGGTCAATCCGGTAGGCAATGCCCGAGGTATTCACCTGCCCGGCGAAGCAATCGACCACGGATTCTACAGCGCTAGTCTGATAGGGTTGAACCTTGAATTTCAGTTTCATGATTCGATACCCTCCAGCAGTGCAGCAATCTCCTTGGGCGAGGGTAACTGGCCTTTCAATGCCTTGGGCAAGGTCTTGGTGATTTCATACGTTGCGACGCCAATGGGCTTGCGGGCGTCGTGCAAGGCGTACTCAACGATGGTACGGCTCTTTTCCTTGCAGAGAATGATACCGATGGTTGGGTTCTCGTCTTCCTGCCGCACCTGGCGATCCAGCGCAGCCAGGTAAAACTGCATCTTGCCGACGAACTCCGGCAGAAACTCGCCGACTTTGAGTTCAATGGCGACAAGACACCGCAGCCGACGGTGAAAGAGAAGCAGGTCGATGAAAAATTCTTTGCCGTCCACCTCCAGTCGATACTGGCTGCCCATGAAAGCGAACATGCCGCCCATGGCCCGCAGGAAATCCTCGATCCGGGCGATCAGTGCCCGCTCCAGCTCCCGCTCGCCGTGTTCCTCGCCCAGCTCCAGAAAATCGAAGGTATATTCGTCTTTCACCGCCAATTTGGCCTGAGCGCGGAGTTCCGGTGTCAATGCCTGATCGAAATTTGTCTGGCCGAGCAGAGACTTCTCGTAGCTCTGATTTTCGATCTGGTGAACCAGCACATTTTTTGACCAGCCGAACCTGCTGGTCATGCGGATGTAGAATTCTCGTTCCAGCGGATCGGAACAGCGCTCCATGATGACGATGTTATGGCTCCAACCGATTTCTCGCACCAGCGGTGCGAGTTTTTCAACCCCTTGATAGGCTTCAAAAAAACCCTTCATTCGCCACAAGTTGGAGGCCGAGAAACCGCCCACGCCGGGAAATTCCGCCCGCAGATCCGCAGCCAGATTTTCCACCACCGCCTTACCCCAGCCTTCAGCATCCTGCCGCTCCACGATCATCCGCCCGATGTCCCAGTAAAGCCCAACCAGCTCGGTGTTGACCGCCTTCAGTGCGGCATACTGCGCCGATCGCACCCGCTCCTTGACCAAAGCCAGCAGTCCCGCATAGTCCTTGGGAAGGTTCAAATTATCCTTTTTGCGCTTTTCGCGTGTTTCGCGGTTCATATCGAGCGCACCTCCGTATGAGGCGACATTTGTTTAAAGATCTGTTCCACGTTGATCTTGACGGCGTCGGAGGCAAAGCCAGTGTCACGGAACACAACCCGCAGCGGCTCAACCTTGGCCAGCTCCTTGACCAGGTCCTCATTCACGCCGGTATCGAAGCAGGCGATGAGCGCGTTATCGTCCACAAAAAAGACTTCAAATTCATTTTTTGAACCGCGAAAAGCGCGAACGTCGCGAAAATTTTCTTTGCCCTGTTCCTCTTTCGCGTTTTTGGCGTCTTTCGCGGTTGAAATGGTCTCTTTGCGGATGGGCAGTGAAAGATCCACGCCCCAGTCCAGCAATACTTGGAAGAGCAGGTCTTCGGGCTTGCGGTCCGGCTTGATGTTGTCGGTGAAGATTTTCAGCTGACCTTGCTCGATGGCGTCCGGCGTATAGTAGACGTCGGCCATGTTGGATGAATCGACCTTGAGCATACGAAAGCCGATATCTTTGTTCCAGCCTTCATGACATTCGCCTTCGAGAACTTTTTTACCAGCACGGCGGATACGCTCCCTACTGATCTCGGCGATGTTTTTATAGCCGGCCATGAAAGCCTCGGACTTTTCATCGCAAAGTTCTGGGAGTTGCACCATGATGAATTTGCGGTTCCCGCCGTCTTCTGCGTTGAGTTGCATAACAGCGTGGGCGGTAGTGGCGTAGCCAGCAAAAAAATCCAAAACAATATCTGTTCCGCTTGCAGCCATTCTAAGAAGTTTTTCAATCAAAAATGGAGATTTCGGATAGTCAGGGTTAATTTCCGGCAATAATTTCTTAAATTCTCGGTTTGCAACATCGGTTGATATATCTGCCCCCCACCAAAACGACTTGGTTTTTGAGGTGCGCTCAAAATCTTTATCATCGTCATCAACTTCTTCATCACCCACTGTATTTGCCACAAATGGGTTCAAATAAACACGGTGGTCGATATCCCAGCGTTGTTTTTTAGTCGAAAATCGAGGGTGTAAATTCCCTAAGTTGGCGGCAACTCTGTCTTTACCCCAACGCCAACGACCATCTGTCCCGTCACCTCTTTGTGGCGTAATTTCTACTTGCTCTTGGTTTTCTCTTTGCAGTGAACATCTTCTCGTTATTTCATCCCAAAATATTGGGAAAAACATGTTCGGTCTGTCTTCACGTCGATCAGGTCGCCCGCGCTTTCTTAAGTCCCTAAGTGCATAACGCTCTCCGTTATCATCCTCGTATTTGTACGCGCTCAATTGCTCCTCAGTTAGAGGAAGCCCCTTTGAAACAAACCCACCTTTTGTAAAAATTATCAGATATTCATGACATGTCGCGACATTTGCTTGATCGTTTCTTCCTTTCATATTGTTAATCACTGTCAGCGTAGCTACATGATTATCTTCACCATAAACTTCGCTCATAATGTGCTGAATATTTACAATTTCATGTTGATCGATAGAAACAAATATAACTCCATCATCCGTCAATAAATGCCATGCGAGTTTTAGTCTCGCATAAACCATGCTCAGCCAGTCGGAGTGGAACCTTCCATTAGCTTCAGTATTCGCCACCAGCCGATTACCTTCCTCATCCTTCTGATTCGACCTTTTCAGGAATTCCTCTGCGTTCTCGGCAAAATCATCCTCATAGATAAAGTCGTTACCAGTGTTGTAAGGCGGGTCGATGTAAATCATCTTGATTTTGCCGAGGTAGGTCTCCTGGAGCAACTTCAAGGCTTCCAGGTTATCGCCCTCGATAAACAGGTTCTTCGTGGTGTCGAAATCCACGCTCTCTTCCCGGCAGGGGCGCAGGGTCTTGGCGATGGGCGCGTTGGCGGTGAGCAAGGCTTCCCGCTTGCCTGGCCAGCTGAGGTGGTAGCGCTCCTGTGGGCCTTCCACGATGGATTCGGACAACTCCTGCCGCAGCTGGTCGAAATCGACCGCAAGCTTCAGCTTACCGTTTTCTCCCTGGGCCTCGGTCACGCAGCCGGGAAAGAGCTCGCGGATACAGGCGATGTTTTCCTGGGTCAGGTTCGGGGAGTGCATTTTCATCTTTTCCATATTCAGATCCTTTTTAACCGCGAAAAGCGCTAAATACGCGAAAGTTTTTTTGGTTGTCAGAAACAAATAGCATTGAGAGCCAGGATGTTTCGACACAACCATCCAAGATGTTCCTTTTTACGCGCTTTTCGCGGTTCATTTCTTATTTCTCCAGTCGCGAAAGTTTGTATTGGCTATCCGGACAATCTCAGCCTTCGGATACGCTCCGAAGTTAACGAGCAATCCGAGTTCAAGACCGGTTGCCTTGAGGTAATTCAGAAGTTGGGCTTTGTGCTCTGCCGCAATCTCTTTGACTGCCTTCAGCTCAACAATGATTTTGCCGTGGCAGATGAAGTCCGGCTTGTAGGTTTGGGCAAGCTGTTCACCCTTGTATGAAAGAACGAGTTCCTTCTGAGCCTCGAACGGCAACTGTCGGGAACGAAATTCTTTTTCCAGACACTCCTGATAGACCGCCTCCAGAAAGCCGCAACCCATCTCGCGATAAACATCGAAGATAGCCCCTTGGATGACATAGCATTCATCTTTGAAGAGCAGTTCCTCTTTTGCGCTTTTCGCGTTTTTAGCGGTTAGATCATCGCGGTTCATGAAAACAAACCTTCAAGTTCTTGTTTCAGGTCACGCAGCTCGGCGTTGATCGCGACCTTGCGGTTAAATTGTTTCTCTTTGCGGAGCCGGGCCTCGCAACGTTCCAGTTCTCGTTGCTTGAGCCGAATGCGCTCCATTCGTTCCACCCGCGTTTGCAGGTCTTCGCCCGGTCGTGCCGGGTACGGCATCAGGGGCATTAGCAAATGGCCGTAGAGCGCTTCGAGGTCGAAAACCATTGGTAGGGGCTTGCGTAGTATATCGGTGGCTGTCCAGTCGCTATCGAAATATTCGCTGATGACCCACTTGCTGGCATCCGCTTCATTCGGCCGCTTAAAGGCGGCAAGGGGTTTTACTTTCCCGTCGAACCGAAGCTCAAAAATGATCGGGAAGGGAATTGCCAGGTCAATGCAGCGCAGCACCTCGGGTTTGAGTTCGTCTCCTTTGAGAGCGATGCTGAAGATCTGGATTTCAGGCACGGCCTTTGATGCCTTCAGGTTGACTGTCTCCGGGGCAAGCTTGTGTTGCCAGACAATCTGTTCCACCTGCTGAACAAACAACTGTTTGACGGAGCGTTTTAGGCTTCCGTGCTGGTAAATTTTACTCTTAGGTAGAACGCGTCCGAAGGCGGCGTTCTTGGGATAATCAAAAAGCACGGCTGTCATCTTTCCTCCTGCACCACGAGAAAGGCAATAAGCTCAAAGTCATCGAGTCCAGCAATGGTATTCACCAAAGCCGTGGTTCTGCCGCCCGAAAACAGGCTATCCAGATCCTTTTCCTCCTTGACATCGATCATCGAGCGAATGGCGGTGCTCAGCAGGTCGGAACAAGTCTTCATGTTCCGGCCTTCGTCGGTCAGCTGATTAAACAGGCGACAAACGTCATGAATGGGCTCTGCTTGTCCCTTGCAGCTTGAGCGCACCAAGTCGAGCAGTGATTTGACCTCGGTGTGGTTGGCAATAACCTGCCCATCGCCCGCGATATAGATCAAATAGTAGGGATGCAGCCGGTTCTGCTGATTGATGTTGACCCCGTGGTTGAGATTGCGCAGTGCGAAGATGACGCCAGGGTGCAATCCCATTGCGGGCCGGGCTGGGACAACCGCATGCATGCCATTGGGCACGTTGGCAAGGTCGCCATTGGTTTTGACATAGTTAAGCAGGTCCATGCGGAAGTCGTTCAGGCCGAGATCGGTGATGGAAACACCCGTTTTAAGGTCTTCCAGTTCGATTACATCTTCCTGAAGACGCCGGAGTTGCTCCTTACGATACGAAATCTCACTGCTTTTTGCCGTGAGGACGTTGTCATCGCCGGTAGCCGTCACGTCGGCAATGATCATCCGGTTTTCGACCCGTTCCTTGAGATTGATGTATTCATCCAGAGAAATGTCGGGCCAGTAGTTCACCAGCTGGATGGTCTTGTTGATGGAGCCGATGCGGTCGATCCGGCCGAAACGCTGAATGATTCGGACCGGATTCCAGTGGATGTCATAGTTGACCAGGTAATCGCAGTCCTGAAGGTTCTGCCCTTCGGAGATGCAGTCGGTGCCAATCAGCAGGTCCAGTTCAGCTGGTTCATTTGGCAGCACCTGAGCCTTCTCCTTGGCGCGAGGAGAAAAAAGCGTCAACAGCGACTGAAAATCATAATTTTTTCTGAGGGTTGATTTCGGCGTATCCTTGCCGGTTACTTTTCCGGTGTGCAGCCTCTGCGTTGCCAGTAGGGTATCCGCCAGGTTGTTGTAGAGGTAATTCGCCGTATCGGCAAAGGCAGTAAAAATGAGGACCTTTTTATTGCCATCGTTGATAGGGTTTTCAATCTTGCTGAGAATCAGGGCCTTGAGGTGTTGCAGCTTGGCGTCGTCCTCGGGAGTGACTTTTGCCATGGACTCCAACAAGGCGTTAATGACTTCCAGATCAACCTTCAGATCGTGTTCCCACGAAGGAAGATCCATGTCCGCAAGGTTTATCTTCACCTTGCCGCCGATTTCGGCATCATCCGGAACCGGGATATCGTCCTCTTCGGCTTCGAGGTTTGCCAGGCTATCGGTCCAGTCAGAGACACTGCCAGCATCGCCTGCGACCCTGAATGAATCGATTTTGCTCAGGGTGCGGGCGTGATTGTTATGCAAACTTTGCAGCGTAAGACGAAAGGCTTCGACCGAGCTTTCTAGGCGCTTTAGTAGATTGACTGTCATCAAGGATTGAAGACTTGATTCTCTGTCGCGTTGGCGAAATTTTACAGCTCCTCCCTTGGCTTCAGTGTCATATAAGTCTTCATACTTTTTAAGGCGACTGGGAAAAACGTAGCTGATCGGGGCGTAGATGGCCAGTTTAAGCAACGAGAGGTGTTCAAATATTTCATTGAAGTTCATCACATCGGTGCGCCCGGTCAATGGGGAATGGAATGACAGGGGTTTTCGGCGCTCGGGAAACTGGCCTATCTCACTGGTGTCATAAAAGGTCTGGATGTGCTTTCGCGAACGAGCGATGGTAACGCTATCCAGCAACTCAAAGAAGTCAAAATCAAGGGAATTTAATATAGAACGAGCCGTGCGATCCTCCGGAGGCAATTTTGACCACTGATTGAATACCATCTGGGCGTTGCGAAAGATTTCTTCCACTGATCTGCTTGTGCGCAGCTTTTTGCTGATAATTTCGGAGTCGCCCTCATAGGCTAGGGCCAGTTGATTGCGAAGGTCATTGAATCGATTGTTGACTGGGGTAGCCGACAGCATCAAGACCTTGGTTTTGACGCCCTGACGGATGACCTTGTTCATCAGCTTTTGATATCGGGTTTCTCGGTCCTTGACGGCATCGTTGTTTCGGAAATTATGCGATTCATCGATGACGACCAGATCGTAATTGCCCCAGTTAACGCGGTTCAGAGGAATGCCGAACGACTCTCCGGAGTTGCGGGACAGGTCGGTGTGGCACAGAACGTCATAATTGAAGCGATCCCTGGAGAAGATGTTGGTCGTCAGGTTGCTGTTGTAATTTAGCCAATTGTCCGCGAGCTTCTTGGGACACAGAACAAGCACCGAACGGTTGCGCAATTCATAGTATTTCACAACGGCCAGAGCCGTGAATGTTTTACCAAGTCCCACACTATCGGCCAAGATGCAGCCGTTATAGGTCTCCAGCTTGTTAATAATGCCTACGGCGGCATCACGCTGAAAGTTAAAAAGCTTGTTCCAGACCAGCGTATCCTGATAGCCCGTGCGATCATTGGGCAACACGTCTTCATCGATATCATTGAGGAAATCGCTAAATATATTGTAGAGCATCAGGAAATAGATGCGCTCGGGTGAATTTTCCTGATAGACTGACGCGATATGATCACAGATCGCGGTGGTCACATCTTCAAGTTTTGTCGGGTCACTCCAGATCTGGTCAAAAAGCTGAAGGTATGTTGATGTGAAAGCCGTCTCGTCTACCCGGTTGACGATGTTGGAAACGGCATCCCCCCGCTGATATCCCAGATCCACGGCGGTGAAACCATGCAATGGCATATATGCCGCTTCCAGCGAAGGCCCCTGAATGCAGCCAAACTGCTGCATATGGGATTTGGTTTTGTTTGAGCGGAACTTGGCTTTGCGGCGCATCCATTCGGCGCACTCGCGAGCAATAGCACGCTGGGTGAGCTTATTGCGAAGCTGGATTTCAAATTCGGAGCCGTAGAGGCTGCGTTCCCGGTTGGCCTTGGGGATAAAAAACTCTCGGCGTTCTTTTCTGAGTTTGTCGGTGACTTCGTTGGGGACGAAGGTTGGTGCTGTGAAGATGAATTCCAACGACTCAATCTTTGCGAGCTCGGTCTTTAAAGCTTCATAGGCATAGATCGAAAAGCACGATGCCGCGATCTTCAATTTGGCCTTGGGATGGATGGAAGCCTTCAGATCGTCGCCCAGCAAAGAATTAATGTTGTCGATGATCTTCATTCGTCCGAACCCTTCTTGTTGCGGTCTGCCGCGCCGCCAGCCTTGACCCACTCGTCGACCTCGTCTTTCTTGAACTTCCAAAGACGGCCCATGCGATGAGCGGGCATTCCGTGCTTATCGATCCACTTGTAGACGGTGTCCTTACCGATCCCAAGGTATTTGCATATTTCGTCCACTGACAACCAGCGATCATCTATTTCTGCCATGTCTCATACTCCTCTTGGGGACTATTGCATTGTGCTATGACCTCAACAGAGGCAGTTAAGGAATGCCGCAAATACAACACTCCCACTTTAATTTACCTCCCAAATAGAGCCTGTCCCAATTTTGCAACAGTTTCATGCTTAAGGTGTTAAAGGGGTAAATTTCCGATCAAAAGAGGCATTTTTGCCTCCCTTGTCGGAAAGAAGTATCTTATAATAACCTCATCAACCAA